>CALVNP010000024.1 GCA_944349805.1 uncultured Clostridia bacterium
TAGGTTTAAGCAAAATTGTTCCACCTATTCCCAAAGCTACTTCAGAATCACGAGAGCCAGATTCTTCTTCACCAACAATTTTTGAACCTGTAAAAAGAGGTAAAACTATATCAGTAATAATTTCAACAAATTGTTCTTTTTCCATAAACAATCTCACTTTTAATTTTAATCTTTATCATATTAACTATAACTTAAAAATTCTTAAATTTCAAATCTTTTTAATAAATATTTTATATATTATCATTTTTTCCCAACTCTTCTTTAATTATGGAAATAGCTTTTGTTTCTAATCTTGAAATATATGAACGGGATATATTTAATTTAACAGCAACTTCTCGTTGTGTAAGTGCTGGCTTGCCACCAATTCCATATCGTAATTTGATAATTTCAGCTTCTCTATTAGGTAATTTTTCATCTATTATTTTATTGATTTTTTCTGTTATTATATTATTTTCAACAATATTATAAACTTCATCATCAAGACCCGGCAAAACATCTAATAATTCAATTTCGTTTCCATCTTTATCTCTTCCCAAACTTTCTTGAATTGATATCACCTTTTTATGTTTTTTATTCATTCTGATAAGCATTAAAATTTCATTTTCTATACACCTTGCTGCATATGTGGAAAGTTGAGTACCTTTTCCGTATTCAAAATTATTTATTGCTTTGATGAGTCCTATTGAACCAACTGAAATTAAATCATCAGCTTCTCCTGCTCCTGAATATTTTTTTACAATATGTGCTACAAGTCTTAAATTATGGTTAATTAAAATTTCTTTTGCCTTTTTATCACCCTGCTTAAACTTTTCAAAATAACTCTTTTCTTCTTCCAAAGTTAATGGTTTGGGAAAACCTGAAGCATTGTTAACAAACGAAGAAAAAAACATTATTTTATTCATAAAGAGCATAAAATTTTCAAATATCAATTTAGCCTCCAAAAAAACATAGCTTAAAGCTATGCTTATTTATATGCCCTTTTTTGTCGATTTTTGCTTGTACAAAAAATTTTTATAAAAAAAGTTTAGCTTTAAAGCTAAACTTTTATATTTTTGTTGTTTCTTCCTCTGCTTTTTTTACATATTTCGAATAAAATCTGGTTGCATTTTCCTTAAACAATAAAGAAAGTTCATCAACATTTTGTATTGTTGTAATTTCTGTTGGTTTAATCCTTCCTTCATTATATTTACCAGACTTTGTATTTGCTTGAAGTATTTTTATTGGGAAAACATCTGTGCCATATTCATCTGAACTTGCCAACTCTAAAGCTTCTGACAAAAGCAAAATTTTTCCATATTCCAAACATTCTTGATTTGGACAAGATACAGAAGTTTTATTAAGTCCACCAAACCTGAATTCCACAATTTGAGTTGCTTTATTTCTTGGTTCCTTATAATGTTCTTGAACATAATCTGCAAATTTCATCATAAACCTTTGGTCGTGATTGTTCATAGAAGTTCTATGGTCGACATATTCTTCACCACTTGGCAAAATAATTGTTCTTTCGTAAAAAGACCTATTTGTCTGTTCTTTAGGGTACTTTGAAGATAGTTGTGAAGCTTGTTTTTTGTACAACTCTGCTTTTTTAGCAAATTTAGAAGATTTTCTTGGCTTGGCAATTTCAGATTTAATATCATAATAATCTGATAAAGCTTGACTAAGTGCTATTTTCCTTAAATCCTTTCTTCTTGTTGGACTTTTTGTTGTAATATCTTCGATACTATATCTTCTATTATATACAAATCTTTTCTTCTTTACAGCTTTTACAATATGTTTTGCAAGCTTTAATCTAAACTTTTTAGAATTAAGCTTGTTTTGAATTTTCAACATTGGCTTATCGCTGTTTAATGATAATTGTTTTGCCTTTTCATACTTTTCAATTGTCTTGATGTCCTTTTTTTGAGCTCTGCTTATCCCTTTATTTCTTAAAAGTTTACGCCTTGTAACTTCTTCTGCTACAACAACCCCACCTATTGTGGCATATACTATCAAATTTAGTATTGCAACTATCGTCAACATATTACCTCCAAACTTTACTTATAATATACCACAAAATGAAAATTTGTCAATACCTATTATTTTTGTTTTACTTCTTTTTTAGGCTTTTTTATAGTCTTAGCAACTTGCGTCTTTTCAATATCAAAAAGAACTTTATTTTTCCCATCTTTCCATAATTTTTCAAGATTATATTTTTCCCTTAATGAGTCAATAAATAATTCAACCAAAATATCATCATAATCTAAAACGACCCACTGACCTTTGGTTAAACCATCTTTATGCTTTAACTCAACACTTAAATTTTTCATACTATCTACAAACTTTAAAGCAACATCTTTCACTTCATATTCTGCATTTAAAGAAGATATAATAAGATATTTTATGTCTTTACTTTTTTTACTTATATCTAAAACTTCAATATCTTTTGCCCCAAAACTTTGTAATATTTCATACATTTTTTGTACTTTATCTAATATTTCCAAAACACACCTCTAAAATATATTATCATTAATAATTTTTTTCGTCAACAGAATAAGCAAATAATTAAGTGTCAATAATCATTTTATGAAAACTATATATAAAGCAATAAGTAAAATTTTTAGGTTGTTTATAATCTTTTTAATATCTTTGATTTGGTGCAGGTATTTTATAAAAAATTTTACAATTTCAATAATTGCAACAATACTTCTTACTATTTTAATAGATATGATTTTATCATTTATTTTTTATACAAAAAATAAAAAAACAAATTTGAAAAATAGTGAAATAAATAAAGCTCAAAATTATTGCAATAAATTTATTTTTTCAGAAAAAAGTTACACAATAAATTTTTTTTACAATTTGTTTGCAAAAAAATTTAAAACAACAAAAACAACAAAATACATTATCATTGAAAATAACAACTCTAAATGTGTTATTTATCCAATTTTTAAGCTTGAAGATTTAAGTACTGAAGATTTAGTAAATGCCTATAATACAACAAAAAAACACAACCCACAAAAACTTATTTTATGTGTAAATAAAGCTAATTCTAATGTAATTAATATTGCAAATATGCTTGATGTGAAAACAATAATTTTAGATAAATTTCAAACTTATCAAAGTATATACAAAGAATTTGACACATATCCTGAGGAATATTTAATTAAAACGGAAAAAAACACAATAAAAAGCTTATTAGACTACGGCTTGAACAAAAAAAGAACTAAGGGCTATTTACTAGCTTCATTAATTCTTCTTTTTTCAAGTATGATAGTTAAATATAATATATATTACTTAATTGTAAGCTCAATACTGCTCGTATTAGCATTGTTTTCATTTATTAATCCAAAATACAATAAAAAGCTTAAAGAAAATATTTTTGATTAATCAAAATACTCAAATGTAATATCCTTTATGTGAACAATATCCCCTTCTTTTAATCCACGCTCTTTTAATTTATCTATTATACCATCGTCTTTTAATCGTCTTTGAAAGTATGCAAAACTCAATTCATCAGAAAGGACAACTCCTCTAATTAAATTTTCAATTAATCCCCCAGACACACTAAAACTTCCATCATCTGCTCTTGATATTACAAGACTTGTTTTATCTCTTTTATCAAATTCATATTCTTCAACATCAATAGGGTCGGATTTAGGCAAATCCTTTAATTTGTTCCAAATAGCACCTTTCAATTCATTTAATCCAGAATTGGTTATTGACGAAATTTTAATTATTTCACTTGTTATACCTGCTTTTTCACAAGAATTTTTAAAACTTTCAAATTTATTTTCCAAATCTTCTTTTGATAATAAATCACATTTGCTTAAAACAATAATTTGTGGTAAGTTGTACAACTTCTCACTATATTTTTTTAATTCGTTGTTTATTTTTATTAAATCATCAAAAGCGTTTCGCCCTTCACTTTCAGAAATATCTACAATATGCAAAATTAGTCTAACTCTTTCTGTATGCTTTAAAAATTCGTGTCCAAGCCCAACACCTTCGCTTGCTCCATCTATTAACCCCGGGATATCAGCAACAACAAAAGCATTATCATAATAATTCACAACACCTAAATTAGGTGAAAGTGTGGTGAAAGCATAATTGGCAATTTTAGGTTTTGCATTTGAAATTACGGATAATAATGTTGATTTCCCAACATTTGGATATCCAATCAATCCAACATCTGCAATTGTCTTTAATTCTAAAACAACCTTTCTAAAATTACACTTTTCACCTTCTTGAGAAAAGTGGGGAGCTTGTCTAGTTGGAGTAGCATAAAAGGCATTTCCTTTTCCACCTTTACCACCTTTTAAGGCAGTAAATGTCTGTCCATCATCTCTTAAATCTGCAATGACTTTATTGCTTTCTGCGTCATATATAACAGTTCCTGCTGGTACATCAATTACAACATCTTTTCCATCTTTCCCCGTCTTGTTTGTCTTTCCACCATTTTCACCATTTTCAGCTATAAACTTTTTTTTGAATGTAAAAGAATATAGAGTATTCATTCCATTGTTCGCTCTAAAAACTATATTTCCACCTTTTCCACCGTCTCCCCCATCTGGTCCACCATTTGCAGTTAATGCACTTCGATAAAAAGAAACAGCTCCTTTTCCTCCATCTCCTGCTTTTATTGTTATTGTCACTTTATCTAAAAACATAATTATTTCCTTTTTTTATCATATTTACAAATGTCAAATAATTCACAATTAGCACACATAGGCTTTATCGCTTTACAAAAATATCTTCCAAACAATACTAATTGATGATGCGCAGACGACCATCTTTGTTTTGGAATTAGTTTTTGAAGCTTAATTTCACAATCAACGGGGTTCTTACTGATAATACCAAGCCTGTTTGAAACTCTAAAAACGTGAGTATCCACAGCTATTGCATCTCCCCCAAAACCAACAGCATAAACAACATTCGCAGTCTTTTTTCCAACACCTGCCAAACTCATCAATTCATCAATATTATTGGGGACTTGTCCGTTAAATTTTTCAACAATATCCTTACTAGCAGAAATAATGTTTTTTGCTTTATTATGATAAAAACCACAAGATTTAATTTCATTTTCCAAATCTTGTGTTTTTACACAAGCAAAATCATTTGGAGTTTTTAACTTTTTAAAAAGTTTTTCTGTTACTTGATTAACTCTTTTATCAGTACACTGAGCAGATAAAATCACTGCTATAAGAAGCTCAAAAACATTGTTGAATTTAAGCTCACATTTAGGATTTGGAAACAATTTATCTAAATAATTCAATACATTTTCCATATGTTTTATTTTAACACACAGCAAGGAATAATTCAATTATTTTTCAAACAGTTGGCAATTATATGAAGTACATCTTCTTTTCCAGCCCCATTTTCACTTACAGCAATAACATCAGCAATTCCAAGGGATAAATACTTTGCAATTTCATTTCTAAAATTATAAATTTTACTTTTTGCAACTTTATCACACTTTGTTGCTATAACCTTGTGAGGAATATTGTGATAAAATAAAAATTTATGCATAAGTAAATCAAGTTCCGTTGGATTATGCCGTATATCAACAAGCATAAAAACCATTTTTAAATTTTGAGAAGAAAGCAAATAATTTTCTAATAAAGTACTCCAAAGCTCTGTGTGTTTTTTCCCTGTTTGTGAGTAACCGTAACCTGGTAAGTCAACAAAATAGAAATTCTCATTAATTAAAAAATAATTTACCATTTTGGTGAGTCCCGGAGTACTAGAAGACTTAGCTAAACCTTTTTGATTAACAAGCATATTAATTAAAGAGCTTTTTCCGACATTACTTCTACCAACAAAGCAAATTTCAGGAAAATCGGACAAAAAATCACTTTCTTTAACTGCGCTTGTAAAATATTTTGCACTTTTTATAATCATATAATGATAGTAACATAAATATTAGAAAAAATAAAGAATTTAAAATAAAATGAAAAAACATCAATTAATATTTTAAATTGATGTTTTTTGTAGTCAATACTTTTATATGCAAACTTTTTGAGAAAAACACAATATGTTTTTGGTTTTAAAATTTAAAACATATTATCTGCAAAGTCCTTTGCATCAAACTTTTCAAGGTCGTTTATACCTTCTCCTACCCCTATAAATACAACGGGTAATTTGTACTCCCTAGAGATTGTTAAAACAACTCCACCTTTTGCCGTGCCATCTAATTTGGTGAGAATTATCCCATCAAGCTTTACATACTCATTAAAATTCTCTATCTGCGACAAGGCATTTTGCCCCGTTGTTGCATCTAATACAATAAATGTATATTTATGAGCTTGCTCATACTCTCTTTCTATCACTCTATTGATTTTCCCAAGTTCTTCCATTAAATTTGTTTTTGTATGCAATCTACCAGCTGTATCTACAATCAATACATCTGTTTTTCTTGCCTTTGCGCTTGTTATACCATCAAAGACAACAGCTGCAGAATCTGCTCCCTCTTCGTGCTTAATAACTCTAACTTTATTTCTTTTTCCCCACTCGTCCAACTGCTCCGATGCTGCAGCTCTAAAAGTGTCTCCTGCAACCAAACACACATCTTTTTTTAAGTTTTTAAAATAATTTGCAAGTTTGCCAATGGTTGTTGTTTTACCAACACCATTAACACCTACAATTGTTATAATTGCAGGATATTCAATTTCCAAAGAATTTTCATCAAAGCTCAAACTTTCTTCTATTATTTCCTTTAACAATGCTCTGACATCTTCTGCCTTTCTTAGTTTCAATTTCCTTGCTCGCTCTCTTAACTCTTCACAAATTTGCATAGAAGATTCCACACCAACATCGGAAGAAATTAATATATCTTCAAGCTCTTCATAAAATTCATCATCAAGCTCCCCGTGACTAAACAACGCATCTAATTTTCTTCTAAATGCTTCACGAGTTTTCCTTAAAGCTTCAGCTATTTTTTTAAACAGCCCCATTTAACTCCTCCTGACCTTTAACATTTTTTACTGCTTCACTTAATTTTACAGATACCATTTTAGAAACACCCTTTTCTTCCATAGTAACACCATACAAACTATCAGCAAGTTCCATTGTTGGTTTTCTGTGAGTAATGACAATAAACTGTGTTTCATTAGAAAAACGCTTTAAGTATTGAGCAAACCTTTCAACATTTGCTTCATCTAATGCAGCTTCAATTTCATCAAGCAAGCAAAATGGCATTGGTTTAAGTTTCAAAATTGCAAACAATATTGCAATTGCCGTTAAAGCCTTTTCACCACCACTTAAAAGTGTTATATTTTGCAATTTCTTACCAGGTGGTTCAGCAACAATATCAACCCCAGCTTCAAGCAGATTATCTGATTCAGTAAGTTCAAGTCTCGCATTTCCACCACCAAACAATTCTCTAAATGTGGTCTTGAAATTTTCGTTTATCTTATTAAATTCCGTTTCAAATCTTGAAGCCATTTCAGTTGATAATTCAGATATAATTTGATTTAAATCTTCTTCTGCTTTGCTTAAATCAGCTTCTTGTGTTGATAATTCTTCATATCTTTCTAAAAGAGTTTTACTATCTTCAATTGCATTCACATTTACATAACCAAGTTTTTGAATTTCCTTTTTAATTCTGCTTATCTCTGGCATTCCTTCTTCAATTTTAAAATCAGGTCTTTTAAACTCTAAACAAGTTTGATATGTTAATGAATATTCTTCAAAAATTCTTTCTTGCATTTGTTCTAAGTCAGAATCAACCTTGCTTAAAAGCATTTCTTGATTATATTTTTTCTCGCTTATTTTTCCAATTTCATCAAGAAGAACTGTTCTTTTTTCTTCAAAAATTTTAAGTTCGTTTTGAAGGTCTTGTTTCTTAATTTCTATTTCTTCTTGTTCTTTCTTTATAGAGTCAAGTTTTGCTTTTGCTTCAACCGATGTGTTAGCTTCTATTTGTTGCTTAATTAAAGCTTCTGCTTGCTCTATGGTTGCATTGTTTTTTTCTAATTCCATATTGCTTTGATTTTTTGTTTGCTCTGTTTCTGAAATTTGAAGATTAATTCTTGTTAAATCCGATTCAAGAGATGAAATTTCAGCTTCAATTGAAGCAATGTTAACCCTGACAGTTGTCAAGTCGGAATTTAGTTTTTCTCTCTCTTCTTTTAAAGCATTTGCCTTATTTTTGTTTTCAAGTTGGTTCTCAGTTGCAATACCCTTAAAGTTTGTATCGACATTTTTCCCAGAAAGCTCTTGTTCCAAATAGGAAATTTGTGTTTTTAAATCTGCTATTTCTTTATCTAACACATTTTTTTCTTCTTTAAGAGAATTTAAGATTTCTCCTAAGGAATCCATTTTTTCTTTTTCTTTTGCTTCTTCAACTTCAACATCTGATTTTTTAACTTCAAGTTCAGAAACAAGTTTTTTAGTCTGCAAAAGTTCTTCACTTAATTGTTTGATGTATTCAGTTTTCTTCAATAAATCCTGTTTACATTTTTCTATTTCTGTTCCAAGAGTACCAATTTCTCTTTCTCTGCTTATCAAATTAGAAGCTTCACTCTTTTTAGAACCACCCGTCATAGAACCTGTTGGATTTACTATATCACCGTCCAATGTTACAATTTTGAAAGAAAATCTTGTATTTTTGGCTAAGTTTACTGCCGTTTCCAATGTGTCTACGATTACCGTTGCCCCGAGCAAATTTTCCACAACATTTTGAATTTGTGAACTATACGAAATTATCTCACTTGCAACACCAAAAGAACCATTAACTAAAATTGCCCTTCTATCTTCTGGACTTATTCTTCTTGGTTTCATTGATGAAATTGGAAGAAAAGTTGCTCTTCCCAAACTATTTTGTTTTAAAAAGTTAATCAAATCCTTAGCACCATTTTCATCAAATGTAATAATATTTTGAACGGCATTACCAAGAGCAACCTCAATTGCCGTTTCAAACTTTTCTGGAACTTTAATCTGCGAAGCTAAAACGCCCACCATTCTTGCTTTTAATCCAGAATTTTTTTCTGCTTCCTTCAATAATTTTTTAACGGCATAAGCATATCCTTCATATTCTGCCTGCATTTCAGATAATAGTCTTTTTCTATTCTCATATACTTGAATTTTTGCATTGATATTATGTTTTTCTTGTTCTTCATCTGAAATTTCTGAAATCAAACTATCAACTCTGAATTTTTTGTCAGCATATTCCTTGCTGACCTCTTGTTTTGTTTTGCTTAAATTTTCAAATGACTGTTTACAATCCCTATAAACCTTTTCTTGATAGTTTTTTCTTTCCTCTATCTGTCCGAGTTTGTCCTCATCTTGATTTAAGTTTTTCTTTAAAAGTTCGCATTGCGCCTCATACCTTGATATGTCGCTTTTAATATCAGAAAGTTTGTCCAATGCACTAATCATATTTTTTTGACTTTCCTCTGCTTCACTTTCCGTTTTTGTCAACTCGTCAACAATACTTAAATATTTTTGAGTAATTTCATTTTGCGATTGATTTAAAATTTTTAAATTCTTTGATAATTCTTCCTTTCTGTTTTCTTTATATTCTTTTTCTGCAGAAAGTTTAGTTAATGAATTATCACAATTTAAAATTTCAATATGAATTTTATCATTTTGTTCGTTTATATGATTTATTCTTTCTCTTATAAGCTTTGTTTCACCAGCTTGTTTTTCTATGTTAATGGTAAGTGCCAAAGTCTCTTCGTGCAATTCATTAACTTTTTTATCAAGCAGTGCGACCTGTTCCATATTATTTGAATACTTAGAATTTAAAGAAACAAGTTCTGCTTGTCTTACAGACATTTCTTCCAAAATTGCATTTAACTTAATGTTTATTTGTTCCTTTGTTTCATTAGCATTTTCAAATTGATATAGATATGCATTTACTTCTAAATCCTTTAAAAGACCTTTGAGTTCCAAAAATTTTTTAGCAACTTCTGCCTGTTTTCTTAAAGGTCCTAACTGCCTGTCAATTTCCCCAATTATGTCTCTAAGTCTTGTCAAGTTTTCCCTTGTTCTATCAAGTTTTCTTTCAGCTTCGACTTTTCTGGATTTAAATCCTGCAATTCCAGCCGCTTCTTCAAATATTGCACGCCTATTTTCTGGTTTTGATGAAATAATTTCTTCAACCTTACCTTGTCCTATTATTGAATATCCATCTCTACCTATTCCAGAATCGTATAAAATGTTTACAATATCCTTTAATCTACAAGGATTTCTATTAAGCAAATATTCACTTTCACCAGACCTATATAACTTTCTTGTGATTGCAAGTTCATCATAATCAAAATTAAAAAATCTATCCTGATTGTTAAATGTTAAGGACACTTCACAATATGACAAACTTTTTCTTTTTTCCGTTCCATTAAATATGACATCTTGCATTGTTGTTCCACGAAGCATTTTTGAGCTTTGTTCACCCAAAACCCACCTTATTGCATCTGAAACATTGCTTTTGCCACAACCATTAGGTCCAACAATTGCAGTTACCCCATCATCAAACTTAATTTCTGTTCTATCTGCAAAAGACTTAAACCCTGCAATTTGTATCTGCTTAAAATACATATCTTTTCCCTCAATTTATTTTATGTTTTTTTAATTTTCTTAAAATTAATTCTGCACCTTTTTGCTCAGCCTCGTGTTTAGACATTCCCTCTGCTTGACCAATTTGTTCTTTATTTAAAAACACTCCAACTGAAAAAATTGGTTTATGTGGAGAACCCTCTTGCTTTAATAATTTATATGAAATCTTATTTTTTTTGTCAAGCGACTGATAATATTCTTGAATTTGTGACTTATAGTCAGTATCTTTTATAGTTTTAAAGTTCCCAAGCTTTAAAGTGTTTACAACAAATTTTTTTGCGACTTCAAAACCACCATCAAGATAAATGCTTGCAACAATAGCTTCAAAAATGTCTGCTTTGACTGATTTTGTCAGTTCAGATTTATAACTTTTGCCAACTTTTACATATCTTTCAATGTCAAGTTCATCAAAAATTTTATGAACATATTGTTCAGAAACAAAACTGGCTCTTAATTTAGACAATTTTCCTTCACTTTCTGAGCATTTTCTATAAAGATAATCTCCAACAACGAAATCTAAAATGCTATCTCCTAAAAACTCCAATCTTTCATAATTTTCTTTTGAATACGAGCTATGTGTTAAAGCTCGCTCCAAAAGTTGTGGGTTTTTATATGTATAGCTTAAAATATTTGTCAAGTTACTCATACTTCACCACTTATTTCCAAATTTGAAAATGCTTCCGTAAACTTTGAATTTATACCCAATTTTGAACATTCAATAGCTTGGTCAACAGCATAACATATTGTTTCCTTTTTAGAATTGCCGTGAGATTTAATTATAAGTTTTTTTGTACCTAAAAATGGAGAACCTCCATATTTTTTATAATCCATTCTCGACTTTACTTTTTTGAAAGCTTTTTTTAAAAATAAAGCTCCGAACATTGAAACGGCACTAGATTTTATTGCTGTTTTAATTTCATTCATTGCAAGTTTTACAGCACCTTCTATACTTTTTAAAGCAACGTTTCCTGTAAACCCATCAGTCACAACCACATCAACATCACCTGAAACAATATCTCTTGCTTCAATATTCCCGATAAAATTGATAGGCAATGTTTTCAAAATTTTGTATGTTTCCTTTGTAAGTTCGCTTCCTTTATGTTCTTCAACACCATTGCTTAACAATCCAACTCTTGGACTATCCACCCCATTAATTTCTTTATAATATATTGAACCCATAATTGCAAAGTGTGCCAGATTAATTGGTTTACATTCAGAATTAGCACCACAATCAATAAGCAAAACATTTGTTCCCTTTTTTGTTGGAAGAAATGGAGCTAGTGCTGGTCTTGATATACCTTTAATTCTTCCAATTTTCAAGAAACCACCTGCCAAAATTGCTCCTGTGCTTCCACAAGAAATTAATGCTTGTACGTCATCTTGTTGCTTTAAGATGTTAAATGCTTCACCTAGTGAAGTTCCCTCTTTCTTTATTGCTAATGTAGGCACCTCGTCGTTTGAAATTACAAGTGGTGCATTATGCAATGTAATCCTTTCAAAACTCAAATTAAATTCAGAAAATTTTTCTTTAATAATCTTTTCATCACCCGTCAAAATTATTTCTAAATCTTTATGTTTCTGTATAGATAAAACTGCACCTTTTATAATTTCATCGGGAGAATAATCTCCACCAAAGCCATCTATCACGATTTTCATAAATTTCTCCAAACATCAAAATTATACCAAATTCATTACATATAAATCAACTTTATTACAAATTATTTTGATACATAATGTCACATTTTGACAATTGCACCATCTTTAAATTCCCTTTCTATTTCAACACTTACAAGAGTGTTAAGCTCAACATTATCACAAGGTAAATAGCATTTTACAAAATTTTCTGTATGTCCTATCAAAAACCCATCACTTGCAGTTTCAACAAGCATAACAAATTTCTGTCCTTTAAGCGATGAAATGAACTGACTTTTAAATTTTTTATTGTATTTTTCAAGTTTTTTTATTCTTTTTTTAACGATTTTAGAGTCAACATAGCCGAATTTGCCACTTGTTAAAAGTTTTTCTGCAACCGTTCCCGTTCTCATTGAAAATGGGAATATGTGCATGCTTGCAAACTTAACTTTTTTTATGGTTCTACAAGTTTCCTTAAATTCTTTGTTTGTTTCTCCCAAAAATCCTACTATAACATCTGTGGTTATTGCTGGATATTTAAAATACTTCCTTATTCTTTTTACAGTGTGAACATACTCCTGCCTAGTATATTTTCTGTTCATTCTTTTTAAAACACTGTTGCTTCCACTTTGCAATGATAAATGAAAATGTGGGCAAAAATTTTTAAGCAAAGATAATTCTTTTAAAAACTCCTCACTTAAAACACCTTGTTCCAAGCTTCCAAGCCTAATTCTAACATCAAATTTGTCCAACTCTTTTAAAAGTGTTATAAGCCCACTTTTGCCATCTATTTTAAAATCTGAAATATTTATACCTGTTAAAACTATTTCATTAATAAATGGTTTATTCTCTGTAATTGCCCCAGACACCAACCCTTCAACTTCATTTAATATACTAACTATGTCCCTGCTTCTGCTTCTTCCTCTCAAATAAGGAATAATGCAATAGGAACAAAAATTATTACAGCCATCTTGAATTTTTACATATGCCCTAGTGTGTGAAGATGTTGAAAGTCCAAAATCTTCATATGCTGTTGGCAAGGGATCAATCTCTACGCCGTCAGTTTGCAATTTTTCTATTAACTTCATTTTGTTCGCAACACCAGAAACAAAATTGACATTTTTTAATGCAGAAAATTGAGAATCGTCCTTTTCGCTTGCACAACCACACACTAAAACTTTTGCATTTGGATTGAATGCAAAAAACTTAGATATTGCTTGCCTTGACTTCCTTTCAGCTTCGTTTGTAACTGCACAGGAATTTAAAATATATACATCAGCAATTCCTAGCTCTGTAATAACTTCGTGTCCTAATCTTCTTAAACATTCAGCTAATGCGTCACTTTCATACTGATTTACTTTACAACCTAATGTATGTATACAAATTTTCATATTCTTTCCTTAGTTATTTGTTAAATAATTTATCACAGAAACAGCGTAAAGTGGAGCTGTTTCACAACGCAATATTCTTTTACCCAAAGAAACAGTTTTTGCTCCTGCTTCAACAATAAGCTTGCTTTCTTCTTCAGAAAATCCCCCCTCAGCCCCAACAATCACTGCAATATTTTTATAGCTTTTAGCATCATTAAATGTTCCTCCATCTGCTTGTTCGTATGCAAAGTATACAACATCATAATTTTTTATCAACTTTAACATATCTTTAAAACTTAAACATTCTAAAACATTTAACGGAGTTGTTCTTCCACATTGCTTACAAGCTTCTATAGCTATCTTTCTATATCTCTCTTGCTTGTTCTTGGGTTTTGCAATGGTAAATGAACTTTCGAAAGGTATAATACTGCTCACACCAAGTTCTGACAACTTTTCAATCAAAAATTCCATTTTATCACCTTTTGGAATTCCCATAAAAACAGTAATCTTTACTTTGGAATCTTTATCGCTGTTCTCCACTTCAAGTACCCTTGCTTTTGCAAAAGAACTTTCTATTGTATCAACTTCACATAAATATTCTTTACCATCTCCACATATGCAAATAATTTTATCTCCAATTTTACCACGCAAGACTTTTTTAAAATGCTCAAATTCATCGCCTTTTAAAATTGCATAATCGGAAATATTTTCAACAAAAAATCTTCTCATAAAATTATTTTACACCAATTAAATGCAAATTACAAGAAAATAAAATAAATACAAAAAATATATACAGCTTTTAATCACGCAAAAATGCACAATTCCATAAAATGTTTTATGGGAGTAAATTATGAATGATGTACTTAAAGTAAGTAATGTAAACTATATATATCACACTCTTCAAAACGAAATAAAAGCTATAAAGGATATTTCCTTTAATATCAATAAAGGTGAAATTGTTGCAATTGTAGGACCAAGTGGTTGTGGGAAAACAACAATTTTGTCCTTAATAGCAGGTCTTTTAAAACCAACCAAAGGTGAAATAACACTAGATGGTAAAGCTGTTGACACATCTAAAATAGGATATATGTTTCAAAAAGACCATTTGTTTGAATGGCGCACAATCTGGCAAAATGTTATTTTAGGTCTTGAAATAAAAAAGGAACAAAAAAATAATGAAAAAACAGATAAAGTCAAATCTCTTTTAGAAAAATATGGCCTTAAAGACTTTATAAAAAACAAACCCAGAGAACTTTCTGGTGGAATGCGACAGCGTGTTGCTTTAATTAGGACACTTGCAACCGACCCCAAAATTCTTTTGCTAGATGAGCCATTTTCAGCTCTTGACTATCAAACAAGATTAAATGTTTGTGATGATGTATACAAAATTATAAAAAACGAGAACAAGACTGCACTACTTGTAACACACGATATATCTGAAGCAATAAGTCTTGCTGATAAAGTTATAATTTTATCCTCTCGTCCATCTTATGTAAAAAAAATTATTGACATTAATCTAAATTCATATGGACTTCCATTCAAAAGGCGTGAAGCACCAGAATTTAGAGAACTTTTTGATGAAATTTGGAGGGAAATACAATATGATAAAAAAGAAAAAGGAAGTCAAAGCTGACTTCTCAATTTCTCATAAACAATATTTAAAAAAGATAAAAAAAGATAAAATTATTGTTTTATCTTCACAAATAATACTTTTGTTAGCTTTAATTGGACTATGGGAATTATTAACTTCTGTTGGTGTTTTGGATCCTTTCTTTTTCAGCTCTCCATCTCGCATTATTAAAACTTTAGGTGAATTTATTTCTAGTGGAGAGCTTTTAACACACATTGGAATAACATTATATGAAACAGTTTTAGGATTTATAATTGCAACACTTTTGGGAACAATTTTAGCAATTTTGCTATGGTGGAGCGAAAAATTAAGGAAAATTTTAGATCCTTATATCGTAGTTTTAAATGCTTTACCCAAAATTGCTCTTGGTCCTATGATTGTAATTTGGTTTGGAATTGGCACAACATCAATTGTTGTAATGTGTATAATGATATGCCTAATAATTACGACAATTTCTATGCTAAATTCCTTTTTAGCTTGCGACAAAGATAAAATTCAATTAATGAAATCATTGGGAGCAAACAAGCTACAAATTCTTTTTAAATTAATTCTTCCCAATTCCATAGGAGATTTTATATCAGTTTTAAAAATAAATGTTGGTATGAGCTGGGTTGGAACAATAATGGGAGAATATCTTTCAAGTAAAGCTGGCCTTGGATATTTAATTGTGTATGGTGGGCAAGTGTTTAAACTAGATTTGGTTATGACTGCTACTTTAATTCTTTGTTTGCTTGCTGGGGGTATGTATTTTATTGTTGCAAGAATTGAAGCCAGATTTAAAAGATGATTTATATGAAAAAGCTAAACGCAAAATAACTGATATTCCTATTACACCAATAATTGGATAAATGTAATCTACAATATGTTTAAAACCAAGCAAACTTAATATTTCCACACTAACAATTGTAAAAATTATATTATATTTTTTAAAAGGTAGCGACATACAAGAAGTATACAAACCTGAAAAAAGTGTTGTTAAAATTGCCATTAAAACCATAATTAAAAAGAAAATATTAAATAGTTCGCCCATTCTATACGACAGAGCAACAAAGGGCATAGATACATCTATAACTGCGCTACCATTTTTAATTAAGCAAACAATACTAATAAAAATTACAAAACAAATTATAAAAGAGGATAAAAAACTTATTGTTTTTATCCTTTTTTCATCTAAGTCCCTACCTGCTTTTACAATTATGTAGTAAGAAAGAAGTAAATTACCCATAGCATATAGTATTATTGAAATTGGAAGCTCGTATGCCCTACTTGAAGCAGGTGTAAAAACAACATCGGTTACAGGATTAAATGTTGCAAAAATGCAAAGGGTTAAAATAGATAATATGAGAATTGGTACCAAAATTAAGTTTAATTTTACTAACCCACCAAATCCAAATTTTAGAACAATATAACAAATTATAGGCAAAATAATATAAAACACAACAGATGGAACATTAGTGAAGTTATATGATAAAATTTCTATAACACCAGAAAACATAGCCGAAGTAAACACAATAAAGGTTGCAGAAATTAAAATATTCATAAAAATTGAGTTTTTAGTAAAGGCATTAAGTTGCTTTAAGCTGTCAAACTTTTTATCTTTTCCAATAGAAAGTAACATCTTGAAAACAAAATAGAAAATAATAAACAATATGGGCAAGAAAAACAAACTATAAACACCAAATTTTGCAAAAAAAGAAGAGATTTCCCTTCCACTTGCAAAACCAGCTCCTATAATTGTTCCGACTATTAAAAAAACAGATGGTAAAACTTTTCTCATAATGTAATTTATGGTTAATATAATTTTGTTAGAACTCATAATAAAATAAAAAAAACAGCTAAAATTTTTGATAGCCGTTTTTTATAAATAATTTCTTAACTAAAAAATTAAAATTGATTAACTTCTGGAAGTGGTTTTTTAGGTTCATCTTCAACATCTGCAACAAGACATTCAGTTGTTAATAGTACACTTGCAACACTACCAGCATTTTCTAATGCACTTCTTGTCACTTTTGTTGGGTCTATTATACCATTTTCAACCATATCAACGTACTTATTATTTAAAGCATCAAATCCAAAGTTTGCATCTTCAATATGTTCATAAATTTTATTGACAACAACACCACCATCAACACCAGAATTTTTTGCAATTTGTCTGATTGGTTCTTCTATTGCCCTAAGCACAATGCTTGCACCTGTCTTTTCATCTCCACTCAACTTTTCAATATATTTTGCAAGTTTCCCTGATGTCTTTAATAGTGCAACTCCACCACCAGGAACAACACCTTCTGAACTTGCTGCTTTTGTAGCTGCCAACGCGTCTTCTATTCTAAGCTTCTTTTCTTGCATTTCAACTTCCGTTGCTGCTCCAACCTTAATTACCGCAACACCACCAGATAGTTTTGCTAAACGCTCTTGCAATTTTTCTTTATCATAATCACTTGCAACAGATTCAAGTTGTGTTTTTATGGATTTTATTCTTTCTGCTATTTCGGATTTTTCACCATTACCATCAACTATTGTAGTGTTATCTTTATCCACTTTTACAAATCTTGCATTACCTAGCATTGACATATCAATTTGTTTTAAGTCAAGTCCAAGTTCATCAGATATTACCTTACCACCTGTAACTATCGCAATATCTTCTAAGAGTGCCTTTCGTTTATCTCCAAATGAAGGAGCTTTTACAGCAACACAAGTAAATGTCCCTCTCAACTTATTTAAAACCAATGTTGCTAATGCTTCACCTTCAATATCATCAGCAATTATTAGCAATTTACCACCAATTTTTACAATTTGTTCCAAAAGTGGAAGAATGTCTTGAATTGTAGATATTTTTTTATCTGTTATAAGTATGTATGGATTTTCAAGTTCTGAAACCATTTTTTCCATATTTGTACACATATATGGAGAAAGGTATCCCCTATCAAACTGCAAACCCTCTACAACACTCAATTCTGTCTTCATTGTTTTAGCTTCTTCAACACTTATTACACCATCTGTGCCAACTTTTTCCATTGCTTTAGCAATTAATGCTCCAACTTCTTCATCACCTGCAGATATGCTTGCAACCTGAGCAATTTCTTTTGAAGTGCTAACTTGTTTTGATATTCTTTTTAATTCATCAACAACCACTTGAATTCCTTTTTGAATTCCTCTTTTTAAAATTATAGGATTAGCTCCTGCTGTAAAATTTTTCAAACCTTCCCTAATTATTGCCTGAGCAAGAACACAAGCTGTTGTTGTTCCATCTCCTGCTACATCATTTGTTTTTATACTAACTTCCTTAATTAATTGTGCCCCCATATTTTCAAATGGGTCTTTTAAATCTATTTCCTTTGCAATGGTAACACCATCATTTGTAATGAGTGGAGTACTAAACTTTTTATCTAATACAACATTTCTTCCCTTTGGACCCAATGTAATTTTTACTGTATCAGCTAACACATTTACACCTTTTTCAAGTGACTTTCTAGCATCTTCACCATATTTAATTTTTTTACTCATTTTTCACCTTTTAAACCTTTTATTCAATAATGGCAAGAACATCAGTTTGTCTTATAACTATCAATTCTTCCCCTTCAAATTTTAGCTCTGTTCCAGCATATTTTGAATACAAAATTTTATCATTTGGTTTTACAATCATTTTTACTTCCTTACCATCAACAAGTCCCCCCTCACCAACACTTATAACTGTTGCGAGTTGACTTTTTTCCTGAGCTACAGCAGGAAGCATTATACCTCCATCTGTTTTAGATTCTGTTTTTATTGGTCTTATTACAATACGATCAAAAAGTGGTCTTAATTTCATAAACTCCTCCTTTTTAAGAATACTTTTTGCTCCTTTTTCATAGCAATATAAGTGATAGCACAAAAAGGAGGAAAATAGCAAGCGAGTATGACAAAAATTAAAAAAAAGACAAAATCAGGCAGATTGTTTGCCTTCTTAGTCAGCATTATATGTTTTGCTTTATGTATATCACTTGCCGACCTTTTTTCAACTGCAATACTTGCAGGAAATTTTAATGGTTTGTTTTCTTCTTCATCTAAGATAACATCTTACAATATTTATGCAATATGTATTAGTCAAAGTTCCATTTTGGCTTCGGCAGAAGAAAGTTCAAGTTCTGTTAAAAGTCAAAGTGGTGCTGGTTATATCTATGCTGAGAATTCTGTTTACTATGTCCTTGCAAGTGCCTATGAAAAAGAAAATGATGCAGAACTTGTTAAAGCAAATTTAGAAGAATCTGGAATAAGTCCTTTTATTTTAACAATAATCATACCAGAAATTTCCATAACAAGCAACTTAACTTCAATTGAAAAGAACGCACTTGTTTCGGCAATAAACATATTTAAAGTTGCCTATGAAGAACTGTATGACCTTTCCATAAGTTTAGATACAAATTTAAAAACTGAAACAGATTGTAAAATTGCTTTAAATGATTTATTATCAAAAATAAACAAAACAAAAACTTCATTTGAAGCTTCGTTTAACTCTAAGTTGACGAACGATATTTTAAACATAAAACTAAAACTTGAAAGTTTAAATAATCTTGTTGCAGAGCTCATTGATTATACTTCTACAAACAGCATACCCTTTACATCTAAAATAAAATATAACTACATAGAAAGCTTAATACTAAATAAAAATTTATGTAAAGATATCAACAATCAAATTTAATTGTTTCATAAATGTATTTGACTCTGTTTGCCACCCCATAAGTATTGTCAAAAAATTCTATTTTTTCTCCAAAAATTAATTTTAAATTTTCTTTTAAATAAATGTAATGCGTACAACCAAGTACGATTGCTTTAATATTTTTATATTTTTTCTTGCAAAAATGTTTTTTTAAAGTAGGATTTATAATATTTAAATTATTAATATTTTCATCAATTATTTTTGGTAAATTTTTTATCTGTATTTTTCGTATATTTTTATAATATTTATTTGTATTTTTTGTTGCAAATAATAATATTTCTTTTTTATTATATTTTTTTAATGCTGGTTTTATTGCTGGTTCTGTTCCCACAAAATTAATATTTTTATATTTTTCTCTTAAGAATTTTATAGTAACTGCAGTCATAGTGTTGCAAGCAATAACAATAATTTTAGGATTATATTTGCTAATTATATAGTCAACTAAATTAAAAGCAATTTTTAACAATTTTCTTTTAGATTTATTTCCGTATGGAGCATTTTGTTTATCTGCAATATAAACAAAATTTACATTTGGAAGAAGCTTTTTACATTCATTTAGTACATTTAGTCCCCCCAACCCACTATCAACAACAACGATATTCATCATAAAAATATATATGATTAAAATTTCATTTTAGTTTATAATTTAAAGCTATAAAATACTATTGTCATTTTTGAAAAATAGTATTATAATCATTGCTATGAAAATGACTAAATTGGAACTTTTAAAGTTAGCAGAGCTTCAAGATAGTGAAGCATTTTATGAGCAGGATTTTGAAGAAAATAAAGATACATACTCAGATTTTTATGATGATATAAAACAGCCTAATAAATATATAAAGGAAGATTGGTAATGATTTGTAAGCTTTGTCCAAGACAATGTTGTGTAGACAGAAATAAAAATAAAGGATTTTGTGGAGAAAAAAACACACTAAAAATTGCAAATTATAGTTTGCACCAATGGGAAGAACCCTGTATTTCTTATAAAAAAGGTAGTGGCGCAATTTTTTTTAGTGGTTGTAGTTTAAAATGTGTATATTGTCAAAATTATGAAATAAGTTCTCTTGATGTTGGTCAAGAAATTTCAGTGAATCAACTTGCTGAAATTTTTAAAGAACTTAATTCAACTGCCGATAATATAAACTTAGTGAATCCAACTCACTTTTCTTCCTTGATTATAGAGGCACTAAAAATTTACAAACCAAAAGTACCTGTTATTTACAACACGCACGGTTATGAACTTGAAGAGGAAATTGTAAAACTTGCAAACTATGTTGATATTTTTTTAACAGATTTAAAATATTTTAGTTCTGAAATATCTTTAAAATATTCAAAAGTTAATAATTATTTTGATGTTGCAAAAATTGCACTAAAAAAAATGATTGAACTAAAACCAAATAAATTTAAAAACGGGCAAATGTTACAAGGAGTTATAGTTAGACATTTAGTCCTACCCACACTTACCAATGATAGTAAAAAAATATTAGATTTTTTATCAAAAGAGCATAAAGATGTGATTTTATCACTTATGGCACAGTACACACCTCTGGGAGAAGCAGTAAATTTTCCAGAAATTAATAGGACATTGTTACAAGAAGAGTATGATGAAGTTGTAAACTATGCAATAAATTTAAACTTAGATGGTTATATGCAAGAACTTTCTTCTGCCAACGATTGTTTTATTCCAAA
>CALVNP010000025.1 GCA_944349805.1 uncultured Clostridia bacterium
GAATATCAAGCATTAGTTGAAGATTGGATAGAATTTTACAATACAAAGAGATTAAAAAATAGGAAGAAATCTAAAATTTCTTCCTAGTGGTTTTTTATTTTGAGTGACCCCTTCGGGGTTCACTTCAGTGTTGGTGTTTTTTTTAATGTTTTGATTTCGCAAATTCATATCTATTCTACTGTCACTGACTTAGACAAGTTTCGTGGTTTGTCTGGATTGTAACCTTTTGATATACAAACTTCACAAGCAAGCAGTTGAAATGGTAAAATCGACATAATCGGCATTAAGTCGGAATTTAAGTTTGGAAGTTCGATTTCTGAATTTATAATGTTGCTCGCAACAAAGCAACAACCCTTTCTTGCTTCTATTTCCTGCTTGCTTAGTAAATTTTTGTTGTGTAAAGAGCTTTTTGTTGATATCAAAACAACAAGAGTGTTTTCGTCCACAAGAGCAAGTGTTCCGTGTTTAAGTTCTCCACTTGGGCAAGCAATACAGTTTATATATGAAATTTCTTTCAGCTTTAAGGAAGATTCCATTGCTGTTACATAATCTTCTTGTCTACCTATAAACATTATTTTTTCAAAATTCAGAACTTTTTTTGAAATATCTTTTATATTATTTTTTTTCAAATATTTTTTGCAAGAGCTTACAAGTTGCTTCCACTTTGGTTTTTCATTTTTAAGCAAACATTTTATCAAGTAAAAAACAAGAAGTTGACAACAGTAGGCTTTTGTTGAGGCGACGGCTCTTTCCCAACCAGCTTTCATAAGTATTGTTTTTTTGCAATTAAAAGTTATTGATGAATTTGGAACATTTGTGATTGCAAGAGTTTTGCAATTACATTTTTTTATGCAGGCAATAGTGTCTGCCGTTTCTCCACTTTGTGAAACAAAAATACACAATGATTTTTTTGATGGTTTAACATTGGAATACCTAAATTCGCTTGCAATTTCGCTAAAAATTGGAATGTTTAAAAACTCCAAATATTTTTTCCCTAAAAGACAGGAGTGATATGCTGTTCCACAACCAATTAAATAAATATTATCAATATTATCAAAATAATTTTTTAAATTTTTAAAGTTTTCAAAAAATAATGCAGTTTCTTTCAATGCATCTGGGGTTTGCATAATTTCATCTTGCATTAAAAATTCATTTTTATTTTCAAAAGAAAATGTTTTTTCAAAATTATTTAATTTTTTATTAATTTTTGAATTTTTATTATAAAATTCAATATCATTATTTTTAATTTTTGCAAATTCATTATTTTTTAAAATATAAAAATTATTTGCATATTTTTTAAAAGCATTTGCGTCGCTTGAAATATAAATGCCATCTTCACCATAGGTTGTCATTAAAGGACTTTCTTTTTTTGCTAAATATATTGCATCTGGCTCATTTTCAAAAATTACAGCTAATGCGTAAGAACCTTTCAAAAAAGAACAAGCTTTTTTTATTTTTTCAAGATTGTCTTTTTCCTTTATTTTTGCAATCAATTCTGCGATAACTTCTGTATCAGACTGAGTTTTTGTTGTTAAATTAAATTCTTTTTTAAGACTGATATAGTTTTCAATTATTCCATTATGTACTAAACAAAGTTGATTTTTGCTATCTGTATGTGGGTGTGCATTTAGTTCTGTTGGAAGTCCGTGCGTTGCCCATCTGGTATGAGCTATTCCACAATGTCCATCTAAATCGGATTGTAAAAGTTCATCTTTTAATACACAAACTTTTCCAGCTTTTTTAACAATGTGTATTTGACCATTTTGTACAATAGCAACTCCTGATGAATCGTAACCCCTATATTCCAAATTTTCTAGTCCCTCAATAAGTTTTTCTTTTGCATTATTTTTACCAATATATCCAAATATTCCACACATAAAATTCTCCACTAAATTATATGAGATTTATTCGATATTTGATAAAATCTTGACTTTATTTGGTTAGTTGGTATACTATATGTGTATGAAGAAATTTATTGTTGCAATGTTGACAATGATAATGGTCGTGTCGATTGGCAGTCCCTTTTATGCTTATGCAGACAACACAAATTCCAATCCAAAGGAAATTAGGGTTGTTGCTGTAAGCACAAGGCTTTATAATTCTCCAGATATTTCTGATGTTATGATTTTTGAAGGCTCTGAAGTAAGGGTTTATCACGGAGAGATATTTGAAGTTTTAAGCTCAGTTGTGAATAGTTATAGTTTTTATGAGATTAATTACAATGAAAAATCTGCTTATATTTTAAAAGCTTATGTAATAGATAATACTATTAATTCAAACAGCGTAAAACTTGATACAAATGGTTCGGTCATAGAAAATGTAAATTTGTATGAAAAAGTTGGTGAGAATTTTAACGAACTTGAATTAATGATTGAAAAGGATACTAGAATTAAAATTTTAGAAAAAATGCAAGACTATACAAAAATTTCTTTTGAAAAAGATGGAGAAATTTTAACATATTACATTCCAAATACATATTTATCGGCAGATGGAATGAGTAGTAATGGAATTATCGCTATTTCTCTTATAATAACTTGTACAAGTATTATACTAATATTATTTGGTTTTAAGAAAAAGAAAAAATCAAAATAATTTTGAAATACAAAAAAGGTGTGATATATTTGTTATGCAAAAAGATATAAAAAAACAATATAAAAAAGATGTAAAAAGAATATTTATTTGGCTTTTAATTTTATTGCCGTTTTTAATGATAATAAGTTTTTGTTTTACTTACTTTTTAAATATGAACAATTTTCTTAACATCTTTTTACTCGTCATTATAGGTGGATTTGGTGTACTAATTCTTGAATTTATTTATAAAAAAGTGCAAGATAAAAAATTGTCAAAACCACAAAAGGAAGATCCGTATTCGGATTAGGAGATTATTATGAAAAATGATAGAACAAATGTAAAGATAATGCCCCATAGTATAGAGGCTGAACAGGCTGTGTTGGGCTGTTTGTTGATAGATAATGAATGCGCAATTAGTATTATGGCAAGGTTGAAACCTACTGATTTTTATACTGAAACCCATCAAAATATTTTTAGTGTTATGCAATCACTTTATCAAACAAATGTACCTATTGATTTTGTAACTGTGACAGAGTCTTTGGAAAAGAAAAACATTTTAGAAAATATAGGTGGTATTGACTATATAACATCTTTAACAAATGTTGTTCCTAGCGCCGTTAATTTTACTTATTATGTTGAAATTGTAAAAAAGGATTCCATTTTAAGAAGTTTAATTTACGCAGGTCAACAAATAATAGAAATAGCTTATGATAATGATGATGCAGTGCAAGGAATATCTTTTGCTGAGAAGACAATATTTGATATCGCACAAAATGAAGAGATGTCTTCATTGGAGCATATTGGTGGGGCATTAAAGGGTGTAATTGATAAATTTGATATGATAGCTAAAGACCCAACTTTGATTAATGGAATGCCAACAGGTTTTACTGCTTTAGATGAAATTTTAAATGGATTACACAATTCAGATCTTATTTTATTAGCAGCAAGACCAGGTGTTGGTAAAACAAGTTTAGCTATGAATATAGTTAATAATGTTGCTATTAATCAAAAGAAAAAATGCGCAATATTTTCACTTGAAATGCCTAAAATTCAACTTGCTCAGCGTTCTCTTTGTTCTGTTGGTTGTGTAAGTATGGAAAAGGCATTAAAGGGTAAGCTTGATACAAACGAATGGAAAGCTTTATGGCAGGCAAATAAGCAATTAGCAGAAGCTGGAATATTTGTTGATGATTCAAGTATGAATACACCAAGCGATATTCTATCAAAATGTAGAAGATTGAAAAGAGAGCAGGGGTTAGACCTTATAATGATTGACTATCTTCAGCTTATGAATAGTGGGAGAAAGTCTAACACAGATAACAGACAGCAGGAAATTAGTGAAATTACAAGATATTTAAAGATTGCAGCTAAAGAGCTTGATGTTCCTATCATTTTGCTTTCACAGTTGTCTCGTGCAGTTGAAACAAGAAAAGATCACAGACCCGTTCTTTCCGATCTTCGTGAATCTGGAGCTATAGAACAAGACGCAGACATAGTTATGTTTATTTATAAAGCTGATATGTACAATGATGTTGTAAATAATGATGAACCTGGTGTATGTGAAGTTATTATTGCAAAGCATAGAAACGGTTCTCCTGGCGTTGTAAAACTAAGATGGTATGGAGAATATACAACATTTATGGATTTAGATAAAAAAGTGCCCAAGAGAAATCCATCAATTCAACAAGATAATGAAACGGAAGAACAACCATCAGAGGATATGATTTTTGCTGATCAATCAGATGATATGCCAACTCAAAAGGATATCGATGAAATTAATGAAATCTTTGATATTGATGATTATGAATAAAGTTCAGGTTACATCTACAATTTTACCATTAATATTTTTTAATTCAAACACTCCTTTGGGGGTGTTTTTTTCAAATAATATGAATTTTTCATTGCAAATTGCAATAATGTTATCAAAACTGCCGAAAAATTTCAAAAAGTGCTCATCTGATAGTTTTTTACTCAAATTTTCGTTTAAAAAAGTTCTAGCTAGGTCATAATCTTTATACATAATAGCTTGTAAGAATGCAAAATTTTTTGCTCCTGTATTTTTTGGTATTATTGGCTTGTTTTTTAAATATAAAAGTTCGTTTGAAATAAATTTTGATTTTGTTCCATTAATTTCTATTTCTAATTTTCTACCGTGTTTTGCAATATTTAAACATTTTTCTATTGCTATGATTTTATTCTTTTCTATTTCAATGTCACCTATAATTTTGATGAAATCATTGTTGGAAAACACTAGTAAATAATCATCATCGTTTAAAGTTCCTTGCAGGGCAGGAGCGCCATTAATGGAAATAATTTCTGGATTTTGTATATCATCAAAAATTTTATATGTATAACAACTTGAACTGTCGGAGATAGTAAAAACATAGGGCTTTACTGAAAGTGTTGCATATCTCCCATTAAAATTTTTAATTAAATATTGTCCATTACT
This sequence comes from uncultured Clostridia bacterium, assembly GCA_944349805.1. Taxonomy (GTDB): domain Bacteria; phylum Bacillota; class Clostridia; order Christensenellales; family UBA1242; genus Caccopulliclostridium. Next base: position 5,021 of record CALVNP010000025.1, read on the forward strand.
GTGAATCATCTGAAAGTCGATTTGGTAAATTTTATACTCATCAAACATTTTAGTAGCATTTTCTTTTTTTAATTTTAGTATTGTGGGAAGATAATGTTTTTCAAGTGGATATATTAACAAGTCTTCAGGACTATCTAGTTCTAAATATGAATTTTCATCTATTTCAAAATTTTGTTCTTTTGTTTTTATCAGACAATTTATTTTGGAAAAAATTAAATACTTCATATCTATAATATATAAAAATAATTTTAAAAAATTACTGTATAAACCTTTAAAAAATTGTCTAAAATTTGGTAGAGGTGAAAAATGTGGATGTGGAATGATGACGAGACAAAAGAACTTTTCAATGTTGTGGAAGAATTTAAACAAAAAAAGTTGCCACTTTCTAAAGCTTTTTATTATTTTGCAAATAAATATAATAGAAAACCTAATAGTGTTAGAAATTATTATTATAAATTAGTGAAAGAACTTTGCTGTAATGCTGAAAAACGATTAGCTCTAAATATAGATATTGGTTCGCATAATCCATTAAAGGTAAAAAATTTTACAGATGTTGAAACAAAAGAACTATCAACAAAAGTAAAGGAATTATTAAATAAAGGATATTCTGTGCGAAGTGCTTGCTGTACATTGGCGAATGGTGATGCAAAAGAAATGTTAAGGCTTCAAAATAAGTATAGGAATGTTGAAAAAGAAGAAAGATGCAAGATTGTTACAATGTCTCCTAAAAAAAAGATGCTTTCCGATGCCGAAATAAACTCGCTGTTTATGGGGCTTGTAAGATTAATAAAAAAAAGTGCTATGGAGCAAGCAGAAGATAAAATTTTTGCTGAAGTGGAAGATGCAAATGCATCTTTAAGAAGTGTGATGGTTGAACTAGTCAAAAAACAAAAAGAATTGGAGCTTTTAAAAAAGAATTTTGAAATATTGAAAAATGAAAAACTTTTAATAAAAGAAGAATTAAACAGGCTTAGAAGTTATAAGGCAAAAGATTTGTCTAAAAGTATGAAGGGAGAAAAGATGTCATCTTTAAAGGCATTTGTGGAAAAAGTTGACCAACAAAAGAAGGTTAAAAGAACAAACTAAAATATGCAAATTTTGCTTTGCATATTTTTTTATTCAAAATAAAATACACTTTACGAAAATAAAAAAAAATGATAAAATAGATTTGTGAAAATAATTAAATCTAATAATTTTATTGATTCAGAAATTGGTGCAATTAAACAAATTGTACCAAATGTTTTTTCGGAAAATTTTATTGTAATAACTCCTGATAGATATTCTATGAGCTTAGAAAAAAACATTTTTGAAGTATTAAATCAGGAAGCTATGTTTAATGTGAAGGTAATGGGAATATCAAAGTTCGCCAAATCCATTTTATCTAAGTGTGGGATAGAGAAAGAAGTGGTTTCTGATTTGGGGACTTTTATTTTGATAAGGCTTGCAATAATAAGGAAACAAAGTGAATTAAAATGCTTTAAAGAAATAAACTTTGGCGTGTGTGAACAAATTAAAAATACAATTTCACAATTAAAATCTGCTGATGTAAGTTTAAATGATAATTTTAGTGTCAATGATGAAAATTTAAGAACAAAATTGAATGATATATTCATTATTTATTCCGAATACGAAAAATTATTAAATGGGAAATTGGATTCGGCAGGAATTTTAAATGAACTTGAAAGAGCTTTACAATATGTTAATTTAAAAGATACAACTGTTTTATTTGTTGGCTTTGATTCTTTAACCAATCAAGGTATGACAATTTTAAATAATCTTAATGATGTGGCAAAAGAAGTTGTTGTTTCCGTTGTACAACCATTTTTGCAAGCAAATGCATTTGTGTATGAAAATGATTTGTGGAATAAAATTAAAAAACTTAATACCCAATTAAATGTTGTTGAAATCCCTTGTTCCTTGAAAGATGAAAGAAGACATATTTTAGAAAATTTGTTTTCTTACAAAAGTGAAAAATTTAGTAGTGATAAAATAGAATTGTGGCAAGCTTCTGGTGTTGAAGAAGAAATAAAAATGGTTGCAAGGAAAATCAAACAACTTTTGTTTTCGGGATATAGATATAAAGATATCCAAATAGCTGTGGCAGGTCTTGAAAAGTATTCGCCACTTATTGAAAAAGTGTTTAATCGTTTGCAGTTTTCATATTATTTAGATAACAACATTGTTTTAAAAGACCTTTTTCCAATAAAGTTTTTGTTCAACATTTTTAATTTATTCTTACATAATTTTAAAAGGGAAGATTTAATAAACTATATTTTATCACCAATGTCCGAATGTGAAAATAAAAATGATTTAATTGAGCAAATAAACAAATATGATATAAATTCCAAATTTATAAATAAAAATTTTGGTATTTTATCAACTTTATTAAAAATATTTAAAGAAAGTAATAATTATCTTGAATTTTTAGAAAAAATAATAGATTTGTATAATTTTAAAGAAAAAATAATGTTTTTTGCAGATGAATTTGCGAAAAAGGGTAAGTTAAAACAAGAAAAAGTTTTTATACAACTATATGATAAAATTTTATCAATTATTGAAGTTTTAAAAACAATGGGGGTAGACGAAGCATTGCCCGATTTTATTAAAATTTTGGACACTGCTTTTTCATCTCAAAAGATATCAACCGTACCTGCTTCAGTTGATAATATCTTAATTTCAGATGCAACATCGGGTTTTTTTACAAACACAAAATTTTTATTTGTTATTGGAGCAACGGAGTCAAACTTGCCGTATTATATTTCTGATTGTGGAGTACTTACAGATAGAGATATTGAAAAAATAAAGATAAAACATAGCATAGAACCTACAATAAAGATGATAAATAGAAGAAATAAGTTTAAACTTTTGTCTGTTTTAACTGCTTTTAATGAAAAACTTTTTGTGAGTTATCCACTTTTTGACAATTCTGAAAAACAAAATTTACCTTCAAGTATTATAAAATCTCTGCAAAATATTTTTAATTGTGATGGCGAGTCTTTACAACTTGTGAATGACTTGTACATAAAAACAGGAGAAGGATTAAAAGAACAAGCAAACAAGCTTGCCTATTTATCTATTGATGGACAAGATGTTGAATTTGAAGGGTTTAGTGATATAGTTAAAAATTCTTTAAAGGATTTAGTTGTTGGAAAGGTAAAAGATGATATTTTCACTAAAAAGCTATTAGATAATAAGATAAAAGTAACTCAACTTGAAACTTATTTAAGTTGTCCATTTAAGCATTTTTGTTCTTATAAATTAAACTTAAAAGAAAAGATAACTTCAGATATAACTCCTGCTGATGTTGGAAATTTTATACACAGATTTTTAGAAATTGTAATTTTTAATTTGCAAAATGTCGATTTTGATAGACTTATTGCAAAAATATTTAAGGAGGAAAAGTTTTATAAATTCAATTTAAAGAAAAATCTTTCCAATAAAGAAAATATTATAAAGGAAATGAAAAGTCTGCTGGAATTTTTGTGTGAAACATATTCAAATTCTTCTTTTATACCTTACTTTTGTGAAAAAAAATTAACATATAAAATTGATACACAAAATAATTCATATAATCTTGTTGGTATTGTTGATAGAATAGATAAATATAAAAACTATTTTAGAATTGTCGATTATAAAACGGGTGGAAAGGATTTAGGTGATTTTAAAGAACTTTACTATGGTCAAAAATTGCAACTTTTTTTGTATTTAAAATTTGTAGAAAAAGAATTGAACTTAATTCCCGTTGGAGTTTTTTATTTAAAAATTAAAAATAATGAAAAAGATAAAAAATTAAACGGATTTTATATTGAAAATGACGAAATATTGCAGGCATTTGATAAAACTCTAACTTTTGACAATCCAATAAGTAGGGTTGTTAAGGGGTTAAAAATTAAGGTGAATCAATCAAATATTAAAAATGGGGTTATAGAGTATTCTAGCTCTGGATTAAATCAAGTTACTTTTGATAATATGAAAGACTATGCTGAAAAAATTTCAATTAAGGCAATAGAAGAAATGGAAGATGGTAATATAACCCCTAGTCCTTTTGAAGAAGCTTGTAAGTTTTGTAAATTTGGGGCTTTATGTAAAATCTCGCAAGAAGATTTGATAAGAAAAGAACAATATAAAATTAAAAAGGACTTTTTTGAAAGCGAGGATAAAAATGATTAAAGATGAAGCTCAAGATGAGGTTGTAAACTCATTTGGTAAAAACTTAATTGTTTCTGCTTCGGCTGGAAGTGGAAAGACAAGTGTTATGATTAGGAAAATCATAAAGGGCATAATCAATGATGGAATAGGCGTTAAGGACATTTTAGTTTTAACTTATACCAAAGCATCTGCTGAAGAGATGAAGCAAAGGCTTTTAAATGCTATTTATGAAAATGCTGAAAATAATCCAGAAATATTATCTCAAATAGACGACATACCTGTTGCTAATATTTCTACAATACATAGTTTTTTTCAAAAAGAAATAAAAAAATACTTCTATGTGATTGGCATAGACCCTTCTTTTGTTTTAATTGATGAGTTGGAAATAGAAAATTTAAAAGCTAAGGCTTTAAAGGAGGCAATGCAACAGTTTTATCAAGAAGATTCTGTCTCTTATATTGAATTATTGGAATTATATGGAAATGATAGAACGGATAAGAGTTTGCAACAGGTTATTAAATCTATTGATGAATTTGTCTCTTCGTTGGCTGATTGTGAAATTTGGTTAAATGAAACATCGTTTTTTATGTATGATGATGAAAAACTTGTACAAAAATTTTTAAACTCAAACTTGTGTTTTAAAATTAATTCTTTTATTTCTGATGCTAATAAAATTTTAAAAAATTCTAAGAATGAAGATAAGTATATTCAATATGCAAACGTTATTATTTCTATGCTTAATGGAATAAGTGAAAAAATAAGTTTTTTAGATAATTATAACAATGTGTTACAAATATCTTTTCCACGATTGGCAAAAGATGAAGAAAATTATCTGTATAACGAAATAATCAAGTTAAGAGAAAAAATAAACACATATAAAACAAGCTTAAAAAAAATGAACTTGTCAGAAGATAATATAAAAAATTATCTCGAAGAAAGCAAAAACATAGTAAAGAGTGTTTTAAATGTATATAAAAAATATAACATTATATACGAAAACTTAAAAAAAGAACTGAATTGTCTTGATTTTAATGATTTAGAAAAATATATGCTTAAACTTATTACTGATGAAAAAACTCTTAAATCTTTAAGAAATGAGTTTAAACAAATTTATGTTGATGAGTATCAAGATGCGAGTTTAATACAAGAAAAAATTTTGAATCAGCTTTCTAATGGTAAAAACAGATTTATGGTTGGAGATGTAAAGCAAAGCATCTATGCCTTCCGACAGGCAAATCCTGAAATCTTTTTAGGTATTCAGGAAAAGTTTAGTAAAGACGAGAATAGCGAAAGCAAATCTTTAAATTCAAATTTTAGAAGCAAGTATGAAATTTTGGATTTTGTTAATTCTGTTTTTGACATAATAATGACACCTTTAACAACAGGTATAGATTATAAAAATACTTCAAGGTTCAATCCAAGAGCAGAATATAAAGATGTGTGTAATTCTTTTGCAAGCGTAAACATTGAAATTATAAAAAGGAGTGAACAAAAGGTCTTGCCCCAACCACCTTCAATTTATAGCGTTAAAGATGTCCAAATTGAAAGTCAGGAAGAAGCTATTGCTGAATCTGAAGCGCGAATAGTTGCTGAAAAAATATCTGAGTTGTTGGGACAAGAAATTTATGACAATAAAAATGTTAGAAAAATTGATTTCAAAGATATAACAATTTTGTTAAACGCGAGGGGAAAGTATTTAGATAAATTTTGCTCAACACTTTCAAGATTTGGTATACCTGTTCAAGCTAATTCAAGAGAATATTTGTATTCAAATAATATAATAAAAATATTATTAAATTTATTAAATTTGGCTGTTAATGTGTTTGATGATGTGGCGTTGGCTTCTTCGCTTAGAGAGTTCGGTGAAGTGTCCTTGAATGAATTATGTGATATAGCTGATGTCGTTGGGAACAACTTTTATGAAAAAATGTTATCTTATAATGCAGATGAAAAGTTAACAGAAAAAATATGTAAATTTACAAAAATGTTAGAAGAATTTAAATTTGAAATAATTTCAAATGGCATATTTGTTGCTCTTACAAATATTTTAAATAATACAAAATTTTTAAATAAATGCAATGCTAAAGATAAAAACAATATTACAAAGTTTGTCAATGATTTTTTAACTAATGGTTACAATTATGATTTAGTTGGCTTTTTAGAATTTGCAGAAAACAACTTGGTAATTGCTCCAGCATATTCTTTTGGAAATAATTCAGTTAATGTTACTACAATTCATTCAAGTAAAGGTTTAGAATATCCCGTTGTATTCCTTGTAAATTGTGGCGCTGATTTCACAAAAAGTGCAGGGAATAGTAATTTAGTGTTAAGCGAAAAGTATGGTTTAGCAATAAAGGAAATGCCTGATGATAAACCCTCATTAATTTATGATATTTTAAAAAGTCTTCAAAGAAAAAATGAATTTGCAGAAAAATTGAGGCTATTGTATGTTGCTTTAACAAGAGCAAAAAATCATCTTTTTATTATTGGTTCAGTTGATAAGGAGCTTAAACAAATTAATAATGATTATGATGTTTTCAAGCAAAAATCATTTTTAGAACTTGTTGTGGGGAGTTTAAATCAAGATTGTATTAAAAGAATTAATGAGAACAAAACATATAAAAATGAAACATTCAATATTGAAACTTATGAAACGATTAATTTTAGTACAAACATAAAACAAAATACAGTCAAGGGGGGAGGTGAAGAGCTTAAAAACATATTTAAAGTGTATTTTAATTATAATTATCCATTTAAAAAAGAAACGAATATAGCATTAAAAAATTCTGTTAGTAGATTGGTTGATGAAGAGCGTGGATATAGTCAAAATATTTCGCCACAAGACTTTTATTTAAAAGAACATTTAAAAGAAAATGCTTCAACAATAGGTATTGAATACCATAGTATAATGCAACAAATAGATTTTAATAAAAATGATTTAGATGTTGATATTCCAGAAAATATAGACAAGATTAAAATTTTAAAGGCATACGAAATTATAAAAGAATTATTAAATAGTACAGGTTCAAACAAATGTTTAAAAGAACAGGGCTTTATGATGTACATAAATCAAAAAGAAATAATAAAGGATGGTTGCAATGAAAAAATACTTGTTCAGGGAATAATCGACCTTTTAAGTTTAGGCAAAAAAAATATTATTGTTGATTATAAATTGTCATCAATTTTAGATAATCAAAAATTAATTGATAAATACAAAACACAACTTTATCTTTATAAATTGGCTGTTGAAAAAGCATTTAAAATAAAGATTGACGACCTGTATTTATATAATTTTAATAAATCTGAATTAATAAAAATAAATATATAAAAAATATTAAAAAATAATTAAAAAAATATTAAAAAATTGTCAAAAAATATTAGTTAAAATTAATTTTGTGTGTTATACTAACATTGATTTTAAATCTTTTTGTAATAAAAGGGGGAATTATGTCAGGGTTGGCAGATATTGTTTTAGAAATAAGAAAGTTCTTGACAGGGCTTGCTGGAACAATAACTTGGGATATTTTGTTCTATTTGGCTGTTGGTTTTGAGCTTCTTATGATTGTATTTTTCATAATTAAATCAAGTTTTAGTTATGAAATGAGAATGGAAAGAATTTTATATAAATTAAACAGGTGGTTAAACACAAATCAATTTATTGACCAAAATAATTTAATTGAATTTAATAATTTGATGAAAAAAACACCAAAGCTTTTAAGGTATCATTGGCATCAATATATGCTATATAGAGAAAAAGAACCAAGTTTTTATATGTCACCATATAACATAATTGAAAAACCTTTAAGAACAAGTTCGTTTTCTTCAAATATTAAAAATTTAGGTGCAATAAACTATACCATAATGGCAATTTCATTTGTTATAGGCTTAGCATATGTTTCGTCTTCATCTTTTTCTGCTCTTGAATTTGCTCAGGTTTTGGTTATTCCTTCAATTATATTTATAATCAATGTAATTTTTACAATGCTTTTAAGGGCTAGGCAAGATAGAAACATAAGTAAATTTTACTTGTATTTCCATTATTTTGATAGAAAAATGGATAAAGCTGTAACCACAATGCCAGAATATGTGGACTTCGAAGTGTTGTTTACAAGAAAAGAAATTAAAAGAGGAATTTCTGTTCTTAATGAGTATTTGGAGAAGAGAGCAAGGCAAGAACAAGAAGAACTTGAAAAGGCAAGGCTTAATGCAGTTGAACACGAAGTTTTTGATTTTTCTAGTATGGGAATTGATGGAAGTCTAGTTCTTGATAGAGCAATGAAAGAAACAGAAACATATTTGAATTTTAGACAGAGAACTCTTGGAGAGATACAACAGTTTGAAAGCGAAGTTGAAAGTTTAAAAAGAAATTATGAAAACACACAAAAGGATTACCAAAGAAAACTTCAAGCAAGCAAGGAAAATGTTGACAGATTAAGGAAACAACAGGAAGAATCGACAAACCGTATTGAAGGAAACTATATTAAGAAGCAACAACAAGATGAAATAAAGAAGCAGGAACAATTAGAAAGAGATTTTGATGACTCTACTGTAAGATTTAACAACGAGATTCAAGCATTGCAAACTGAGATAGCAAATAAGAGGGCAGAGCTTGAAGAAAGAAGAAAATTTGTTGAAGAGGCTATGAAAGCTGAATATGAGACATTCTCTAAAAAAGTTTATGACCAAATTGACAAATCTATTGAAGATAAGGTAAATGAAGAAAAGCAGGCAATCATACAGTTAAAAGATGGCATTTCTGAAGAATTGCAACAGGCAAATTTTACAATAGAAGCACAGAAAAAGGAAATTTCCGAACTTAGAAAAGCTTTAGAAA
>CALVNP010000026.1 GCA_944349805.1 uncultured Clostridia bacterium
AGTTTTGGAGATGCAATGCTAATACTATAAAGGAAATAAAATGGAACAATTAGGATATAAAATTGCAAATGAACTTCAAAATTTATCAGATGTTGAATTGCAATATTTAGGCAATCAAAGCATTTATGTTGTTTCTGCATATTATAAAGCAAAATGTAATAATTTGTTTTTATATAATGCAGAAATTGTTTTTGTTGGTGATTATATTAAAAATAACTTTAAAGTTGAAAATACAAAAAAAGAAATTTTGGTTTTAAATAAAAGAGGAACAATATTAGGCATATATAGAGGTAAAAAAATTGTTGATGGTAAAGTATGCTTTTGGATAGAAAATTATTCTTTCTATAATTCTAACCCCATTAATTCTAGTTTACAATACTCTTCAAAAAATGATAAACAAGATGCTATATTGTTTAATACAAAATTGCTATCACCATATTTGTTATTTAAAATGGTCCAATTTGAAAAAACTGATAATGATTATAATTTTAATGATGATTTTGAAATTGTTTTAGAAAAAAATCTAGATGATTATAAGAAAAAATTAATTGAAAAATCAAATAAAACAATAAATAAAAACACATTTTATAAAACTCAGTATTTAACAAAAAAAATAAGGAAGCAGGGATAATATGGAATTTAGTTATGAAATAAAACATATTTGCAAACAAACAGGTGCAAGATTAGGTGTTTTTAAAACTCCACACGGAGAAATTGAAACTCCTGTTTTTATGCCTGTTGGCACACAAGCAACAGTAAAAGGTTTGCGACCAGAAGATTTGAAAGAATTAAATGCTCAAATTATATTATCCAATACTTATCATTTATTTTTGCGTCCAGGAGAAAAAATTGTTAAACAAGCAGGTGGACTTCATAAGTTTATGAATTGGGACAGACCTATTCTTACTGACAGTGGTGGCTTTCAAGTTTTTTCACTTTCGGATTTAAGACACATAACAGATGAGGGCGTGGAATTTAAATCGCATTTAAATGGAGAAAAGTTGTTTATTTCTCCTGAAAAATGTATGCAAATAGAAAATGATTTGGGTGCTGATATAATAATGGCTTTTGATGAATGTACCAAGTATGGTGCGACTTATGAGGAAGCATTAAAAGCAAAAAACAGAACAAAATTGTGGTTAGAAAGATGTTTTAAGGCACATAAAAATCCTAATCAAATGCTATTTCCAATTGTTCAAGGGAATGTGTTTGAAGATTTAAGATATTCGGCAATTGAAGATTGTTTACCCTATGCAAAATGTGGTATTGCAATTGGGGGACTTTCTGTAGGTGAGCCAAAAGAAGTTATGTATGATATTTTATCTAAAATCGAGAATAAACTTCCTAAAAATATGCCTAGATATTTAATGGGTGTTGGTTCTCCTGATTGTCTGTTAGAAGGTTATGCTCGTGGTATTGATATGATGGACTGTGTTTTGCCAACAAGAATAGCAAGGAATGGTACTGCTTTTACTAAGTACGGCAAACTTGTTGTTAAAAATGGAAAATATAAAGATGATTTTTCTCCAATAGAAGATGACTGTAATTGTTATACTTGTAGAAATTATAGTAGAGCTTATATAAGACATCTCATCAATGCTGGCGAAATGCTTGGTGCAGAACTTTTGAGTATTCATAATCTCTATTTTTTAACAAATCTTACAAAACAAATTAGGGAAGCAATAAAACAAGATAGGTTGGGTGATTTTAAAGAAAATTACCTTAAAACCTATAAAATATAAAAATTCAGCATAAAAGTATTTGTATTTTAAATATTTTGTGTTAATATAAGTCTTAGTCAGGAGATGATATGTTACTTTTTTCTATCACAAACTTGATAGTTCCAATATGTTTTTTAATAGCTATTATAACATTTGGAATGTTAATTTAAAAGGAGTTTACAATGTTTTATTTATCAAATTTATGTTTTATTGATGCATCACAAATCACTTTGCTTGTTGTAGTGGCAGCATTGCTTGTTCTTTATCCAATTTTTATGTTTATTAGAAATAAAAAAGAAAAAGAAAAAAGAACAGAACTATACGAGTCCATTCATAAAGGTGATTATGTTTTAACTTATTCTGGAATAATGGGTAAAGTTGTTGAAATTCTTGAAAAACAAAATGGTAAGTTTTTAACAATTCAAACAGGAGAAGGAAAAAACAGTGGATTTGTTTGTGTTACTATAGATGCAGTTTATACTTTTACTGACAACAAGGATAAGATTTTTGGAGTTGACGGCGAACCTGTTACAACAAAAGATACTGACAACAAAGCTAATTCCACTGAGGAAGTAAAAAAAGTTGAAGAAAAACCTGTTGAAGAAGTAAAAGCTAGTGAAGAAGTTACAGCAATCAATGAAGAGCAACAAGATAAAACCACACCAAAAAAGACATCAAAAAAACAAAAATCAAAAAAAGCATAAGTTAATTTCTTATGCTTTTTTCTTTCCTATAAAATTTACTGAAATAATTCCACATATTGCACCTATTATTCCACCAAACAGTAGGTCATTTAAAATTGTTTTTGAAAATACAAATTGTCCATCTAATATTGAAAATGTTACAAAAGCAAGAGCTGTGTATATGAATCCTATAACTAAACCTGTTATAAAACCCATCTCTTTACACTTTTTTAAACCTATAAAGCACCCAATAAGTATGCTCAAACCTTTTATGACTTGATTTATAGGAGAAATTGCATTTTCAGGAATATAAATAAACCTTATAACAAAGGCAAAAATTAAAATTCCTATTAGGGAAACACATAGTGCGATAAGTGCACCCTTGATTACATTGATAAAAAATGAACTATCATTTGAATTTTCTTTATTTTTATTTTTAATCTTACCCATTTTTACCCCCAAAGTAAAATATGAAAAATGTTTTTGTTATATTCTTTTATGAGAATGAATTAAATTTAACTTTTTTGTCAATATTTAAAAAAACATTTGACAGTAAGGCTTGTTTTTATTATACTACCATAGTATTTAGAATATATAAAAGGCGAGAAGATAATGACTAAAAAATTAAGTATCTTAAAGTATGTTTTTGTTTCCATTGCTGTTGTAATTGGCATTTGTTTATCTGTATTTTCTTTTCCAATTCCTTTTACAACTTCGAATTTTAATGGATTTATTAACTCAATTCCTCTTGGCTTAGATGTTGCTGGGGGGTATAGTGCTGTTTATAATATTGAACTTGAAGATAGTAGTAACAGCCTTGCAGAAGAAATTGATTATTCAATTAGCTTTATTAAAGATGTTTTAAATAGTCAGGGATATTCCGATGCTGTTGTAACAAAACAGGGTGATAGTCAAATTAGATTATTAGTTTCTAATAATAATGACCCTAAAACTCTTATTTCAACTCTTGGAAGTGCAGGCGATATCTATATTAAAAGTTCTGAAACAACTAATACATCTACAAGCGATATAGTTGGGGAAGATATTGCAAGGGTTTATTCCACAAGATTACAAACTAGCGAAACGGAATTTTCTTGGGGTGTAATGATTGAGTTTACTGATAGCAGTACAACAGGGAAGTCAGGTGCTGAAAAATATGAAGACTTAACTTCAACTGTTGCTTCAAGTGGAAATACCATTTACATTTATATGGATGATGAATTGTATCAATCAGTTGGAGGAATAACCTCTGCTCAAACATCAGGAACATTGTTCTTATCAGGTGGGGGCATCTCATCACAACAAACAGCTAATCAGTTTGCCTTAAGAGTTTTGGTTGGAACTCTTGAAACAAAACTTTCACAGGACCCAAATTCAGTAATAGAGATTCCTTCTACAATAACACCAAATTTTTTGATGTTTGCTTGTGTTGCAATTGCTATATTGTGTGTGTTGTTTGTTGTTTTGTTGGTAATTAAATTTAGAGATTTTGGGTGGATCTCTCTTTTATCATTGCTTATATATGCAATTTTAGTTGTATTCTTTATGCAAGCTGTACCAATTGTACTGCTAACATTGGGTGGCTTTATTGCTATTGCTGTTGGAATTGCATTACTATTCTTTTCACATACAATATTATTTAAAAATATTGCTAATGAATATGCAAATGGCAAAAAAATTCATTTGTCTATAAAATCTGGTTATAAAAAATCCGTATTGACAATTGTAGATATTAATGTGGTTGCGATTATTGCTTCATTTGTTATGTGGTTCCTGGGGGATTCATTTACTATTAGTTTTGGATTAATACTTTCTATATCTTCTTTGATTGGATTATTTACGACGCTACTTGTTACAAAAGCATTTATGAAATGGTATCTTCCAATTAATAGCTCTAATGCAAAAAAATTAGGATTAAAAAGAGGAGAAAATGTAAATGAAATCTAAATATTGGTTAAAGCTTATTGCTCCTGTTTTAATATTAGTTTTAGCTATTGTATTGTTTTTTACAGTAGGATTTAATAAATCATTGGAGTTAAGGGGTTATTATTTACTTGAAGTTAATATAGGTGATTATGAACTTTCAGAGGCTTTGGATAAAATTGAAAATGTATTAAATGATAAAGAAATCACAATAGAAGAATATATACCAGAAGAAGATGACTATGGTATGGTAATTGCAATAAAATATACCACAACAGACAGTAATGAACATTTACAAGAAAACATTAAAGATGAATTATTTACAGAGTTTGCTTATAATAGTTCTTCTTTACTAGAGCAAACATATATAAAGGTGAGTGATTTTATTCAACCACAGTCTATGACAGCTCCTATTTCAAGCATTCTTTTAGCAGTTTTAATTGGGTTAGTTGGTATTTTTGTATATATTGCTTTAAGGCATAGTACTGCAAACGCATTTAGTATAGTATTGTCAGCAATTCTTGATGTTTTGTTGATGATATCTCTGACAATAATTTTAAGACTTCCAATCTCTTCATCATTTGCTTTAGCTATAGCTGGTACAATGGTTTTTTCTGTAATATTAAATACACTACAATATAGTAAATTTATTGAAAATAGCAATGATGAAAAAATGTTAAAACTTAACAATGATGAGATTATAAAAATTTCACAACAAATGTTTAGTAAAGAATTAATCGTATTGATTATGTCTTATCTATTTGCTGTTTGTGTATTTGCTTTTTACAATCTATCTACATCATTATCGCTTGTATTTGGTATTTTATCTTCAGTTTATGTTTCTCAGCTTGTTACGCCACATCTTTGGGCAATGGCATATAGACGCAGAGTTAGAACTAAAAAGGAAAATAAAACTGCAGTTAACAATGATTAAAAATTATAAAAAGAATAATGAAAATAATTGCATTATTCTTTTTTTTAATTTATAATTATTTCATAAGGTTAGCAATTATTTGCTATAATGGGAATTTATGAAATTATATAAGTACTTTAATGGAAGCATTAATGCTTCTTTTATTCAGGACATAATGTCAAGATTTAATCTTTGTAGACCAATCGCAGAACTTGTTGCATCTCGTGGATACAATACAATTGAAAAAGTTGAAAATTTTTTAAAACCTTCGTTATCACATAATCCTTATTTAATAAAAAATATGGATAAATTAGTGGAAAAAGTAAAAAAATCAATAGATGAAAGTAAAAAGATTTTGATTTTTGGTGATTATGATGTTGATGGGATAAGTGCAACAGCAATTATGATAAAAACATTAAATATTTTGGGTAACTCACCCAAATATTATTTACCAAACAGATTTATTGATGGGTATGGACTTACTTGTGAAGTTTTGGATAAAATTAAGAAAAAATATAATCCCGATTTAATTATTACAGTTGATTGTGGTATTTCCTGCTATGATGAGGTTGAATATGCAAAAAAACTTGGTATTGATATAATTATAACAGATCACCATGAGATACCTGATGTTTTACCTAATACAATCGTTTTGAATGCTAAAATTGAAGGGCAGGAGTATCCATTTAGAGATCTTTGTGGAACAGGGCTCGCTTATAAAGTTAGCGAAGCTTTGCTTGGAAAAGATGCAGAACAGTTTTTACCGATAGCAGGAATTGCAACGATTGCAGATATTGTTCCGTTAATTGATGAAAATAGGACAATAGTTTATAAAGGTTTAAAACTTATGGATAATTATTTGCCCGTAGGTTTAAAAATGTTGTTTAAAGAACAAAAAATTTCTATATCAAAAGCAAATTCAATAGATATTTCTTATAAGATAGCTCCCAAAATTAATGCTTCGGGCAGAATGGGAGATGCTGGAGATTCATTGAAATTATATTTGGAAACAGACCCGATAGAAATAAAAAAATTAATATTAAAAGTTGCTGAACATAATCAAAAAAGACAGGAACTTTGCTCAAAAGTATATGATGATTGTAAAAAAATGCTCAATAATGAAAATATGAGTACAAACAAGTGTATCATTTTATCGTCAAAAAAATGGGACCAAGGAATTTTGGGAATTGTTTGTGCTAGACTTGTAGAAGAATACAATAGACCTGTGTTTTTGTTTTCAGAAATAGATGATGAAGCAAAAGGCTCTGCAAGAAGTATTCCTGAAATTAATGTTCATCTTCTCCTTAATTCAATGAAAGATATGTTAGAGACATTTGGTGGGCATACTATTGCTGCTGGATTGACGATAAAAAAACAATATTTAGATATATTTAAAACAAAAGTAAACGAATATATTTTGAAGAATATAAATGATGAAGTTTTTACACCTATTCAATATTATGATATTGAACTTGATGCAAAAGATATCAATAAAACATTACTAGAAAGTTTACAAAAGTTAGAACCTTTTGGTCTTGGGAATACAAATCCTAAATTTAAAATATCAATTGATAAATTAGATGTTATTCCTATGAAAAATTATAATTATCATTGTCAAATTAAGTTAAAAAACAAAATTAATTTTGTTCAATTTAATTATGTTAATGACCACAATAAGTTGAAATATTGTAAAAATAAATCAATAATATTTGAATTGCAGAATGATACTTTTGGACAGACATTAAAGGGTATTATTCGTGGTAATTATTTTGATTTTCCGTTATTGGGTAACAAGAATTTTAATAATGGTTCCATTCAAACATTAAAATATTGTAATGAAAAATCTGAAAGAACATACGATTATTATTCTGAGCAAGATTTGATAAACTTTGTAAGTTTGCCATCTTCTTTTGGAACTGCTTATGTTGCATTTAATTTGAATGATTATAATAATTTTATAGCTAATTATAACATACAAAACATTGTGAATTTAGATATATTTAATGGAACAGAGAATAAAGGGTTTAACACATTATTTTTATGTCCAGAAAATATTGAATATTGTAAACATTTTGAAAGAATTATATTTTTAAGTCCTGTTATGGATGGAGGATATATCTCAAAAATTAATAAAATGTCAAATGCAAAAATATTTTTACCATTAAATAAAAAAGAAAATTCCAATTTAAAAAATGTTGATCTTTCAAGAACTTCATTTGGAAGAATTTATAATTCTATAAAAAGGTATAAAGGTTGTTTTGTTTGTTATGAGGACTTATATCTTAAATTAAAATTATCCTTTAATTATGAAACGTTTTTGCTCTGTCTTTTAACGCTTTTAGATTTAAAGTTGATTCAACTTAGTAAAGAAAATGACTTATTTAAAATAGAACTAAATGAAAATTTAAAGACAGATTTGAATAAGTCTTCTGTTTACAATTTAGCAAAATTAATTAAAAATGTGATAAAGTGATAGGGAGGGTATATGGTAATTGAAACAAATGTAATTGAGTACAAAAATGACATTTATGATTTAGCACATTTATTTTTCCCAAATTCAGTTTTAGGAGAAGATGATGGTGTAGTCATTAATCACCAATTAATTTTGTCTAATAATGAACAAACTAATATGTTTTCTCTTGGTAAAAGCTTCAAAACTTATACCAAACAAATTCCTTCATCTAAAAGTGAACTAGAAGTAAAAAAATTAACTAAAAGATTTATAAAATATTCTTTATATGACTTTTTAAGTAAAGAATTAAATATAGAATTACCTTGGGGGAGTTTAACAGGAATAAGACCAACCAAACTTGCTTACGATTTAATAAAAAACGGACTTGATCCATTATTTGTAAAAGAGACATTAATGAGGGATTTTAAGGTCAGCGAAAAAAAAGCAAAATTAGTCACCAAAATTTTAAAAAATCAACATTGTATAATTAAAAATGATAAATTAGTTGATATATATATAAATATTCCTATTTGTCCTTCAAGATGTTCTTACTGTTCCTTTATTTCTTCAGAATACGATAAGGTAAAGAATGATATCCCTAATTATATAGATAATCTTGTCAAAGAATTGCAAGCTGTAAAAAAATTAATTAATGATAAAGCATATGTTGTACGAGCAATATATATGGGAGGTGGAACGCCAAGCATTTTGTCTGTTGAACAATTTCAAAAAATTTTTAATGAAATCAATTATCCAATTTCTGAATTTACAATTGAATGTGGAAGACCAGAAACAATTACTAAGGAAAAATTAGAATTATTTCAAGATTATGGTGTTACAAGAATTTCAATAAATCCTCAAACATTTTCTTCGAAAACATTAAAAATTATAGGGAGAAATCATACTACACAAGATGTTTTAAATGCATACAAACT
>CALVNP010000027.1 GCA_944349805.1 uncultured Clostridia bacterium
CACATACCCAATTTGTCAAGTTTAAGTATTGTTTTTAGTTCTCAAAAAAATTTGTTATAGTGCAGTATTATTTATTTTATAAAGTATTAAAGAAATAGTGTTGCAAGTATTTGATAATTATCATTGATAGAAGTACTAGTTTTTTTCTATACATTGGAGGAAAAGATAAATTTAATAACTGAACGATATAAATAATAGGTTATAATGAATTGAAAGTACACATAGCTATATAAAATGATATTAATTATAAGAAATAAGTTATTTTTTGTTTCATAGTTATTAAATTTGATTTAGATAAAATATAGGAATGAGTAAGCATTTACCGAATTTAAAATTAATCAAATAAAAAATGTTTAAACAGTAATGTTTAAACATTTTTTGGTGGACTGCCAGGGGCTCGAACCCTGGACCCCCTGATTAAGAGTCAGATGCTCTACCAACTGAGCTAGCAGTCCTAATTTTTGTGGAGCGAGAGACGAGATTCGAACTCGCAACCACTGCCTTGGGAAGGCAATGCTCTACCATTGAGCCACTCTCGCTAACGCTCCTTTATTCTAACACATCAATTTTATTATTGCAATATTTTTAATAAACTTTTCTAAAAATGTTTTTTTGTTTTATATGAATTCTTTCAATTTAAATGTTAATGTTGCAGGATTATGGTCGGAATATTCAAAGTTTGTATCTATATTTTGACTTTGTACTGCTTCAATATTATCAGAAATAATAAAGCCATCTATCACTACGGTATAGTTAACACCTTTTGTGTATGGAATTTCTGCTGACCTACAAGTAGGGACATCTTTACTAGTGGCAAATGAAAAGTTTTCAGGAATGTCTTCTTCATTAATTACATTAACCCATTCAGGTATTTCTTGTTGAGTTTCAAAAGTATTTAAACTATTGGCAATATCGTGGTTCCAATCTCCACCTGCAATTACATAGTTTCCTTTGTTGTATTCTTCGCTTATAAGTGAGCATAAAAGTTCTAATTGTTTTGCTCTTATTTTTCCACCTTCATCGTATGCACTCATATGCAAGTTTATTAAAACAAGTTCTTTATTACTATTGTTTATTCCCACTCTTGAAACGCTAAAGCATCTGTCTAAATCAAAAAATTTACTGAAAAAACCTTCATCAATAGGGAAAGATTTTCTAACTGAATCTGTAATCCCATATTTTGAATATGTTACAATTCCAGATTGCACACTTCCGTGAGGCTTGGTTAATGGATAGAACAGATATCCACTATGAAAATTTGATGCAAATACATTTGTGTAGTTAGCAAATGCTTCGCTTAGCATTTTGTATTGGTTAACAAAATAACTTCTATGTGATGATAAATCCACTTCTTGAAAAAACATAAAATCTGGAGTTATTTGTGATATTGTTTCTATTGCTCCCTTTGTGCAAGTTATAACAGAATCCTTGCTTTTTGCTCTACTTTGATTTCCTGTAACATTAGTTCCGTCTTTCATAACTCCTGTATCCATAAAAAAGGTAAAGTCTTGGGTATATGCGCCAAAGCCTAAGTTATATGTGGAAATTTTATAATCAGTGTTAAGCGATATCTTGTTTTCAAGATTATTATTAATTTCAAGACTAATGTTGTCTTCAATTCTATAATATGTAGCACTTAAATAAATAATATAACCTGAAAGAGTTAAAACAATCAATCCTACTATACTAGCCATTGTAATTGCTATAATTTTAAATGTTTTCTTTAACATAATTTTTCTCCACTTAATATTTTATCATACATCAAATTTTTTGGGAAATGATTTGATGTTTAAAAGTGAAAAATATTCTCCCCATCTATATTGGCGTATTGGCATAGGTTTGTAATCTTTGAAGTATAAAACAAGTGCAGGTGATATGCTGTTATACTTTTTGCAAAATTTATATTCTATTAATTGTCCTTGTTTAATTAAATTTTTTGCTTTTGCGTGGTAATTAAAATATTTCATAATATATTTTTACACCTATATTTTTTTTAATTCATAAAAATATATATGTCATATTCTAAATGTGTTATTAATAGAAAAAATCTTCTAAAAAATTTAAACACAATCAAAAGAGATTGTCCAAATATTATTGCAATGGTAAAAGCTAATGCTTACGGGCACGGTGTTGAAAGTGTTTGCAAAATACTATTTGGAAAAGTAAAATATTTTGGCGTTGCTTGTTTAGATGAAGCATTACAAATCAGAGCTTTTGATAAATTTACTAAAATTTTAGTGGTGGGGTTTTGTCAAAATTTTTTGGTTGCTGTAAAAAATAATATTTCAATAACAATAGAAAACTTTGAAGATTTTGAAAATTTATTAAATATTATTAAAAAAAATTATAAATTTTTTAAAAAAAATAAAAAAATTGCTAATATTCATATAAAAATTAATACCGGGATGAATAGATTGGGTTTTGGAAATCAAAAAGAACTTGAAAACATTTTAAAATGTTATTTAAAAAGTGAATTTAAAAATTTTATAAAAATAGAGGGTATTTTTACACATTTTGCTTCGAAAAAAATGATTTCATCTCAGTTATGTAGGTTTAAAAATTTTTTAACTACTATTCCAAGTGTAGTCAATCCAATTATTCATATAGGTGGTAGTATGGGAAAAGCTGTTGCGCAATTTTCTCCAAATGTATATCTAAGAGTTGGAATAGATTTATATACCAATCCTTGTAATGTTATGAGTCTTGAAAGTTGTATATTAAAAATTAAAGAAATAAATAGAGGGGAGTATGTTGGCTATGATTATGGTTTTAGGGCAGAAAAGAAAGAGAGGATTGCAATAATTCCATTAGGCTACGCAGATGGTATTAATAGGAAAATATCAGGAGAATTTGTTGAAATTAATTCTAAAAAATATAGAATAATAGGCAACATTTGTATGGATATGTTTTTTGTTTTGGTTGATGAAAATGTTAAAAGATTTGATAAAGTTATAATAAATTTTGATGATTGGGATAAAAAATGCAAAACTATAAAATATGAAATCTTTACATCAATAAATCATAGAAGATTGAAAGATGTATGTAAATATTGAGTTTTTTTAGTTTTTTTATCATTTTTCTTTAAAATTTTATTAAATTTTGATATACATATTGTATGAGAATAATTTCAGGAAGGTTTAGAGGAAAAAAATTAAATAGTCCTAAACACAATATAAGACCAACTTTGGATATGGTAAAACAAGCAATTTTTACAAGATTGCAGTTTTTTGTTCCAAACAAAAAAGTTCTAGATTTATTTTCTGGCTCAGGTGCATTGGGGATTGAAGCTTTGAGCAGAGATGCAAGTGAGGTTGTTTTTTGCGATAAAAATAATGATAGTATTGAATTGATAAAGAACAATTTAAAATTAATTGACGCACATAATTATAAGGTTATTAAGGGCGATTTTAAAGATGTTTTGTGTAAAATTAATTGTAAATTTGATTTAATTTTGCTTGATCCACCTTTTGCTAGTGGTTACTATAATGAAGCTTTAAAACTAATTTATGAAAATGAATTGCTAAATAAAGATGGGATAATTGTTTGTGAAAGAGCAAAAGAAGAATGTATAAAATGTGATTATTTTATTTTAGATTGTACAAAAATTTATGGTTCTGTTGCCATTGACTACTATATGCAAGGGAATGTATAATTAATTTAGGGGGTTATATGTTCAATGTTAAATTAATTAAAAAAAATATCAAAAAAAAGGGGGAAAATCCTAGTACACTTTCACAAAAATTAAATATTCCAATAAGCGAAATAAATAATTTACTAAATAATTGTGGAGAAATAGATGTGGTTAACTTTATTAAAATTGCTAAAT
>CALVNP010000028.1 GCA_944349805.1 uncultured Clostridia bacterium
ATGACGAAGTCATTTTACCCCCCCCCGCATTTTTGTCAAGCGAAATTATACACTTTTCTACTTTTTTATTTTTCCTTTCCTATCGCTTGCCAAAAATGCAATTTTATAAGGTTATTTATTAAAAAAATCACCACTTGTGGTGATTTTGCTATAAGGGTTATTATTAAAATAAAAAATACCAGCAAATCTGGTATTTTATTCGTCTACATATCCAACTTCCTTTATTTCACTCTCTATGTTGCGCCAATTCTTTCTTACCCTTACAAAACACTCTAGCATAACTTTTTTGCCAATAAGGTTTTCAATTTCTACTCTTGCCTTGGAAGCGATATCTTTTATCTTCTTACCACCTTTTCCTATTATTATACTCTTGTGCCCTTCCCTTTCACATATTATTTCTACATCAATGTTTACCAAATTTTCTTTTTCTTCAAATTTAACAACATTAATTGCAATTCCGTGTGGCAACTCTTCATTTAACAAAAGTAAAGCTTTTTCTCTTATAATTTCTCCAACCATAAACCTTACTGATTTATCTGTGTACATATCTTCATCAAATTCAAAATTCTTGCTTTCCTGCTCTGGTAAAATTTTTAAAATTTCATTAATAACTTCATCTAAATTTTTATTTTTATAGCTGGAAAATGGAATTATTGCTTTTATATCCCTATTTTCACTTAATGAACTAATTATAGGATAGATTTTTTCATAACTTCCTGCATCAACTTTACTTATTCCAACGATTGTCGGAACAGAATCTGTCAAAGTTTTTATATAAGCATTTTCTTCTTCGTTATATCTTAATCCGTCAATAATATACAAGACAACATCTACACCTGCAATTGCACTTCTTACATTTTTCATCATAAATCTATCAAGCTTATTTTTGCTTCTATGTATCCCCGGGGTATCTACAAAAACAAGTTGATAGTTATCTTTCGTCAAAATCCCCATTATATTTTGTCTTGTGGTTTGTTTTTTAGGAGAAACAATGGAAACTTTTTCTCCCACCAAGGAATTTACAAGTGTGCTCTTTCCTGCATTAGTTCTTCCAACCACGCCAACATAACCAAATTTAAACAAATTATCCTCCTATTTTATTACATTGTATTTTTTTAATATTTGTTCTGCTTTTTCCATCATTTCCTGTTCTTCCTTTTCATTTTCGTGGTCATAACCTATAAGATGCAACAAACCGTGAAGAGCAAGAAAATAAAGCTCTCTTTTATAGCTATGCCCATATTCCTTTGCTTGTCTTTTTGCAACATCTTTACAAATTACTATATCCCCAAGCGAAACCAAACCTGTTTCTAAATCTAGTTCTGCCGACAAATCTTTTGAAGATATTTTTTTATTTTCAAAATTCAAATTTGGAAAAGACAACACATCTGTTTCTCTGTCCAAATTTCTAAACTTATTATTCAAATATCTAATTTCCTGCACAGAACACATTTTTAAATTTACAGAAAAACCACTAAAATTCAAATCACTTACAGCATATGAAAAAATTTTGTTAATTTTATTTTTTAAACAAAAATTTTTAAAATTAATGAAATTTATTTTCATTTTTTATCCTTTTATTGTAAAATATTGTTAACTTAAATATAAATTAATTTATAAAAAAAGTCAATTATTTGAATGATTAATTTATTTTGAGAAAAAATAATGAAAAAGGAGAAAAAAATGACAAAAGTTGTACAGTATGGTTGTGGGAAAATGAGCGTTTATACAATGCGCTATGTAATTGAAAAAGGTGGAAAAATTGTTGGTGCTTTTGATATTGACAAATCAAAACACGGCCTTGACATTTCCTCACTAATGGGTGGAGAAAAATATGGTGTTACAATTCAAGGAATCGAAGAATTTGAAAATTTCTTAAAAAAGAAAAAACCTGACATTGTTATTGTAACAACAATGAGTTTAATTGAAGATGTTAAAGATGCACTTTTAATTTGTGCGAAATGTGGAGTTAATGCAATTACAACTTGTGAAGAAGCATTCTTCCCTTCAAACAGTAATCCAAAGGCTTTTAAACAAATTGATAAGCTTGCAAAAGAAAATGGTTGCACAATTTGTGGAAGTGGTTACCAAGATGTTTTTTGGGGTAATTTAATTACAGTTTTGGCAGGAGCAACACAAAAAATTACAAAAATTAAAGGTAAAAGCAGTTACAATGTCGAAGATTATGGTATCGCTCTTGCAAAAGCACACGGTTCAGGCTTGACTTTAAAAGAGTTCGATGAACAAGTTGCAAGTGTTGATAAAATATCTGATGAAGAAAGAAAAAAGATAATCAATTCTGGAAAATATCTTCCAAGTTATATGTGGAATGTTAATGGCTGGCTTGCTTCTCAACTTGGATTACACATTAAAAGACAATACCAAAATTGTGTACCACAAATTGCTAAATCTAAAATTTACAGTTCAACTTTAAATATGACAATTCCAAAAGGTAGTGCAACAGGAATGAGCGCAGTTGTAACAACAGAGACAGAAGAAGGAATAACATTAGAAACAGAATGTATTGGAAAGGTTTATGACAAAACTGAATTTGATTGCAACGATTGGACAATTGAAGGAGAACCTAACACAAGAGTTGTAATAGAAAGACCAGCAACCGTTGAACTTACTTGTGCAACAATTGTAAACAGAATTCCTGATGTTATATCTGCACCTGCTGGATATTACACAACAGAAAAGATGATAAAAAACGAATTTAGAAAAAAAATATAATGAAAAAAGCACATTACTTAATGTGCTTTTTTATTATCATTTTTCACAGTTATGTTTTCCTCTTCTGTATGATTATCGACCTGCAATTCCTTTTTCTTGTACAAATATTTTATCAAAAAGAAAACTGCAATTCCACCAATAACTAAAAATATTGACCAAAATTGCGATGGCGACATTCCCAAAATAAATGCTCCCCTATCGTCACCCCTTATAAATTCGATAAAAAATCTAAATACACCATAACAAACCATATATAATGGTAAATTGTATTTATAATCCCTTTTATAGAACAATAGAGAACATAATGCAAACATTAAAAATAAAAATATGGCTTCAAAAAGTTGAGTTGGGTAAACTTTTGTTAAATGCCCCGGGAAAAGTACACCTAACCAAGAATCAGTTTCAATTCCATAACAACAACCTGCGCAAAAGCAACCTATTCTACCAAAAGCGTGTGCTATTAAAATACAGCAAGGTGCAATTTTTAAAACTTCTAACATTTCATTTTTTTCAAATTTTTTTCTAAAAATAAAGTAACCTATCAAAAATATTGCAGTACCACCAATTAATCCACCCATAAAAGTTAAATTCTGAAAATGAAATCCATCAGATGGATTTTTTATGTAATCCAACACGGCTTGAAATAAAAAAGCAAAAAAGAATCCCCCAATAATGCTAATGATTCCATTATAAAAAACAAAATCTAAAAACTTGTTGCTTATTTTTGCTTTTTTACCATACACATACAAAACGACAAAGCAAAGGACTATTCCTATGCCTATCATCAGTCCATACATTGAAAATATTCCAAAAATCTTATCTGGTAACATACAATTATATTATTATTTTTCTTTATAAAAAGTCAATAAAAAAAGCTATTTTAAATAGCTTCTTTTGTAAAAAAATAAGTATTGTTGTGCATAACCTGAAAGGTTTCCAAATTTTTCAACCAAAATATTTCTAATTTTGTCTCGATTACTACAATGTTCGTAAAATTGATTATAAAGTTTTTCAATCCAAGTATCAACAGGAAAAACATCAAATCTTGAATAGGCAAAAAGCAAAATACAATCTGCAACCTTTGGGCCCACTCCACTTAATTTAATTAAATTTTTTCTTAATTCTTCGGTTGAAAGTGTTTTACTACCTTCCATATCAAAAAATTCCAATTGCTTTATTACTTTTACTAAATATTTTGCTCTATAACCTGCTCCCAACTTTACAAAATCATTTTCACTAACATTTTTTAATTCTGACATACTTGGGAAAGCATAAAATTTTCCAATTTTTTTACCATAATTTTGTCTTAACTTAAAAAGAATATTCTTAATTCTTTTAATGTTGTTATTTGCTGAAATAATAAAAGAAATAATTGTTTCAAAAATATCTTGTTTTAAAATTTTAATTCCATAGCCAAACTTGATTGCTTCATTTAAAAGAGATATTTGACTTAACTCCTGTTTGATTTTTATGTAGTCAGTATTAAAATCAAAATAATTTATAAAATAATCAGTGTCTTCTGTGTTTATACAATAAAAATCGTCCATTTCTTGTATTAATGCCACCTTGTCAGCAGATTGAACAATATAATTTTCATTTTCTTTATAATATGAAAAAACTTGCCCACACTCTAAAGTTTGGACAAGATTAAAATTTGTTTTTTCAATTATAATTTTTTTATTTTTTTCAACTTGCATAATAAATTACTCAGCTGGATAAATGCTTGCAATTTTCTTTGCATTTTTGCATTCAAACTTAACAACACCATCAATTAAAGCAAACAATGTGTGATCCTTTCCCATTCCAACATTTTGTCCAGGATAAACTTTTGTTCCTCTTTGACGAAGTATTATTGAACCTGCAAGAATTTTTTGACCAGCATAAGCTTTAACACCTAAACGCTTGCTCTGACTATCTCTTCCGTTCTTTGTGCTTCCGCCACCTTTTTTATGAGCAAAAAGCTGTAAGCTTATAAATTTCATATTTAACTCCTTTTAACAGTTTTAATTTGAATGTACTTTTCATTACCAATTTTGACATCTTCCAACGACAACTTTAAAGTTTTTAAAAGTACTTGTGCTTTTTCTATATTCTCTAACACAATAAGCTTTAAAAAACCATCTTCTTTTTTGTAATCACACTTTAAATTTAAAACTTTCATCACCCCTAAGCAAGCACTCTGTGTAAGAGATGATATTGCGCTACACAAAATATCGATGCCCCTTTCAGCATACTCTGTATGACCTATACACTCAAAACCTGTAAAATTTTCTTTATCTTTATAAAATTTTATTGTTGTCATTATTTTATCTCAACAATTTTGATAGTTGTATAAGGTTGACGGTGACCTTGTTTTTTTCTTTCGTTCTTTTTTGCTTTATATTTAAAAACAACAATTTTGTCACCTTTTCCGTGTTCTACAACTTCTGCATTTACATTTACACCTTCAACATAAGGTGTACCTGCTTTGATTTTATCTCCATCAGCAACTAAAAGTGGCTTATAGCTTACTTTATCTCCAACGGCTCTTTCAATTTTTTCAATTTGAATACTGTCGCCAACGCTAACTTTATATTGCTTTCCACCTGCTTCAATTATAGCGTACATAATTTTAAACTCCTCCTTCCTAAAAAACTCGCTGTTAAGGTAAGCAAATTGCTTTTCAACCTTTTCCACGCGGATAACGAATGAATAGTAACAAAAAAAATGCTTGTTGTCAAGCATTTTTAATCATTATAATAATTTAAAATTAAGCTTCCTGCTCTAAAACTGCACCTGAATCAACTGTTAAAGTATAAACAACTTCATTTGATGATTCATTCCATTTTATCTTTACTTGTACACTGTTTTCCTTGCTTACACTTGTAACCCAAATTAAAGAACCATCTTCTTCAAAAGCTTCTTCCCCGTACTCGTTCCAACCTTCTGTTGTTTGTCTGTTCGTTGTTTTTACATAAGCTCCTTCTCCACCAACTTCAACTCCAACAGGTGCTGTAAACTTGATTGCAACAATGTTTCCTGCTTCAATTTCTAAGGTTGTGTCAGAATAAGGAATTGTTCCTTGCAGTTTAAGGTCGTAACCATTTTGAACTAAGGAATAATCTGCATCAGTTGGAAGTGCAGTAAAAGTTTTGTTTGTTGCATTATATGTTCCAAGTGTTACCATTTCACCTGCTCCACAAGCAACTAGTCCAACAGTTACAAGACTAAGTAGTAAGGCAACCATAGTTGTTTTTAATACTTTCATATATCCTCCTTTTTAAAAACAGAAGTATTATACAAAAATAAAAAAAAATTATTCTTGTAGAAATTTAAAGAAAAAATATTATTTTTATTTTTTTTTGTAAAATAAAAAAACGACGACTTAATTTTAGCCATCGCTGTTTATAATTAATCTTCTAAATAAATGTATCTTCTACAATTTTCACATTCAAGAATTCCATTTTTTTTCAGCTTTTCTATCTGTGCAGTTGAAAGTTCCATCATACAACCACCACACGATGAACCCCTCAATGGAACGAATATAGGAAAAAACTTATCTGAACGCTTTGATTTATATCTTGCAAGCAATTCGCCGTCTATTCCCTTTTCTAACAACGATAATTCACTTTGCAATTTTTTTATTTCAGGTTACACCTTATTTTTTAAAACTTTTTATTTTTTTTTGTGTATATTTTGTTTGTTTTTTGCTGTTTCATATCTTTTTTTTGTT
>CALVNP010000029.1 GCA_944349805.1 uncultured Clostridia bacterium
TGCTTGTTTTGAAAGGGCAAACATAAGGACAACAAGTAGAACTATTGGTGTGAGAACAGATAGTACGGCAAGGTACGAAAAAGGTGTTGATATAGGTTCTCCTGTGCAAGGAATGGAAACTGCTTTAAGCTTAGTTTATAAGTTACAAGCTGGTACAATTGTAAGTGGCGTAATAGATGAGAAGAAATATGAACCACAAGAAAAAACATTAAAGTTTTCATTGAAAAGGATATTTAAAATTTTAGGTATTGAAATAGAAAACTCAAAAATAATAAATATTTTAACTTGCTTAGGTTTATCTCCTGAAATAAATGGTGATGAATTAAAATGTATCATTCCTATTTTTAGAACTGATATTGAAAATGATGCCGATATTGCAGAAGAAATTATTAGGTTGTATGGTTACGATGTATACGACAATCTTGATGTCCCTGCATTAAAAACATCTTCTTATACAATAGGTAAATTTGATAAAAGAATGGTTTTGCAAAACAAAATTAGAACATTGCTTTGTGATAATGGATATTTTGAAACTTTAAATTATTCTTTTTGTCCTGCAAATGCTAACGATTTAATACTTCTAACACCTGAGCATAAGAATTATAGTATGATTAAACTTGGAAATCCTATAAGCGATGATTTATCTTGTGTAAGAACATCTATGGTTTATTCTATGCTAAATACTTTATCTTACAATGTAAAACACGGGAATAAAAATTTAAGGTTTTTTGAGTGTGGAAGAATATATTTGCCAAAACAATTACCTTTAACAGAACAACCAGATGAAGTTGCTATGTTAAGTATTGGCACTATTGATGAAAAATTAGATTTTTATCAATTGAAGGGAATTGTTTTAAAAATATTACAACCATTTGAGTTCGATTACGATTTAAAATATTCTTCTATGCCTTATATGCATCCTGGAATGAGTGCAGATATAATTGATAAACAAACACAACAAATAATTTGTACATTTGGTGTGGTTCATCCAAAAGTGTGTTCAAATTTTGAACTTAATGATAAAACACTTTATGCAGAAATTAATATTGATTTCTTATTGAGTTTAAAAGAAAAGAAGATTATAACAAAACCAATTTCAAAATTTCCTTATGTTGAAAGAGATTTAGCGTTAATCATAAGTGAAGATATACCATCTGATAAAATACTAAATTCAATTTGTAAATCTGTGGGTAATTTATTACACTCAGCTGAAATATTTGATATTTATAGAAGTTTAACTCTCGGTGAAAACAAAAAAAGTTTGGCTTTTCATATAATTTTGTCATCGCAGGACAAAACATTAACAGAAGATGAAGTCAATAATGTAATTAAAAAAGTAATAAAAGATTGTGAATATAAATTTGAGGCTAAATTAAGATGATATATTTTGATAATGCAAGCACTACTAAAATTTGTGAATCTTCTTTAAAATATATTAATGAGTTCTCTGTTAATAACTTTTATAATCCTTCTTCCATTTATAAACAAGGTGCAGATAATAAGAAAGAGATTGATGCAGTTAAAAGCATTATTGCAAAAACCTTAGGAGTTGAATTTAAAGACAATATAATTTTTACAGGATCAGCAACTGAAGCTAACAATATTGCAATTCAAGGTTCTATTAAAAAAAATTTTGGTAAATTACTTTTTACAGAAGGAGAGCATCCATCTGTTTACAATACTGCATCATATTTAAAAAATAAAGGCTTTAATGTAGAATTCATAAAATTAAATAAAAACGGAGAAGCTGATTTTGATGATTTTGCAAAACAAATAACTGAGAATACTTCTTTTATATCAGTTATGCACGTAAACAATGAAACAGGAGCAATAAATAATTTAGATAAATTTATTGAACTTAAAAAAAATATTTGTCCTAATGCTATTTTTCATTCCGATGGAGTCCAGGCTTTTGGTAAACTAAAATATGCTTTAAACAATGATATAGATTTGTACTCAATTAGTGCTCATAAAATTTATGGACCAAAGGGCATTGGTGCGCTTTATATTAAAAATAAAAATAAAATTAATCCAATAATTTTTGGTGGTGGACAAGAATATAATTTGCGCTCTGGAACGGAAAATATAGCATCTATAACTGGCTTTAAAGGGGCTGTTGAAGAAATATCATATAATAGTGACAATGTAAAAGCAATCAGAGATTATGTAATAAAAAATTTAGAAGGTGATTTTAAAATTAATGGCAATGGTTCTCCATATATCTTATCTATCAGTTACAAGGGGATTAATGGCGAAACTATTGTGCATATGCTTGAAGAAAATAATATTTTGATAAGTCGAGGAAGTGCTTGCTCGGGATCAAAAGTTGGGAATAGAATATTGTCTTCAATGGGACTGCCTAACGACTATGTTAAGGGAAGCATAAGGTTGAGTTTTTCAAAAAATAATACTATTGAAGAAGCAAAAATTGTAACCCAAAAACTTAATGAATGTGTGTCAAAGCTAAAAGGAATGTAAAATGAATGAAAATGTTATAATATTGCGCTATGGTGAATTATATTTGAAAGGGAATAATAGATCTTATTTTGAAAATCTTCTTATTAAAAATATAAAAAGAGCTTTAAATAGTTTTGTTTTTTCCATAAAAAAAATATCGGGAAGATACGTAATATATGGATTTGACACAATGTTATTTAATGCAATTATAGGAAAATTAAAAAAGGTTTTCGGCTTAGTTTCTGTTAGTCCAGCTTTTGAAATAAAAACAAACATTGAAGAAATAAAAAATAGATGTAAAACTTATGCTAAATGTCTTGAAGGAACCTTTAGAGTTACAACAAAAAGAGCAGACAAAAAATTTCCTATAAAATCCGATGAATTTTCTGCAATTATTGGGGAAGTAATTTTAAATGAAAACGAGAATTTAAAAGTGGACTTATACAATGCAAAAACAAACATTACTATAGAAATTCGTGAAAATGGTTGCACCTACATATTAACTAAAAACATTCAATGTTGTGGGGGAATGCCTGTCGGTTCTGCTGGAAACGGTTTGTTAATGTTGTCAGGTGGAATTGATAGTCCTGTTGCAGGATATATGATGGCAAAAAGAGGGTTAAAACTCTATGCGATTCATTTTCATAGTTTTCCTTATACAAGTGTTCAAGCAAAAGATAAAGTAGTAAAATTAAAAAGCATTTTGGAAGAATATGCAGGGGATATTAAGCTTATTGTTGTTCCATTTACTAAAATACAAGAAGCTATCCATATAAATTGCTATGAAGAGTATATGATAACTATAATGAGAAGAATGATGCTAAGAATCTCTGAAAAGATAGCACAAAAATTTCATTGTACTACAATAATAACAGGGGAAAGTTTAGGACAAGTTGCTAGTCAAACTGTTGAAAGTATAACAGTTACAAACAATGTTGTGGATCAATTACCTGTGTTGCGTCCCTTAATTGGATTTGACAAAGTTGAAATAATGAAAATTGCAGATGAAATTGGAACTTATGAGACATCTATATTACCATACGAAGATTGTTGCACTGTTTTTTTACCTAAAAATCCTGTTATTAAACCAAATGTGAAAAAAGCTGTTACCGAGGAAGAAAAATTCAACTATGAATATTTAATTGAAGAAGCTATAAATAATATTGATATCATTGAATAAATTGTGTGTATTATTTATACATAATACTATATATTGTATTATTCAATAAGCCATTATGTAAATTTAACAAAAAATAATAAAACTTTAAACAAATTAGTTGACTTGTTTAAAGTTTTATTTTAAACTTTAACTGTAAATTTATTAATTAAAGAGGTTTTTAGCGAGTTTTCGCTAACCTTATTATATAGTTATATTGAAAACTTGGCTTTTAGCCCCTTTGTTTATAAGTTTAATATTAGTTAAGAGGTGAAATAATGAGCAATAGTTTATTATTAAGCGTTGCTCCTTATGTTGTTGTTTTGGTAAGCTTAGGAACTGCAATAATTGGTCTTGTTGCAGGTGTTTGGATTGAGACATTTTTTATTTCTAAAAAGACAGATAAAAACAAAGCACAAGCATTAAAGATAATAGAAGATGCTTATGCCGAAGCAAAAACAGTTAAAAAGGAAGCATTGCTTGAAGCAAAAAATGAAGTTCAAGGTATAAGAAACGAATTTGAAAAGGAACAAAAAGAAAAGAAATTAGAGTTACAACGCTCTGAAGATAGACTTTTACAAAGGGAAGAGTTTATTGATAAAAAAGAATTAGCTCTTGATAAAAAATCAGAAGCGATTGAGCAGTCAAAACAAGAGTTAATAGATAAACAAAACGATTTAGAAAAGATTATTGAAGAACAAAAAAATATAAAATCCGATATGATTAAAGAATTGGAAAAAATATCTGGATTGAAAAAAGATGAAGCTAAAACTTTGATAATAAATGAGCTTACAGAAGAAGCAAAGGTTGAAGCTGCTAAAACGGTAAAATCAATAGAAGAAAATGCCAAACAAGAAGGAAATAAAATTGCAAGAGATATTGTATCATTAGCTATACAAAAGTGTGCAACTGATGTAACATCTGAAACAACAGTTTCTGTTGTGACAATCCCTAATGATGAAATGAAGGGAAGAATAATTGGTCGTGAAGGCAGAAACATACGTGCAATTGAAAATGCTACCGGAGTTGATTTAATTGTAGATGATACTCCAGAGGCAATAACCTTATCAAGTTTTGATCCTGTTAGAAGAGAGATTGCAAGAATATCTTTAGAAAAATTAATTTTAGATGGCAGGATTCATCCAACTAGAATAGAAGAAATTGTAGATAAAGTTACAAAAGATGTTGAAAATGCTATTAAAGAAGCTGGAGAAAATGCTGTTGAAGAAGCTGAAATTTATGGTTTACATCCAGAATTAATAAAAATATTAGGCAGATTAAAGTATAGAACAAGTTATGGACAAAATTGCTTAAAACATTCATTAGAAACAGCTTATATAGCTGGTTTATTAGCAGGTGAAATTGGAGCAGATATTAAGGTTGCTAAACGTGGTGGGCTTTTACACGATATTGGAAAAGCATTGGACCACGAAGTTGAAGGTACACACGTAACAATAGGTGTGGAGCTCGCAAAAAAATATAAAGAATCAAGTGCAGTTATTCATTGTATTGAAGCCCATCATTTTAATGTAGAATTTAATAGTGTTGAAGCAGTCCTTGTTCAGGTAGCTGATGCAATTTCAAGTTCAAGACCTGGTGCTAGAAGAGAATCTTTAGAAAATTATGTAAAGAGATTAGAAAAATTAGAAGAAATTTCCAACTCCTTTAAGGGTGTCGAAAAGTCCTATGCTATTCAAGCTGGCAGGGAAGTTAGAATTATGGTAAAACCATCTGAAATTACAGATGAAACAGCTGTTTTTCTTGCTAACGATATTGCTAAACAGATTGAAAAAGAAATGGAGTATCCTGGTCAAATTAAAGTAAATGTAATTAGAGAATCGAGATTTACTGCAATAGCAAAATAAAAACACGGAAAATTGAAGTGAACCCAATTTTTGCTCCGCAAAAATAAAAACCACTTAAATAAAAGTGCCTCCTATGATACAATTATCATAGGAGGTATTTTTATGGCTATTAAAGGACAAAAATTTAATTCTTACTCACCAGAACTAAAACAAGAAATTTTAAATAAATACTTTAATCAAAATC
>CALVNP010000030.1 GCA_944349805.1 uncultured Clostridia bacterium
TTTTCTTTTATAATTTTATTAGCAAATTTTATTTCAAAAGCTAAATTTTCTTTTGTTAAATTGTTTGAAATAGACCAAATAACCATTTTAATATTTTTTATAGCATTGTTTTTCCTTTCGTCATTTGTTATGTTAAAAGGGAAAATTAAACTTCCAATTTTTTGTGTTCTTATTTGTGTTTCATTTTGTTATGTTGTTGTAATTAATCAACCTTGCATACCATCAGATTTATCTTTTATTTACATAGATTCAAAATCTTCTAATGCTGTAATTACTGCAAATAATAAAGTATTTTATGTGGGTGATTTCAGCGAAGAAGGTGAAAATTGTTTAAAATTTTATAAATATAATGCTGATTATTTTATTTCTAATGAAAACACTAATGAATTTTCAAATTTTATTACAGACGATTTCAATATTGACAACATAGAGATAAAGTTTTATAAGTATGATAATAAAGCTGTTGCGTTTTCTTTTACTTTTGATGAAAAAACAGTTTTGTATCCCTTTGAAAAACTTGAAAATTATCAAATTTTGGACATTGACTATGAATTAATGAACAATAATGTGGTTTTGGTGTGTGATTATGACGATAATAATTTAAAAGATAATATCAACAGTTCTTTTTATATTACAAAAGATATAAGCGATAAAGATTGTTTTTCAATAAAAAAATTTGGTAGTTTTTCAGTGAATTTGGAAAAAAATAATTTTGGGGAGATAGTGATTATATGAAAAAATATGTAAGTTTACCATTGAAAAATCTGTATAGGGTGATAGGTAATGATTTTATTCAAATAGATGAAGTTTTAAACGAGTTTAAAAATGCTTGTGGAGATAGTTTTAGTGAATTGAACCAAACAATGTTTGATGATGAAAATTTTTCCATTGACGAAATCATCAGTGCTTGCAATCAAGTGCCTTTTCTGACAGAAAAAAGATTGGTAATACTTAAAGATGTAAGTAAGGTTACAGAAGGTGACAAGCAAAAGTTGAGTGAATATGCAAAAAATCCTAATAAGGATTGTGTTTTAGTAATAATCGACAACAACAAAAACTTTTTATCAATAAAGGCAGAACTTATAGAGTGTAAACCATTAAATTTTTCAGAGTTGTCTAAAATGATTACAGATTATTTTTTATCCTTAAATATAGTTATAGAAAGCTCTGCAATTAAACTCCTAATTGAGAATTGTTCTTTTAATCTTTCAAAACTTATGATGGAATTAAAAAAGCTTGGTGATTATGCTGGCAAAAGTGGGAAAATTGATTCTGAAGATGTAAAAAATTTGGTTACTAAAAATGATGATTATACAGTTTTTGAACTTTCTGATGCAATATCAAAAAAGCAATCGGAGAAAGCTATAAAAACTTTGGAATTAATGCTAGAAAATTCTGAACCTTTAATGGTTATCTCTCTTTTAGCTGGACATTTTAGAAGACTATTTTTTGCTAAAATTTCTAACGAGAGCAGTTTGGAATTATCCAAAATTTTAGGAGTAAAAGAATATGCAATCATAAAAGCAAGGGAACAGGCTGAAAACTATACAGCTATAACCTTAAAAAAGATTATAGAACTTATTTTAAATACGGAATATTTGATAAAGTCAGGACAAATGAATGCTATAAATGGAGTACATTATTTAATTTTTTCTATTTTGGAGATGAAATGAAAAAGATTGCAGAACTAAAAGGACTAAAACAAATTATTTTAATATTTTTTTGCTATATTTCATTTTGTATAAGTACTTATTTTAATGCAAGCAGTATGTTTTCAACATCTAACATTTTTTTGTGCTTTTTTTATGTTGTTGCTTATGGGTTATTGTATTATTTAATTTTTGAAATGATAACTTTTTTATTTTATTGTTTGCAAAAAAAAGAACTTAAAATTAAAGTTGATTTAAAAAATTTTCAGAATTTATTTAGATTTTTAATAATTTTTTATAACTTATTATATTTTTTATCTTTTAATTTATTTGCATATATTGGCTATTACACATCATTTTTTTTGTTAAAGTTAAGTGTTGTTTTTTTATATTTAATTTTTGTAATTGTTGGGCGTATTTTATCAAAGTTATATAGTATTAAAAATTTATTATTTTATTATATTGGTGCATTTATATTTCTCATTATCTTTGTGTTATTGTGGGGTGTGGTATGAAAAAGTTGTTGGTGGTGTTATTAGTATTTTTTTCATTAATCATTGGAATGCTTAATCTTTCTTCTCCAACCAAACTTTCATTTTGTCAACAGGAAATTCAAATTTTTAACCAATATTATCAAGATAGAACAGCAGGTTCTGATGGTGAAAATGAAACAGCTGATTTTATTATGAACACTCTTATTTCAATTGGAATAAAACCACTTTACAGTACTTATAAACAAGCTTTTAACTATTCATATTCTTCTTCGCAGAATGTCATAGGAGTAATTGATAATAATTCTGCCAACTATGTTGTTATTGGTTCTCATTATGACAATGTGTTTGTAGAAGATAAAAGTTATGGAATTAATGATAATGCAAGTGGCGTTGTAACAAGTTTAAATTTAGCAAAATTATTAAAAGATGAAAAGCTAGATTATAATATTATTTTCGCATATTTTGGTGCAGAAGAGGTAGGACTTAAAGGTTCAGAGTATTTTTTGAACAGTTTACAAAAGAAAATTTTAGATAATATAATTTTGTATATTAACTTAGACTCTATTGGTGCTGGCGACAATTTGTATTATTATCATTACGACCTAAAAACCATTTATGGAAATTTCATTGATAACTTTGCAAATAATTATAAAATATTAAAATTGGGTAAAGATAAACTTTATTCTAACATTTCAGCTTTTGGAATAAATTATAATCACATAGGACTTAATTCAGACAATGCAAGTTTTCTTAAAAAGGGTATAAACTCTTTAACATTTTTTGCAGGTAATTTGTCTGCAACGGGATTTGGTTTTTTTGAAACGGAAGGTCAAGATAAGATTATGCATACAAGCGATAATATGCAGACAACTGAAGAAGTTTTTGGAGAAAAATTTTATTCTAATATGGAAAGTGTAAATAATTTTGTTTATAATCTTATGATAAGTAAAGATTTTGTGTCAAATATGCTTGAAAGGGAAATCAATCCAACTTTGTTGTCCATATGGTTTTTAAAACTTATTGGTATATTGTTAATAATATGTTTAACTTTAATAACACTTGTCGTTTATATTTGTAAGAAAAAACGCAAAACTTTATGATATAAAAAATTTATGGTTGTTATTTCAATAACAACCATTTTTATATGTTAAGCCTTATAAAATTGCATTTTTGGCAAGCGATAGGAAAGGAAAAATAAAAAAGTAGAAAAGTGTATAATTTCGCTTGACAAAAATGCGGGGGGGGTAAAATGGG
>CALVNP010000031.1 GCA_944349805.1 uncultured Clostridia bacterium
TTAATAAATTTAAAATTCCCTTCGCACTTACCTTTTCATTAAATTTATGATAAGTTATAAGCTGTTTTTTAATATCATAGAAATTTAGAAGTTTTATAGATACTCGTGTGTCCTCACAAGCTATAACATCAACACTTTTTAATGTTTCTAGTGCCCTTAAAGATATATCTCCCAAATTCCCGATAGGAGTTGCAATAAAATATAACATAAAATCACCTTACTTCATTAATTGTCAAATTTTCTATATATTTACCATCACTATTATTTGTGATAATAGGTGGTAAAACTTTTATTTGTTCTCCAGCACCCTTTACTGCCTCTACAAAAACTATTGAAGCTTTTTTGTTCAAGCTTGCATAAGTAAAAAACATACTTTTGGGTTCTAATTTATAATTTTTTAACTTATATAATAATTCTGCACTTCTGTCTGCATCATAGCAAATATAAAATTTCCCATTGGGTTGTAAAAGTTTGTTTACTGTTTTTAATAGGTTCTCTAAGTTTATTTCAATTTCGTGCCTTGCTATTGCTCTGGATTTATTAACATTTGCAACAGAATTGCATTTTTTATATGGTGGATTAGAAACAATAACATTTGCTTTTAAATTCACATCTAACATATTTTTATTAATTATTTCTATTTTGTCACTTAATTTATTTAGTAAAACACTTTTTTTAGCCATTTCAGCAAGTTCTTGCTGAATTTCAATTCCATAAACCTTGTTTATTTCATTTCGTTTTGCTAAATATAAAGCAATGACACCACTACCTGTTCCCAAATCTATTATCACATCATTTTTCTTTACTTTTACAAATTTTGCAAGTAATATTGAATCGCTTGTAAATGTGTACAAATCTGAATTTTGATATATTTTTAAACCATAATCTAAATTTTCTATTTTTTCCATCATTATTCCATATTTGAAGTAGAATCAACTTTATTAAATTTTATCTGAGAAACTTGATATTCCTTTTTGTCATCATCAAATTTTACCGTAACCGTTCTTTTCAATAAGTCATTGTATAAAACAGTACCTTTTCCATCTGGTGTCATAACTTCACTGTTAATTTTGGGCATAAGTTTTAATGTTTCTAAATAATGCTCATTTTCATAACCTAAACAACATAGCAATCTTCCACAAAGTCCACTTATATTAGATGGATTTAACGATAACCCTTGATTTTTTGCCATCTTAATACTTACGTGTTCAAAATCCCCTGTGTTTTTGGTACAACAACAAGGTCTTCCACAAGGTCCCATTCCCCCTAAAATTTTAACCTCGTCTCTTGGTCCTATTTGTCTTAATTCAATTCTTGTTTTAAATTCACTAGCAAGAGTTTTTACAAGCTCTCTAAAATCCACTCTATTATCTGATGTGAAATTGATTAACATTTTCGAACCATCAAGTGTATATTCAACATTTACAATCTTCATTTCCAACTGAAAATTTTTTATAATGTCTATAATTTTTGCTTTTGCCAACTTTGCTTCTCTTAAATTTGTTTGTTTTTTTTCTAAGTCCTCTTTGTCAGCAATTTTAATAATCTTTTTTAGTGGTTCTTTATCCTCATCTAAATCAATGGTTTTTATGGGAGTTGCAACCTTTCCTAGCTCTATCCCTCTAGCTGTATCCACAACAACAAAATCACCAACATTTAATTTATATCCGTTTGCGTCAAAACTATATATTTTTGGTTGACTTTCAAAGCTTATTCCAACTTCATTTACTTGCATAAGTATTTAACCTCCAAAATCCCCATCAACAAACAATCCCCAATCAAGTTTAAATTGCAATTAGATTGTAATTGTTTTTTTGATTCGTTAATTTTGCAAAAAATATGAGCTATTGCCTGCTTTGTATACTCACAATCTTTACCATTTATTATATCATTCAACATATTGTCAAAATACTTTTCCAAAATGTTCAATCTCTCTTCAAATCCGTCTTTTTGTGAAAATTCATTAGTAAATTTAATAACATCTTTACTTGTTTTCATATTTTGAAGTATATTTTGAACAATTATATTGTTTTTTTCAAAATTAGTATCTTTATATTGTTTTAATGTCTTACAGGGCCATCCATCACCATCATCAAGTGCAAATATATTTAAATCTAAATTGTTTTTATCAGCAAAAGATACAATCTCTTTTTTGTCAAATTTTGATAATTCAATTTGTTGAACTCTGGACATAATTGTTGGTAAGATAGGATTTAAGTTTATTGCATTAAGAATAAAGTGCACATTTTTAGGTGGTTCTTCTAACAATTTTAATAGTTTGTTTTGCGCCTGAATTGTTGCCTTGTTAAAATTATCAATTATGAAAATTTTATACTGCGACAACATTGGCGCTACATTTATTTCATCATTGATATTTTCCGAATCTTCAACAACAAAATTTTTATTTTTGGGATATACAATGACATCAGGGTGAGTATTATTAATAATTTTTACACAGGAAGAACATTCACAACAAACATTTTCACAATTAAGTCTTAATGCAATCAATCTAGAAAACATTTTATTATATTCTTCATCTGGACTAAAAATCAAATATGCGTGAGAAAGTTTATCAAACTCTATTAGCTTGACAAATTGCTCATATGATTTACTTTTTTTAATTAATTCAAATAAATTCACTTTATAAGGTTAACACAAATTAAAAAAAACTTCAACTAAAGAAATATAAAAAAATCACGGTTTTCCGTGATTTTATTATTAAGCCGAAATGGGATACAATCCAGCAAAAATTAGTATTCCAGAGAAATCACCTAAAGCATCACTATTGATTTTAGCTTCTATTAAATTTAATTTTTCAGAATTTCCTTCTTTTAACTCTATTAAATCATTAGTTAGTGTTACGGCAACACTTACAAGCAATAAATTTGAATCTGTTTTTGCACTCTGTTTAATTGTTTCAACACCTGTCAACAAAGCATTTATGCTTGTATGATAAGCTTGAAGTGCTGGGTTTTGCAATAAAGCCTTATATAAATTTATATTTGTTTGAATAGTGTTGTAAAGTGTATA
This sequence comes from uncultured Clostridia bacterium, assembly GCA_944349805.1. Taxonomy (GTDB): domain Bacteria; phylum Bacillota; class Clostridia; order Christensenellales; family UBA1242; genus Caccopulliclostridium. The sequence goes on from CALVNP010000031.1 coordinate 3,031, forward strand.
ATCACAAAGATAAACAATTTTTTCTTGGTCAGAAAGCTGATTTAACACCTTAAGACCATTTGTTAAATCCCCACCAGCTAATGCACTTATTTTGTTTTTTATTACCTGCTTTATAGGTGTATAGTTGCTTTGCAAAGCATTATTTACTGTATTAATAACAGTACTATCACCATTTAGGAATGTCGCAATTTCACTTGTTCCGTTGTCTTGTGTTATATCTGTAACGAAATCAGATGATGCTAAGTAACCTCCTACTAATCCTGTTAACAATAACAAATCTTCCACATCACTAATTTTACTCACTCCACCAAGATATACATTTCCCAAAGCTGTTGTTATAGCATTGTTATAATATCCAGATTTTCTTTCTATTGTTGTATATTTTTCAACACCACCTTCAATGCCATCAAAATAATTAATAACAATTTGAGAATCTACTGTTTTATTCACAACACAATTTGTTCCATTAATATCATACTTTTCATTTGGGTTATATTTGTTAACCAAGTAATTACCGTTTCTAACAAGGTATGTTCCACTAACATAAGTTTCCCAACCATCTTCACTGCCAACATTTGTTATTGTGTTATTAATTGAAACATGATTTTTTTCTCTTCCAAATTGAATAGCGAAATTAAACATTTCATATTCTGTTTCTTCAATTATTTCGTCTTTTACAACAGTTTTTCCAAGTGTTTCAATTTGTGTATTTAAAGTTCCCTTTAATGATGGAACAATTTGAGAAAGTCCATTCACAATAAAGTAACCTTCCGTACCTGAAACATAGTTATCTATAACTACATTTTGTCCAAATGTTAGGGTTGCATCCATCCATTCTGGACTATATTCATCAGTAACGGTTGCATCAGTAATACAAACTGCAGCACCACCTGCTCTGCTTATTGTAGAATTGTTTAATTTAACGACTGATGTTCTCCAACCCAAAATTCCATTGCCCCAAGAATCGTTTATTAAGGTGTTGTTTAAATCCACTCCACCACAAACACCTGTTGCATACAAACCGATGTTTGTTCTAAGAACTACAACATTATTTGTATTGACTTGAACTGCTCCTCTTCCCATAATTCCAGCGTGTGAAGAACCCTGATTTGCAATAGTTTCTGCCTCATCTTCCAATATTTCATCACCTGTTTCATACAAAATCCCCGTAGATGTATTTCCTTCAACTTTTAAATTATACAAATTAAAGTTTACAGGATTCTCTTTTTCAACACCATTATCATAAGCATCTTGTGTGTTTTCTTGAACTTTAAATATGGCTGTTTGAATACTTGCACAAGGGTATCCACTGCTTTGGGTCCAGCTTAAAGGGTCGTGGGATGAATAACCACTTCCTGCATCTTGAACAGTTAAGTATGGCAACTTTGTCCCATCAATTTTAAAATAATTTCCATACACATTGACTTCTGCTCCAACAGAAAAATCAATTTCATCTTCTGTATATAATCTAGTATAAATATCTCCCGTTATACCATTATTGCTTGTCAATTCACTAAAATTAATAACTCTTCCATAAGGATCTAATTGGTTGTTATTTACTTTTGCAACAATATTTGAATGAATGATAAAATTAGTGATATCTAAATTAGAAAAATTTTCTTTTAATTCTTCGTGAGAATAAACATTTATACCTTCAACAAGCACAAAATTGAATGTTAATGCATCTTTGTTTAAAAAATTATATTTTGGTGAAATTTGCACTTCATATTCTTTTCCAACATTATTAGAAGCAAATGTCAATGTTCTATCATTATTAATAGAGAACACTTCTGAATTTTCTACCAAAACCTTTTCGCCACCAACTACTTCATATGTAACATATAATAATTCTGCATTTGCCAAGTCAATGTTATCATAATTGTTATCTTGTATTACAATGTCAAAATGGAAGGCATTATCAACACCAATCTGATATTTTTGAGCATTCTTATTTAAGAAGTTAGCTGAAATTGTTTCATTATTTAAATTATTTACAGTTTCAATATAGCCCGAATAAGAAATTCCCATCATAAACGCATTTACAAATTCAACAACTTGAACATTTTGTGTTTTTCCCGTACCATTAAAATTAAATTTTAAAACAAACTCACCTTTTGTAAATGTTTCTAAAACATCTTCATTTAAACTAGCAACTTCTGTTTCAGAAATGTCTATTTCCCCTTCACTTACTAATGAATATTTCACACCTTGATAAAGATAAAGAGTATCGTTTTCAGTTTTAGAAAGATTAACTTCCCCTACATCACTGCCAAATTCTAAATTCCCAAGATTGTCTAAATTAACATTTAAACCTGCCTCACTGGTTGCTGGCCAAACAAGTTGAGCAACTGCCTTTTGTTGAGAGGAATCCTTTGCTTCCAAAGTTATAAAAACACTATCTTCCTTTAAAAATGTAACCAAGCCGTTTTCATCAACTGTTGCAATGCTTGTGTTAGACGATTTAAAATTAACTGTTTTATATGTTGCATTTGAAGGAGCAACTGTATAATCTATTTTAAATGTTTTATTACCATTAACAACAGTCGTATTTTCATCTTTCATCATAAAACGGCTTACAGTGTAACCACCACTGTTATAAGTATCATATTTTTCCGTAGTTATTGTTATAGAATTAACATAAATTTCCTTGTTATGTAAGTCTGGATTTGATCCTACGATTGCAATAATTACAATAGCAATAACAGCTACGACACCAGCAATTATAGGTATAAATTTTTTTGCCATATTTACTCCTTTTACATTTGTATTCTATCAAAGTAAACTTTGATGTTAAGCTGAAATAAGTATAACCTAACACCAAAAAATAGTCCAGCGATTAAAGGTAGTTTTAACATATTTATTAAATTCATTCCTTGAAAACAGAAGAAAGCAATTCCTGCAAAGACAATAGAAACTAAAAAGCCAATCAAAACACATTGTCCAATGTTTTTACTATCTCTTAAATTTCCAGAGCTTGCAAATTCTAAAAGCCTTGGTTTTAATAAATCAATTTGCAAAGACCAAAACATATGTGCAGTGTTTACAAGCAAAAATGTTATAAAAATTAAAAATAATGAAAAGGAATTAAATTTGGTTGAAATTGCTAAAACAATAATTGAGCTTAAAACACCCAAAAGCGAAATAATAAAGTTAACTGTAAATTTAGCATAACATATTTTATATGTATCACTTGGAGCTGTTTTAATTAAGCCAAATTCTGCACCTTCACTTGTTATTGCCGATGCACTGATTGTATTTGTTGCCGTCAAGAACATCAATCCTATTAAAATATTCACTGCAAACGCAATTGCTAGACCATTAAGATTTACATCTATTGCCGATATAATTTCATTAACCACAAAAAGTAGCACAGGTAAACTAACTATGTATAAGATGTGTGAAATAAATGTTTCAGTATTTCTTAAATTTAAAATAATTTCTTTTTTTACAAACACCCAAAAAGTATTTTTTATTGGTTTTTCATCTTTATGTTTTTTGGTTTTTGTAGCATACTCAAAACTCTGACTTGCAATTTTAAAATATAAAAATCCTATTCCAACGCAAATGCCAGACAAAACAATCAATGTTGCAACAAAGATTAAGAAATTTGTAAGAAAATTGATATTTAACATTAAATTTGAAATAACCATATAAATTGTAGAAAATTGATTTATGGAGACAATCAACCCTTTTACAAAATCAAAAAATTGATTATATATTGCTAAAATTCTCAATGGTCTTGGAATAATTTGTGTAATATATATTAATAACCAAATAATTAATCCAGCAATTATAAAGGAAAAAATAATTTTTAAAGCTGGTATTTTTTTAAACATTTTTTTAATATACATTAAGGGTAAAGAAAAAATTGCACCAATTAATACGGGTAAAAATGGCAATAAAATTATCATAAATATAATTAAAATGTAAAATAAAACATTAAGTTTTAATACAATTCCAAAAGCTAAGAAAAATGGAACTAAAAAAAATAAATTCTTTTTAAATTCTGTTATGTAATAAACTGTTAATTTACTTACAAAAATTTCAAATGGAGATGCTGGCAAGCTGAAAATAACTGAATTATCTTTGCTTAAATACAAAAAATTAGCAAGTCCAAAAACACAAGTTAAAATTCCCACTGCCTGAGTTATAAACAACATAAATAAAAAGAAATTAGAATCAATTGGCAAAATTGCAAGTTGTTTTATATAATTTAATAAAAAATATAATCCTAATATCATTAAAAGACTAATTGAAACTTGAATTATTATTGATATGCTTGTATTTATTCTATTTTTATTTTTATTTTTTTTATTTTTTAATTGAAGCAATGTTAATGTTTTAATTCTATTTATCATCAACGCCTCCAAATTTCTCTTGCAATTCAAGTGCTCGTTTTTGAACTTTTTCTAACTCTTCTTTATTTTTATCTTTTTGATTTTCAACAAAGCTTAAATACAAATCTTCCAAATCAATGTTGTTTTTCTTTAAAGTTTTTAAATCAAAAACACCTTTTAATACACCCTTTTGAATTATTGCAATCCTATCGCATATTTTTTCCACCACCTCTATTACGTGACTTGAAAAGAAAACAATATTTCCATTATCAGCGTGTTCTCGCATACATTCCTTAATTTGATATGCACTACTTGGATCAAGTCCTGTTAAAGGTTCATCTAACACCCATACCTTAGGATTATGAATTAAGGCAGATATAACAACAATTTTTTGTTTCATACCGTGACTATAACTTTTAATTTGATTATCAATAGCTTCTTCAAGCTGGAACATTTTTAGATATCTTTTTAATCTTTCTTCCCTTTCTTCCTTTGGAACCATAAATAAGTCTGCAACATAACTAATATATTCTCTTCCTGTTAAGTTTTCATAAACTGCGTGATTATCAGAAACATACCCTATTTGAAGTTTTGCTTGAAGAGGTTGTTTTTCTATATCATATCCACAAATTTCAATTTTTCCTTCCGTAATGCTTTGAATACCAACCATACATTTAATTAAAGTTGATTTCCCTGCTCCGTTATGTCCTAAAAACCCAAACACTTCACCAGCTTTTACTTCCAAACTAAAATTATCAACAGCCTTGTGTTTATTCAACCCATAAGTTTTGGAAAAATTTGTTATCTTTATCATATTACCCCCCTTAGGATTTATTGGTTTTGTTATATCTTTTAAATCTTTTTTTAATTGCGCAATTCTTAATTTATCAATTTTTTGTAACACAAAAAGCTCTTTGTAGTGGTCTTCAACATTATAATAAATTTTATAACCTCCCCAAATGACAAACATCAACGCAATATAACCAATATACACTAATATGTCATATAACCAATAAATCTTATATAATGTTCCAGAAATGTTTATCAACAATTGAAAATTTAATCTAATTGTTTCCAAAAAAGGAAGATATTTCGATATTGCATCTCCATAAAGGAAGAAATAATCTACAGGTGTAAATGTATTTATCCAAGCATTTGCAACCACCATTGCAACAAAATATGCTGAAAAAATAAATATGGAATTTCGCATATATTTAAATGTTGGTCTTTTATACAAACCAAACATCATAGCTAAAATTGGCAAAATTAACACATAAGCGTGCGTAAACCAAAAATGAATTCCAGAATAAGAAAATAATGTTGCAGTAGTGTTTGGGAAAAACATTGCAAAAAATGAGCCAATAACATTTACAAAATAAGTAAAATAATACACACTATTCAATTTAAATGCAAAAGCAATAAAAATTAAAAATACAGCAGTGTTACACAAGTGCAATGGCAAATTCGCATATGTAAATGTAAAAACATTCCAAGAGTAACAAAACAAAATTAAGGCACTTGTTGACATTGTTAACAGCACTGCTTTTTTAACATTATCTTCTTTTTTCCTAAAAATAATAAATAAAATCCCAATAGTAAATATTGTGAAATATAAAAATAATCTATGTGCTAAATTAAAATCTTCTAATGCCCCACCAAAATTCCCAAATAAAACCTGAAAGGTAGAAAGTGGGAAACAAGAAATAGTTATACCTGCATAAGCAAAAAACATTATTCCAACTTCTTTTCTGTTGGGGTATTGTTTATTTTTTAATAAATCAAAAAGTTCATAGGCAGATATGCCCAGCAAAAGTCCAAGCTCTAAAATAAATAGTATAGATCTATAATGAAAAAATGAAACATTGATGTTGCCAACAAATGCAATTATGTTTTGTTTTAAAAATATAATATTTAAAATTGCAAAAAACAATGTAATAAATGCTGTTATATTTCTATAAGATTTCAATTTAACAAATGGAGATAACATTGTTGCCAATATCGCAGTTAAAGTAAACCATCTTAAAACTGCCAAAAAGCCTGTCATTGGTCTTGAAAACAAATCTGTTTCTAAGGAATATATTCTATCAAAAGCATCTTCAAATATAATTCTAAGCCCAAATAACAAAATTAGAGCAGTTGTAAAAAGAATGGTAATTAATACAGTTTTATTGTTAAATTTCTTTTTTAATAAAAATAAACTTAAAAAAACTATACTTGCAAACAAAATAACAGCTATATATTCCAAAACTATTCCCCTTAAATTATTATCTGCAAAATTGTAACATATATTTACAAAAAAGTCCAAAAAATTTAAACCATATAAAAGAAAAACACGCAAATTGCGTGTTTTTTTAGAATTTTAATAAACTAAAAAGTTTATCCTTAGGAATTGCCATCAAGAAAATGCCCAATTTTGGTCCTTGATTTTTCCCTAGTATCAAATTATACAAAATTTCAAAATACTTTTTTTGCATCTGCTTTAATTCCTGTGGTTCTAAATTTAAATACTTAATAACAGAATATAACTCAGATTGCAATTCGTCACTTGTAGCATATTCTTTGTCAAGAAGTTCAATAGTTTTCTTAATCCAAAATTTTTCTTCTTCATTTAATTTGTCGTAATATTCAATATTTTTTTCTTCAAGTAAATTAACTTGATATTCTTTTCCGTAATTTTCCACCCAAAACATAGCTCTTTCTAATCTTTCCTTATAATAAGAACTAGAAGGATCTGCGTTTTCTTTTTCCATTAACTTTGCTAAAAATTCCAAATTATAATTTACTATTGGTAAAAATGTTGCAAGATAACTAAAATTAGGATACTTTAAATAATCTTCCTTCACATCAGTGAATTGCAAAATCTCCTTATTCCCATCATCAATTCTTCCTTCAAAAAACATTTTAGCATATCTATCAAATTCACTGTAATATCTTATAACATCGTTATCTAATGCCAAATTAAAATTTTGCATTGGTTTATACTTTGCATAGAACCATAAAATCAAATTTTTATCATACACTTTTAGTAAATCTGTTAGAGTTAGAACATTACCGGTGGAAGAACTCATCTTTGCTCCTCCCCCCTTTATTCCAATAAAATTATATGGTTCATAAATTGGAGGTTCAAATCCAAAAATTTCTCTTGATATTCTTTCTGCAACATCGTGACTACCATTTGCAGTTGAATGGTCCATTCCACCAGATTCAAATATAACATTTTCTTCTTGCCATCTCATTGGCCAATCAACCTTCCATTGGAGTTTTATATTTCTAGCAGTGAAAATATTAATTTTGCACATATGTCCACATTCACATTTATATTCTATATCTCCACTTTGACTATCATAAGAAATGATTTGTTTTGTTTCCTTTCCACAGTTATCACAATAAATACTTATTGGATAATAATTATCTTTTTCGCCCTCTTCTGCATCTTGAGTTCTAAAACTATCAATAATATCAAAAATTTCAAATCTTTTATCCATTGCAAGTTTTATTTTTTGAGCATATCTACCACTTCTATACTCTTTTGCTTGATAAATACATTCTGGCTCAATCCCAACTTGTTTTAACTCGTTTAAAAAACGCTTTTCAAAATATTCTGCATAACTTTCACCCTGAGAAAAAGGACTTGGTATGTCAACATAAGGTTTACCAATATATTTTGAATATTCACTAGGTATATTACCAGGCACCTTTCTGAATCTATCAAATTCATCAAGTGATAAAATGAACCTGACATTTTTGCCTTTGTTTTTTAATGCTTTTGCAACAAAAAGAGGGGTTACAATTTCTCTAAAATTTCCAATATGCACAAAACCAGATGGACTCACCCCCGATGCAATGGTATAAACTTTTTCGTTTGGTCTTTCCTTAATAATTCTATCAGCAATTTCATTTGCCCACATAAATTTTTCTCCTAACTTTTAAAAATTTTTTGAAATATAATCAATTATATCAACAGATGCAATAGCACCATCACTGCAAGCTGTTACAATTTGTCTCAACCTTTTTTTTCTAACATCACCAACGGCATAAACACCATCAATGTTTGTTTGCATATTTTCATCTGTAATTATATAACCATTTTCGTCAATGGAAATTTTTTCTTGCAAAAGTGTGGTGTCTGGACGCCTACCTATTGCAACAAACAACCCATCGACCTTAATCTCTCTGGTAGTTTTGTCCATTTTATTTTCAACTACAATGCTTTCAAGTTTAGTATCCCCATTTAACTCCTTTATAGTTGAATTTAAAACAAATTCAATTTTATCATCTCGTTCTAATTTGTAAAGCTTTTCAAGTGTATGTCTGTCACCTCTAAACTCATCTCTTCTATGAATAAGATATATTTTTTTTACTATATCAGACAAATACAAACAATCTTCAAAACTAGTATTTCCCCCACCAACAACTGCAACCTCTTTATCTTTAAAGAAATTTCCATCACAAGTTGCGCAATAACTCACACCTCGACCTATAAATTTCTTTTCATTTTCAACATCTAGTTGTCGAGCGACAGCCCCGATGGCCAACACTATTGTTTTACCTTCAAATTCTCCATCATAAGTTTTTACTTTTTTAATTTTTCCCAGAAGTTCGTAGTCTAAAACATCGGAAAAAACTGTTTCCAATCCAAGTGATAATGCCTGATCAAACATCAAGCTTGCAAGTTCCATTCCATCAATACTTTTAAAACCAGGATAATTTTCTATTTTGCCCGTTTGTGCAACCTGCCCACCTGGAGAATATCTTTCAATTAAGAGGACTTTTTTCTTTGCTCTTAATGCATATATTGCTGTTGTCAATCCAGCAGGTCCACCACCTATAACTATAATGTCATACATTTTTCACCTCAAAATTATCTTTTATAGAATAACATAAGTTAATAAAAAATAAAAACAAATTGTAAAAAAATAAAAAAATACAAGTGTAAAGAAAAGACTTCCAAACACTTGTATATTAACATCATATTAACGCTTACTAAATTGTGGAGCTTTACGAGCTTTCTTTAACCCATATTTCTTTCTTTCCTTTGTTCTGCTGTCACGAGTTAAGAATCCTGCTTTTTTGAGTTCTGTTCTCAAATTTTCTTCAGCTTTTGTTAAAGCTCTTGAAATACCTAAACTTATTGCGCCTGCTTGACCAGTAAGTCCACCACCAACAACATTAACAAAAATATCATATTTTTCAGTTGTGTTTGTAAGTTCTAATGGTTGACGAACAATAAGTTTTAAAACATCACTTTTAAAATAATCGTTTATATCTTCTTTATTAACAACAATTTTGCCCTTTCCATTAGGAATAAGTCTTACTCTAGCAATTGCTTTTTTCCTTCTTCCTGTTCCAAGGAATTGAGTTTTTTGTTTTAAAGTTGCTTTCTTCTCTGCCATTATTTTCTAGCTCCTTTTAATTCTATACTTATTGGTTGTTGTGCAACATGATCGTGCTCTGCACCTTTAAAAACTCTTAAACGAGTGAGCATCTTTCTTCCAAGAGAATTTTTGGGGAGCATACCTTTAACAGCTTGTACAACAGCTTTTTCAGAATTAGTTGCCATAAGTGTTTTATAATCAACTTCCTTTAATCCACCAACATAACCGGTGTGCCAACGAAGTTTTTTCTGTGATAACTTTTTACCTGTTAAGATAATGTTATCTGAATTTATAACTATAACATGATCTCCAGCATCTACATTTGGTGTATAAGTCGCCTTATTTTTTCCGTGAAGAATATCAGCAACTTGACTAGCTAGTCTTCCAAGTGGCATATCTGTTGCATCTACAATATACCATTTTCTTTCAACTTCAGCTGGTTTTTCCATCAATGTTTTCATATTAACCTCCATAAATTATGCCCATTTAAAGCACAGATTTGTAGGGGGCTAATCCACAAAAAAAGCGCCTTAAAGTTAAGACGCATTAAGTTTATATCATTTTTTACATAATGTCAACAGTATTTTACAAATTTTTCAAGAAGTTTAAGCTGTTTCCATACTTTCCGTTCTTACAGCTTTTTTAACTGAATTTCTTTGCTCATTTATTTCTGCAATTGCGACATTTTCATACATTAATTCACTAAAATCTAAAAATAATGCATGATATCTTTCTCTATGCTTTCTAAGCTCTTTAGCGTAATTTTCATAAGCTTTTAACATACGATTTTTAAACTCAGCTTCAGTTACATCGGGCATAGACTGAAACATAACAGAAAGTTTTTCTTTATCATTCAAAATTGATTTAGCATTTTCCATATTATGTACTGCATATTTTAATTGCTTTTTTGCACCTAATGTACTTTCAGAAACACTATCAATCTTTTTTTGACTTATACCCTTAATTAGCCATTCCGTCTTAGCTCTTTCCTGAGCTTTTATTCGTCCCATTTCCCTAAAAACAAGTTCAATCTTTGACTGCATTTCTCCTTTTCCAGCAAGAAGATCGGCAACCTTTGAATCGTAGTGGTCAAATAATAAATTTAAGTTACTTTCAAGTTCTTTCTGTGTTTTTGAAGATTTTATAATTTTTAATATATTTGGAAAATCTTCAACTATATATTTATCAAACTCATCACAAGATTTACCACTTGTAATCAAGAATCTTCTATTTAAAGAATTTAAAAAATGAACAAGTTCAACATAATCACCATCAATTTTTTCTTCTAGTGGATACATATTCTACTCCTTTGTTTGACAATATGATAACAAATAATAGTCAAAACAACAAGTGTTTTATACAATTTTATAAATATTTATACAAAAAATTTTATAAAGTTACATTATTATAACAAATTTAATATTCAACATTTAGTAAATATAATCCACAAGCTGGCATATTTTTTGTAATATGTTTATGCTGATAATCATTTAAAGCAAGCTTTATATCTTCATAAGAAATTTTATGTCTTCCCACTTCCACAAGTGCCCCAACAATTCTTCTAACCATATTGTATAAAAAACCATTACCTGTAATATAAAACCAAAACTCATCATTTTTTTGTTCAATATTTAAATCATATATTTCCCTTTCAAATGATTTAACAGATGAACCTTCTGAACAAAAGCCCTTAAAGTTATGAACTCCTAAAAACAATTTTGAGGCCTTAACCATATTTTCATAATCGAGTGGATATGGTATATGTGCGTAAAGCCCTTCTTTTAATGGACTTTCAATATTCCTAGAAAAAAGTTTATACAAATATGTTTTTTTATGCGCATTTGTACAAGCATTAAAATTGTTATCAACTTGTTTTGCTGACAGTACTCGCACACACTTTGGTAAAGCAAAATTCACTGCTAATGGTAATTTTTTTAAGTCGAAATTACAATTCATATCAAAATGTGCCTTCTGACAAATTGCGTGTACCCCTGCATCAGTCCTTCCACTTCCAACAATTTTTATATCCTCTTGCAAGAGTTTACTTAAAATATCTTGTAAGACATTTTGTACTCCAAGCCCATTTTTTTGACTCTGCCAACCGTTAAAATTATTTCCATTATACTCAATTTCAATTAATACTCTCATATAAAAATTATATCATAATGTAAATTATATGTAAATTTAAAAAGTTATGAATATTTTTTAAAAATTTACAAATATTATGTTTGTAAAGAAAATTATTTTCTTTACCGTAGCAAACGGCAGAAGCAATAATGCTTCTGCCGTTCTGCATTTTAGATATCATTCGCCGTCAAGCTTATTTAATCTTTCAAATCTATTTTTTGCATTTTGTTCACTTTCTTCAAATAAAACTTTTGCCATATCTGGATTTCTTTTTACCATTGAAGTAAATCTGGTTTCTCCTGCCAAAAATTCTGAATATTCTTTTGAAGGTTTACTATCTATAACCAATTTTTGTTCATTATCTGGATTATACCTAAAAAGATTCCAATAACCCGTCTCCACTGCCTTTTTCATTTCCCCAAAACTATTGGACATATTAAATCCGTGATTAATACAAGGAGCATAAGCAATTATAATACTTGGGCCTTTATGAGCTTCTGCTTCTTTAAAAGCTTTTATGCATTGAATAGGGTCTGCTCCTAAAGAAACGGATGCAACATAGACATCACTATATGCCATTGCCATATAAGCAAGGTCTTTTTTATTTGTTCTTTTACCACCCATTGCGAATTTTGCAAAAGCACCTTTTGTGGTTGATTTTGAACTTTGTCCCCCTGTGTTAGAATACACCTCTGTGTCTAGAACTAAAATGTTAACATCTTCATTTGATGCTAAGATATGATCAAGTCCACCATAGCCAATATCGTATGCCCAACCGTCTCCACCAAATATCCACACACTTTTCTTAGCTAACATATCCTTTTGCTCTAAAATTGAATTTGCTCCTACGCTTCCATCAAGTTCAAGTTCCTTAATAATTTCTCTACATTCAAAATATGAGAGATTATTTTGATTTTTAATCCATTTTTGTGATAAATCTTTTAATTTTTCATTAGATGTTACTGATATTAATTTTTTAAATTTGTTTTCAAGCTCCAACTTCTGACTTTTTATTCCAAGTTCAATTCCCATTCCAAACTCTGCATTGTCCTCAAACAAACTATTCGCCCAACTTGGACCGTGCCCGTTTTCATTTTTTGTATAAGGACAGGCAGGTGCAGAACCTCCATATATGCTCGACCAACCTGTTGCGTTTGCTATTATCATACTTTCTCCAAAAAGTTGAGTTGCAAGTTTGATGTAAGGAGTTTCTCCACAACCACCACAAGCATAGTTATATTCAAAGTAAGAATTAGCAAACTGCAAACCTTTTGGTGTGTTATTTCCAAATGGTTGTTCAAGTTTGGGTAATGTTTGAGAAAATTCAAAGTTTCTAATTTCTTTATCTAGTATATTTGTACTTAGAGTCATATCAAGTGCTTTTGTAGGACAAACATTTGCACATACACCACAACCTGTACAATCAAGTGGACTTAATTGAATTTTATAATTTGCGCCATTAATTCCTATTGCCTTTTTACTATCAAAACCATCAGGAGCGTTTTTTAAATTGTTGTCATCAATCAAAACGGCTCTCAAAGCAGAATGAGGACAAGCAAGCACACAGAGCCCACACTCAACACATTTTTCCGTATTCCAATTTGGACATTCTAATGCAATTCCACGCTTTTCAAATTGAGTTGTACCTGTAGGGACATAACCGTTTGGATTAAAGGCAGAAACTTTTAACTCATTTCCCTTTAATTCATTGATTGGTTTTATAAAGTTGTCATAATACTCATTGATTTTTTTCTCTTCATAATGCTTACCAACAAGTTTATTTACATCAACTTTTAAAAGTCCATTTAAAGCTTCATCAATTGCTCTATAATTCATTTCAACAACGGCATCACCCTTTTTGCCGTATGTTTTTTTAACTGCAATTTTCATACAGTTTACAGCACTTTCATAATCCATTATGTTTGCAAGTTTAAAAAACGCAGTTTGCATAATAACATTAATTTTATTCCCAAGCCCACACTTTTTAGCTATTTCTTGAGCATTTAAAATGTAAAGTTGTGCATTTGTAGATTGTAGTTCTTTCACAAAATAATCGGGCAAATCATCGGAAAGACCTTTTTCATCTAAAACGGTATTTAAAAGAACTATTCCATTTTGATTTAATCCCTTTAAAACATCATACCTACTTACAAAACTATAATTATGAATAGCTATAAAATCGGCATTAGTCAATGTATAAGTAGATTTTATAGGTGTATCTGAAATTCTTAAATGAGAAATGGTTATACTTCCAGATTTCTTTGAATCATATTCAAAAAAACCTTGTGTATACTTATTAGTGTTTTCTCCTATAATCTTTATACTGTTTTTATTGGCACTAACAGTACCATCGCTACCCAATCCAAAAAATTTATATTCAAGATTATCGTGTCCAATTGAAAAAGGTTGAATTTTTAAAGATAAATTTGTGACATCATCTTCAATTCCAACAGTAAAAGAGTTCTTTGGATTTGCAGAATCCAGATTGTCAAAAACAGCTTTGACGCAGGCAGGAGTAAATTCCTTACTTCCAAGTCCGTATCTTCCACCAACCACACTTGCACCTATGCCCATCCTTGCAAGTGATGTTACTACATCTAAATAAAGAGGTTCACCAACTGCCCCACTTTCTTTTGTTCTATCTAACACTGCAATTTTTTTAACAGATGAAGGAATAACTTTTGCTAAAGCTTCACAATTAAAAGGTCTAAAAAGCCTTACTTTAACAAGCCCAAGTTTTTCTCCTTTTTTATTTAAATAATCTATAGTTTCTTCTGCTGTTTCTGCTCCACTGCCCATCATAATGATAATTTTTTCAGCATTTTTATCACCATAATAATCAAATGGTTGATATTTTCTTCCTGTTATGGTTGCAACTAAATTCATTGCATTGACAACTTCATCGTATGCTTTAAAATAAAACTTATTTGACGCTTCTCTATTTTGAAAATATATGTCTGGATTTTGCGCTGTCCCCTGCTCGTGTGGGTGCTCTGGATTTAATGCTCTTGACTTAAACTCCTTAATTTTATCGTAAGGAATAATCTTTTTTATATCTTCTTCGTCAATATCAAATATTTTCTGAATTTCGTGCGATGTTCTAAATCCATCAAAAAAGTGCATAAATGGCAAACTAGAATTCAAACTTGCAATGTGTGACACCAATGCCAAATCCAAACTTTCCTGAACACTGCCTGAGCATATCATACAAAAGCCTGTACTTCTTGCAGACATAACATCAGAGTGGTCACCAAAAATAGATAGTGCGTGTGTTGCTAAAGCTCTTGCTGAAATGTGAAAAACTGTTGGTAACAACTCGCCTGCAATTTTATACATATTAGGTATCATTAAAAGCAAGCCTTGACTTGCCGTAAATGTTGTTGTTAATGCCCCAGACGCCAATGAACCGTGAACAGCACCAGCAACACCAGCCTCAGACTGCATCTCCCTAACAATTAATGGTTTCCCCAAAAAATTCAATTTTCCCCCATCACTCCATTCATCACATAGTTCTGCCATAACAGACGAAGGTGTTATTGGATAAATTTCTGCGACTTCGCTTAAAAAATATGCAATTTTAGCAGCAGCTGTATTTCCATCAATATTTATAGTTTTCATACTTTACCTCTTGAAGAATTATAAACACTTTATTATTCATAGTCAAATAAAAAAATATAAAAAGCGCCCCGACAATGGACGCTTGTGCGAGAAAGTCTATTGACTATTCGCAAATATAATATGTGTAAAAATTTTTGTTTTATTCACTATTTGCTAAATATTATTTTTAATAAATTTTGCCAAATCTTTTGGTAAATAATTTAATTTTTTTAACACATCTTTACCTTTACCACTATACCCAAAAGTATCTATACCAAAAAATTTACCCCCAAACACTTTAAGCCACTTATAATCAGATGAAGCTTCAACACAAAATCTTTTTTGTATTTCAGGTTTTAAAATAGACTTTTTGTACTTTTCAGGTTGACTTTCAAATATTTCAATACTTGGAACACTTACAATTGTAACATTAATATTTTCTTTATTTAAAATATCCTTAGCTTTTAAAGCCAAATGCACTTCACTACCACTTGCAAAAATGATAATTTTAGAATTTTCATCTTCTCTAAGAACATACGCACCACAAGTTGCACCGTCAAAGCTACTTTCAATTAATGGTAAAACTTGTTTTGCTACAACTATTGCACAAGGTTTTCTGTTTTCATACGAAGTGTTAAAGACTGCTGTGAGTTCATTTTGGTCTGCTGGTCTATATACAGTAAAGTTTGGAATGGCACGAAGTTGAGCTAATTGTTCAATTGGTTGATGAGTTGGTCCATCTTCCCCCACAATAATGCTATCATGCGTAAAAATGTATTGTACAGGAAGATTCATAAGTGCACTCATTCTAATGGCAGGGATTTCATAGTTTGAAAAAGATAAAAATGTTGAACAAAAAACCATTGCCCCAGCATAAAGAGAAATACCATTTGAAATTGCTCCACTTGCGTGTTCCCTAACACCATAGTGAATATTTCTTCCCCTATAATTTTGTGAAGAAAAATCTCCACCATCGTCAATATAGGCAAGTGTAGATGACGAAACATCTGCCGTTCCCCCCATATATGAACTAACATTTTTTGCAATCTGGTTCAAAACAATATGTCCCGACTCTCTCATACTTAAATTATCTGTTAATTTACCTTTACAAAGCTTTTGCAAATTCAATTTTGGACGACTGAAAAAATCAAAAAACTGTTGACATAAATCAGGATGAGTATTCTTATATAGAATAACCTGTTTTTCCCATTTATAGTATTCCACCTTAGCTCTTCTATGTGCTCTCAAACAGTATTCTTTAACATCTTCATCAATTTTAAAATCACCCTCAATTTCTAAATTTTGCTTCAATCTATCTATTTCTTCTAAAGAAAGTGGTTTCCCGTGAATTTTGTTTGAGCCTTCATAAATGCTACCATAACCAATATGAGTTTTAAAAATTATAATGGTAGGTTTTATTTTACTCTTTTTTGCTTTTGATATAGCTTTTGTTATACAAGAATAATTATTTCCATTCCAAACTGTAATTACATTCCAGCCCATTGCCTTAAATTTGCGTTTGCAATTTTCTGTGTTTGATATCTCTAATTTTCCATCAATTGTAATTTCATTACAATCGTAGAGTACAATAAGTTTGTTTAATTTTAAATTACCAGCAAGGCTTACAGCTTCTTGTGCAACACCTTCCATTAAACAGCCATCGCCAACAAAACAATATGTATAGTTATCTATAATATTAAACTTCTGGACATTAAATCTTTCTGCTAAACTTTTTTGAGCAATTGCCAAACCAACTGCGTTTGCAACTCCTTGACCTAATGGTCCTGTACTTACCTCTACTCCATCAGTACTTCCAACTTCTGGATGCCCAGGAGTTTTTGAACCAATTTGTCTAAAATTTTTCAAGTCCTCCATACTTACATCAAAACCGAACATATGTAGGTATGCATAATAAAGTGCACTTGCGTGACCTGCAGACAAAACCAACCTATCTCTATTAATGTATTTATTAGAGTAAAAATTATAGTGATCTTTAAAAAGTGCATACAATATTGGTGCTGAACCAAGTGCTATTCCCGTATGCCCAGAACCAGCTCTATTTATCATTTCTGAGGCAAGAACTCTTGCTGTGTTAATGCACTTTTGATTTATTTTCATCTATTTTCTCCTTTCAAAGAATTAATAATCTTATTATACACATCTTCAACATTATTTTCCACATTTTCAATAATTGCATTACAATAACTTTTTATAAGTTCAATTCTATCAGCCATTACAATTTTATCAACATCTTCAAGATTTTGGGGAATAATAAAAATTTTGTAACAACCAGAATTAAAGAAATCTTTATTATTAATAAAAATATCATAAGGAATATTTATAATTGTATTTTCATAATCAGCAACATTTCTTACGGTCTTTTTTTCTTCTTTTTCTATATATTCTCTACCACATCTTAAAAGTGCTTCCTTACTATTTATTAAATTATATTCAATTAATTCTGCAACATCAACAAAAAACATATCCAGCTTATCTGCAAGATATAGGCATAAATCCTTGTTAAATTGTTTTTCAAAACCAATTATTACTAAATTAGATTTCATAATTTCATATAGATATTATCATAATTTATCTCATTATCAAAACAAAAAAAACAAGATTTTTTTATATAAAAAAAACCACTTTGTAAAAAAGTGGTAATTTTTCAATGATTTTAAAAAATCCCTTACATATCAATGCCTCGTAAATTTGTGAGTGGTGCAAACTTACGAGCAAGCATTAATGCATTTTTAAATTCATCAACTGAATGTGGTATTTTAACCACTTTTTCATTTGGTAAATTATATTTTTGTATGTAATATTTATTATTTTCCCCAACGATTTTAGCAATACTTTCAATGTCTTCAATTTTAAGTTCAGGTTCAAAAGTTGTTCTAAATTCGTGGTCCACATTAGATAATTTCAAAATTTCTATACTTTTTTTAATCTTTTCACTCACGCCCTTACAAAATCTGTCGTACTTGTCTGGCACAGTTTTTATGTCCATTGCAACATAATCTAAGAGTCCATCATTTAACAAATCTGCAAGTATCTCAGGATTAGACCCATTTGTGTCGAGTTTTACTAAAAAACCCTGTTTTTTTATTTTAATAATAACATCTTTTAAATCTGGTTGAATTGTTGGTTCCCCTCCTGTAATCACAACACCATCAATCAATCCCTTTCTAGAAAGAAGAAAATCAAAAATTTGAATCAAACTTATTCTAGACGGCATATTCCCACTAATCAACTGACTGTTATGACAAAAGTCGCAAACAAAATTACAACCATTTGTAAATATTACAGAAGAAATATTATTAGGAAAATCAACAAAAGAATTTTTTATAAATCCACCAATATTCACTAAATCATATCCTCATTAATTGTATATTTTTTCCTTAATTTATATTCTTCTCTTTTACTCTCATTAAAGTCTTGAACCTGTCTTAGATATCCTACAACACGACTCCAAACTTCTGTTTTTTCTCCACATTCTGGACAAGTAAAGTGTTCACCTGCAATATATCCGTGTTTCTGACAAATACTAAATGTTGGAGTTAAAGATATGTATGGCATTTTTGAAGTTGAGAAAATTTTTCTAATAAGTTTTTTTGCAATTTCTTTATCTTCAATTTTTTCACCAAGATACAAGTGAAGTACTGTACCACCCGTATACAAGCTTTGAAGTTCACTTTGAAGCTCAACAGTTTTAAAGATATCTTCTGTGAATTCAACAGGGAGTTGTGTACTGTTTGTATAAAAGTTTTGTTCTTTACCAGCTGTTATAATGTCAGGGAATCTCTTTTTATCTAGTTTTGCGAGTCTTGCAGTTGTACCTTCTGCTGGTGTTGCTTCTAGGTTATAGTTATTACCCGTCTCAGCTTGAAATTGTTGCATTTTTTCTCTAAGGAAGTTCATAGTTTTAATTGCAAAAGCTTGACCTTTTGGAGTTGTAATATTTTCATCTTTTCCGAAAAGATTCATAATTGCTTCATTCATACCAACAATACCTATTGTATTGAAGTGATTTTCCCAATATTTTCCTGTTCTTTGTTTAACACTTCTTAAATAGAATGCACAGTATGGATAGAGACCGTTGTCTGTTTGATGTTCAACAATTTTTCTTTTAATTTCAAGTGAGGTTTTAGCTATTTCGGCAAGTCTTGAAAGTCTATCAAAAAATTCATCTTCACTTCTTGACAAATAACCAAGTCTTGGAAGTTTAAGCGTTACCACACCAATAGATCCTGTAAGTGGATTAGAACCAAAAAGCCCACCACCTCTCTTTCTCAACTCTTTTACATCAAGACGCAAACGACAGCACATAGAAACAGCATCTTCTGGTGAAAGATCAGATGTTACATAGTTTGCAAAATATGGAATACCGTATTTACAAGTCATTTCCATCACAGCATTCATAACATCGCTATCCCAATCTGTATTTTTTGTTATGTTGATTGTTGGAACAGGGAATGTAAACACTCTACCATTTGCATCACCTTCTAGCATTACTTCACAAAAAGCCTTGTTGAAGATATCCATTTCTGCTTGAAAATCACCATATGTTTCTTCTCTTGGGACACCACCGATAATTACAGGTTGATCTTTAAGTGTGTTTGGAACTTTTAAATCCAATGTAACATTACTAAATGGACATTGAAAACCAACACGAGTTGGAACATTAATGTTAAAGATAAATTCTTGAATTGCTTGTTTAACTTGTTCATAGCTTAAATTGTCGTATCTAATAAATGGTGCGCAATATGTGTCAAAACTACTCCAAGCCTGAGCTCCTGCTGTCTCACCTTGTGTTGTAAATGTCGCATTTACAACTTGACCCAAAAAGCTTCTTAAATGTTTTGCTGGTTTACTTGAAACTTTACCTGGAACACCTGTAAAGCCATCAACCAAAATAGACCTTAAATCCCAACCTACGCAATAAGCTCCAAAAAAGCCTAAGTCGTGAATATGCATAGCACCACTTAAATGTGCCTCTCTAACTTCCGTTGGATAAACTTCGTTTAACCAATAGTTTTTTGTAAAAGCTTCACGAACATAGTTGTTTAATCCAGCAATACTTCTTTGCATATTTGCATTTTCTTTAACTTTCCAATCTCTTTCTTGAAGATAATCTTCAAAAAGATTGATTGTTGCCACAATTAATGCATTTGCTTCCCTTGCCTGACTTCTTGTTTCTCTGTAAAGAATGTATGCCTTTGCAACCTGAGCGTGACGATTTTCAATTAAAACTTTTTCCACCATATTTTGAATTTCTTCAACAGTTGGAATTCCACCGTCTTTATTTCTTAAAGCTTCGTCAACTTGCAAAGCAAGTTTCATAGATGTTGCTCTATCATTTCCTCCACAAGACTCTGCTGCTTTAAATATTGCATCAGCAATTTTGTTTATATCATACTCCTGATATGTACCGTCTCTTTTGTGTACTTTTGTTAATATCATTTTCTCCTCCTTGTGTTTGAGACCACTCTATCACATACTATATGTTGTGGTCAAGCAAAATTGCCAAATCAATATATTGTATTTTTAAATTTAGACAAATTGTACAAATTTAAAAAATTATATTAAAAAAGTAGACAAATTTAAAACCTGCCTGCTTTAAAGAAAAATGATAATTAATTTATAACAAAATACATAAGAAAAGTAAAAAGTGCAAAATTATTCTTGCACTTTTTATTTACTTTTTTCTTCTTTTTAATTTCTTTTTAGTACCCACTGTAAAAATTAGCAGAAGCCCAGCCCCACCAACAACGATAACAAGTTGATACCACTCAACCTTAAACCCTATTGTTACAGTACCCAAAGATGCAGAAATAGTTCCATCGCTTGCAACACCAATTATGATATTACCATTTAAGTCTGTTCTATAAATATTTTTTACACCAGATGATTGCAACCTGTTTAAAATTGTCTCGCTTGGATGTCCATAAGAATTGTTTTCCTCGTCCGTACATATAACTGCATATCTAGGAGTAATTGCATCAACAAAATCTTGTGTTGTAGATGTTGTACTGCCGTGATGTCCTACTTTTAAAATATCAATGTCAATTACACTTCTTGCATACTCACCACTAAAATTGTCGTACAAGTTTAATATTGCTTCTTCAACTTCTTTTTCAGCATCTCCCGTAAACATAGTTTTAACACCAGCATAAGTTAAAATCATAACCGGAGAATAATTGTTTTTAACAGAAAAACTTTTTTCTAATGGTGCAATAAAATCAATGCTAAAATCATCTTCTACAATATCAGAATCAACATCAAAAAACTCAACCTCGCAATTTTCATTATTTAATGCTTTA
This sequence comes from uncultured Clostridia bacterium, assembly GCA_944349805.1. GTDB lineage: Bacteria > Bacillota > Clostridia > Christensenellales > UBA1242 > Caccopulliclostridium. The sequence goes on from CALVNP010000031.1 coordinate 24,787, forward strand.
ACAAAGTTTTTGAACACAGCAGTATTTACAATTTGATTATCATCAACAATTCCTAATGCCTCTGCTTCATCTGGCGTATACTGATTTGGTCTAAAACATTTTTCAATTTCATAGGTTTGAAACAAAATTTCAGCTCCACCTGAATGGTCAGCATCAGAGTGAGTTAAAACAAAATAATCTATTATTCTCTCTTCTCCTGCTTCAAAAAAATTATTATTTAGGTAATTTATTAATGCCGTTCTTGATTCATTATTTTTGTCTCCACTATCAATTACCATATGCTCGCCGTTAGGCATTTCTATTGCAATAGCATCTGCATTACCGACATCAATAAAATGCATTTTTAATTCAGAGTTCGTAACATCGCTTGAAACTTCTGGATAAAATATTGTATTTAAAAAATTTTCAATTTCATATCTAACAAAATAGGTTGAAAGTATTGCTCCTATAAATACAATTGCAACAATAAACCTTATAATAAATGACCTTTTTTCTTTTGCTTCCATTATATAATTTCCAAATTATCCTTTTTAATTTTTATTTTATTTTTAGGTGCTTTACCCTGAAATAATGCTAAAATTTCTGGCATTCTGTCAATTGCTTCCCTATAACCCTCTTCAATCATATCTAAGTACCCTTCTGTACTTGTAGACTTAAATCTCTTTGTTTCAGGTTTTAAAACAACATCTCCATTGATATAACCACTTATTACATTTCCCTTCATAAGTATTCTTATTGTGCAAGCAAGGACATCAAAAACTTTTGTGGAAGATGTCCCATATGCTCTTGACTTATTAACATCAATGGCAACAACATAGTCACACCCCATAAGTTTAGGTATATCAGCAGGTATTGTGTTTTGTAAACCACCATCACAGAGAATCCTTCCTTCAAATTCAACAGGTTGAAAAATTCCAGGAACACAACAACTTCCAGCGACAGCTTTTGCTAAATTGCCTTTTGTTATACAAACTTCATTTGTGGTTTTTAAATCGACAGCAACAGCAGAAAATGGTTTTTTGAGCTGTTCAATGTTTATATCACCCAAGTTGTCTGTAATTATTTTTTCTATACCATCAGTTTTAGATGGCATAAAAACAATTTTATTTGTTTTTATATCCTTAATTTTGATAGTTTTTGCAACATTAAAAATTTCGCTATAAGAATATCCAGCAGAATAAAAAGCGCCAACCAAACTTCCTGCACTTGTTCCACAGACATAGTCAAAGTCCAAACCATATTCTTCAAAAGCTTTTAAAGCGCCCAAATGAGAAAATCCTCTTGCGCCGCCACCACCAAGAGCTAACCCAATTTTGGGCTTTTTTTTCTTAAAACCTATAAAATTTAAAAATCCCATAGCAACATCATAGCACAAAAAAAATATTTTCGCCACAATAAGCGAAAATATTTTTTAAAAATTAATTTAATTTTCTGTATTATTTTGAGGAACTTCCAATTCTTCAGTTTGATTATCCTCAACACTTTCTACTTTTTCTCCATCATCAGAGCTATTTGTAGCTTTTAATTTTTCAATAGCCATTTCAACATCTTGTATATCTTGTTTAATTTCTTTGTTTACAGTAGTTAAAATTCTATTTGTTGTTTCAAGTATTGGATATCTCTCTTTATTTGCTGAAATAACTTCCTCGCAATGTTGTACAGATAATCTCAAACCGTCTAACAAATCCAAATCTTCTGCTAATTTCTTTGCTTTTTCTTCGTCAATATCAACATAGTTGTTAACGCCATAAAGAACAACTTTTTGTTTAGCAACTAATGCTTCTTTTCTTCTTAATTTTTTCTTATCGTTATCAAGATTTTTTCTAACTCTCATTAATGGCAAGAATTCTTTTTTGTTCGCCTTTAAATCTTTTTCGTTTGCCTTTAATCTTTCCTTTAAAACTTCCAATCTTGCTTCATATTCTTTTAAAGTCATCATTGGCACAAACTTTTCTTCTTCACTTGTAGCTTCAAAAAGATTTTCAAGAGCTTCTTTTTCTTCTAACCACTTGTTCTTTTCTTGTTCAGATTTTTCTTTTAAAGCTAAATATTCAGCTTTTTGTTCTTCTAATTCTCTTTTTAACTCGTCAATTTCAGATTGAGTATCTTGAACTTCTTCTGTTGAAGCATCTGTTGCTTGTTCAACAACTCCTTGTTCTTCTTGCTTTTCTTCTACGATTTCATCATTGAAGATAGAAACTTGGCCATCTAATTGTTCTTCTTTTTCTTCTGCTGATGCTTCTTGTGATTCTTGTTCTTCCTCAAAATTATCAACGCCAAAATTAAAATCGTCATCATCGAAGAAGAAATCATTAAGGTCTATATCATCTTCGGAATTTTCCTGAGTAGAAGTCAAATTTTGTCTTTCCTCAATTGCTTTAAGATTTCTCTGTTTAAACTCTTCTTCAGCAGCTCTTAATTCCTTAAAGTTATCATATTCTTCTACTTTTTCTTCCTTATTGTCAAAACCTAATTCTAAACGTTCTTTTTTTTCTTAATCTTCATCAACAGACTTAACTTCATCATTTTGTTTGACAATATCTTCTTGTTTATCTTTAACTTCAGTAATAGGAACAAATTTTGCTTCTTCAACTTTTTGTTCTTCTCTTAAAACTTCAGGACGACTTTCTTTTTTCCCCGAAACATTATTTTTCTTTTCTTCTGTTTTAGGATCTAATATAGATAATAAAAGGTCTCCCAAAAAGAATATTATGAAACCTCCCGCAATAATGATTGCAATAATAGCAAGTACATTAACAAGTGCACTACCAAAATCTACAAATGATAATAAAGATGTAAAATTAATCATAAACAACCTCTTTCTTTAAGTACCCACATTCTACCACATAAGTTATCCATTTGCAATACCCTTTATTGAAAAATTTTAAAATTTTGCTTAAAAACTATAAAAAAACACGATTTTTAACATATTTTATCGTGTTTTTTATTAATTTTTTTATTCTATCCTTGAAGCCCTCTTGCTTGTCTATCCATATCTTCTACTACTATATCATATATTTCACCCAATTTAGAGCAGTACTCTAAAACTTTCCAAGGTTCATTTGTGTGAAAATGAATTTTTATTAATTCTTCATCTCCAACAACTAAAAGACAATCTCCTTGAAAATTTGAATCAAAATAATCTCTAATTTTATCATCACTTAAATTTTTTCCTTCAATTAAAAGTTGAGTATCATATTTAAATTCCATACTTCCTCCATAAATTTTGTATTACAATTTTCTTAAACAGCTTTCAATATATTTAAAATTGTCAAATTCTATGTTAAAACAGTAAAAACTCCTTTTTATATTGGTGGAGACGGTGGGAATTGAACCCACGTCCGAAAAAGGTGAAGATTGCTTTTCTACGATGTGTAGTTTATGCTCATTTCTCTCACAAAAGCATAATCATAAACAAGTATACTTTTGCCAGCGCTTTAAATTTTTTAAAACAAATAAGCACTAAATTTGTTTTAAAGGTTCACGAAATTGTACACAAATTTTAAACTCGTGCGCATTTAAACTGTGTGTTGCTATTAAGCAGCAACTAAATTTTCGCTATAATCTGCGTTTATTTTTTTGTGACTTTTTAGGCAGATTCACACTGCCACACGCTTTATGCAAAATTCACTACTTCCCCGTCGAAACCTGTTCGTCCCCAAGTTAAATTTTTTTGGAATATCTTTTTATTTCCATTTCAGCAGATTTTTGTTTTAAACTTTCCCTTTTATCGTAAAGTTTTTTACCTTTTGCTAATCCACATTCAATTTTAACTATGCCATTATTAATATATACTTTCAATGGAATCAATGTGTTACCTGAAACATCACATTTCTTTTTAAGTTTTAAAATTTCAGCTTTATTTAGCAAAAGTTTTCTAGTTCTTTTTTCATTTGGTGCAAATGATGAAGTTTTATCATATTGTTTAATATATGCATTTTTTAAAAAGACTTCTCCATCTTTAATGATGATAAAAGCCTCATTTATACTTATTCCACCATCTCTAACCGACTTCACCTCACTACCTTCAAGCATAACCCCAGCTTCAAAATTGTCCGAGATAAAATAGTTATGATAAGCTTTTTTATTTGTTGTAATAACCTTCATCTTTTATATTATACCATAATAAAATAAAATTTCAACAGAATTTTCCGTCGAAATTTTATTTTTTATTATTTTTCCAACCCACCATTTTTCTGAGATTGGACATAATTTGCAATCATATCACTTATCATCTGAGAATCTGACAATGTTTTAACAATATGCCTAATCTCTTTTTCTGGTAAATACCCCACTAATTCATTTTGCCTAGCACTAGCAAAAGCAACAAAAAATTTTCTTCTTTCTTCAAGTGGTCTAACCAACCCAACCTTTACTTTCTTAGCTTCAACTATTGTTGAGCTAGTACTTCTTATATCTTTTCTTTCAGAAGGTTTGCCAAAAAATTGCTTTGCGTGAGTCAATTGGTTGTATATTTCAGATGTATTTTTTCTTTCTTCTCCCTTTTGAGTTCTACATTGTTTTGCTAGTTCCCTACAAGCTTTGCTAAGTTCTGAATATACCACTTTGTTAAATATGTTTTTTAACGATTTTTCTGAAACTAATTGTACTGAGTCAAGTTTCCCACTATATATTTTTTTATAATTAACCTGTTCTTCTGTTTCCATATCTTCTTGCTCATCTATAGCACTAACAAAATCCGGAGTATTGGGTCCATCGTCTATCTCATTTTGTCCTTCTTTTATTCCATCAGTTCTTCCAGGTAACAAAATTACTTCTTGCTCATCTTCAGAATTGTTTTGTATATCTTCATCTTCTTGAAGTCCTTGAGCTAGCAACCACTTTTCCGTCGCTTTTAAAAGTTCTTGCCTTTGCGCTCCCTTTAATGTTCCTGCAAAATGGCTTTTGCTTTCAATTTTTGCAGTATTTTCAAAATGCATATCATCACTGTAATCGCTAAATTTACCTATTATCTTTTTTGCAATATTGTCTGGCATAGGCGAATTAAACATTACATTATGTCTCTCTCCATAAAGAACTTCATAGAGTGATACTGGTTCTTCTTTATACCTATAGCCTATTTGAGTTAATGTTCTATAAATATCAAGCTCGGATTTTTCTGACACTTTTAAAAATCTTGCGACAGCTCTTTCAGTTTGAAAACTTATATTTCGCAATGTATCTGCCGAAGCATTTCCTAAAGCTGCTATTGAATTTGAAATTTGCAATCTTAAAGCATTATCAATTTTCCTATTAAAATCAAATCCTAAATCATAACTTTCAGCAATAAACATTGTTGTCATAAGTTCCACAATAAATTTTTCTCTATCTGACATCTCACTGCTTAACTGATTTTTTATGCTTTCCTTTGCAATTAAATTAAATAGTACAACTAATTTATCTACTTCCGTCAAATTTTGACCATTATATGTTTGGGTCAACCTTATGTTTTTACCTTTAACAACTGCTGGTACTGACAATCTTTCATTGTCCTTAATTTTAACACCAAACTGATGTTCTATATCTTTTACAATTGATTTAAAATTGGGGCATATATTTTCGTCTTTACCAAAATATTTTTTAATTGCACCATAATTCCCTGTAATTGGACACCTTAAAGATAATGCTTTATCTCGTAAAGCAAACGAAGAGTGTCCATTTTTTGTGTAGCTAGGAACACCTATCATAACATCTTTACCATAAATCATAGCAGAATCTATGTATAAAGGGTCAGCCGTTGTTTGAAACCTTGTGACTAGTTTAGTAGAATCGAGGTCAAAATCATAATCATAACCCATCATAGTTAATGCGTCGTGGTCATTTTCAAGATAGTCTACAAAATCTTCATATGTTTCTTTTGTCATCAAGTCCTTATAAAGCATAAAAACCTCCTAAATTTCGTGTTTATTATATCACTTAACAAACACAATTTCAAGGGGGTTTTATAATTTATTTTTAATCTTGACTAAAAATTCTCTTTACATAATCATAAGCAACAATTTGAACCATTGTTCTGCTCATTGGACCTGTTATTAAGAAAGCTTGTCCGACACCAGCTGTAACAATGCTGTTTTGTTCTTCTTCGTTAATTTCTCCAGATTTACTATAAAGTTCAACTAAATCATTTATATCATTTGGAGAAAGCGAGAATATGAAGGAATACTGACTTGCATTGATAACTGCCGTTGATTGTCTCTGAATTTCTGGAGAGCCCACAAAGTCCTTTATGTTTTGAGTAATAACAATTTGCATACCATTGTACTTACGAATACGCTTTGCCATTTGAGCCATAAAGTCCAATGCTATTGGATAATTAGGATTAATAAATACGTGAGCTTCATCTACAGCAACAACTATTTTTCTTTTTACATTAAATCTTTCGTTGAAATCTTTATTTTTAATAATCTCATTATCAAGATATTTGAAAATTAATAACATTTGAGCATTAGCGATAACTTGGTTTCTATTTGCAAGCAAGGACCTAAAATTAAATGTAACAAAGTTTTCTTTTGTTTCCATACTTGTTGGGCCATTCCACAAGTTTGCATTTCTTCCACCACTAGCAAATTTTTTTACATAAGTTTCAACAGTCATATAATTTCTTTTTTCAAAATCGTTTTGAGCTGTTTTAATTTTTTCAACAATATATTTATACAAATCATCAAAAATTGGAAAATCCTTTGGTTTTAATTTAGAAAGTTCAACACCTGGTCCTATTCCCTTTTGTTTATAAACCTCAACAACTGCTGAGTTTAAAACTTCAAAAGAATCGCTGTTCATTCCTTCCATAATAACTTTAAAAAACTGTTCCAAGAATTGCAAGTGTATTGAATATGAATCATCACTTCCACCCTCATCTGCTTCAAGAGATGTTATGATGTGAAATGGATTAATAATTCCCATAGCAGAAGAACCAACATCAATCCATTTTCCTCTTAAATTTTTTGAAAGTTGAGTATACTCATCTTCTGGGTCTAAAATAAACACTTTTGTATTGTCGGCAGCGAAGTTGGCAAGAAGAGTTTTTGTTGCGTAACTTTTTCCTGATCCAGACTTACCAATAATCATCATATTACTGTTAACTCTTTCTCTATCGCGTTTAAAGAAATCAACAAAAACAGGGAATTCATTATAACCAATGTAAAAACCATTTGGATCTTGAAGAGCACTAGAAACAAATGGGAAAATAGAGGCAAGTGTAGAAGTTGGAAGACCTCTTTTGGTGTTTTCAATATTATCTCTCATAGAAATATTAGAACTTACAAAAGCATCTACTTGTCGACCAAACATTTCAGAATACCTAAATCCTTGTTGCTTCAAAATTGCTCTAACTTCTTTTCTTGCAGGTTCTTCACAAGTGATAAATATGTTAATGTCATAAAGTTGTTGATTGTTGTTTTTTAAGCTTGCAAGCAAATCTTTTAATGTTTGTAAGTGTGTTTCATTTTCTATTTGTCTACTACTTCTTGTAACTTTGGAAACTTTTGTCTCCATTTCCATAATTGCCTTATCAATTGCAGTTTCTGCCTTATATTTTTGAATAGGTTTAATTTTTGTTATTACCCTTGTTCTATCTAATCTATAAAATGGATATCCCCACGCATTTGGGACTTGAAGGGGATAATCACTTACCACGAATTGACGATATGCCTTATCATCAATGATAACTCTGTTTGCTTGAAACCTTATCTTGTTTGGTGTTGCCCAATCTATATGTTTTGAAAATGGTAAGCTGTCAAGTTCACGCTCGTCGAATTCTTTTCCAAAATTTGCACGAAGGAAAACAGCTAAATCATTACCTACTACCCTCTCTGTATGCATAGGCGTTGGAGAATTTTGCATAGTATTCATAATACCATTTATTGTATTTTCCAAAACTTCTTTATCTTTATCGTAAACAACAATGTAAAAATAATCTTTAAAAATTTTTTCATCTCTGTTCATAGATTCCATTCTGGATACTCTTTCTTCAAAAACACCAGAACGGACCTCGACTTCTTGTGGACTAATTTCACCCTCGTATTGCAGTTCTAATAAGTTATCATATTTTTTATCTTCACTGTAAATATAAGAATCCAAAATCATAGCTTTATTGATTTTAACAATAGAAGCAGATTGTTCATCTGACAATCTTCTAAGAGCATTAGCAAATGTTTCAATAACCATCTCTTGTTTATATTCATTTAAAAGTCCAAATTCTAAAGGATAAACTTCAATGACCATTGCATAATAATCTTTAAAATCAATAAACCTGTCCTGAACAATATCAACAAATGGTATTATTTCAGTTACAGGATAATACTTTTTGTTTTTTTCTTTTGAATATCTCTTCTTTTGTGCTAAAAATCTAATTGCATATCCCAAAGTTTGATACAACCTTACATCATCAGCAACTTTAAAATACATACTAACAATAATAGAAATCCAAGCAATACCTAACCAAATACCCAAATTGTTTGGCAAACCACTTAAAAATAATCCAAGACCTACAGCAACTCCAATAAAAGCTAAAATAATGTCACCTAAGGTAACATTTTTAATAAACTCCATTTTTACTTTGGTTCTTCTTGGAATAACTTTCATAATATAATCCTTTTTTGCTATTATAACCGAATTATGTAAAAAAACAAAACATTTTAAAAATAAAAATTAATTAAAAATTAATTAATAATAAAAAACAAACAATACACTTGTTTGTTTTTAAATAATATCTTAATATTTTACAATATTTTTCAATTGAATTCAACTATATCTCGATCAGAACTTATATCCATATATTTTGGAATTTTATTTGAATTATCCGTTTTTAAAGTTAAAAATTCTTTTCTAAATTTGTCCGTCCATAAACCATCACCACTTTCACAAACGACTTTCCAATGCTTTAATAAATCAGCACCCTTTGTGTCTTTAACAAAATAAAAATTCCACATTGGATCCTTGCTACTTGCAATCACATCGCCGTGAAGTTTTACGTTTGCCCCTTGAACATCTCTTGCGAAATAATAATTTAAAAGCACATTCCCTTTTTCTGCAACTATATTTCCAAGAGCCAAAACATCTGCATCATCTACTAACAACGTATATTTATAACACCAATAATCATTGCCTGAATTAATAACAACTTTTTCGTTTAATTTTTTATTTATTCCACTAATATTAAAAGCAAAGTGAGTGTTAAATTCTGGATTTCGACTTTCCAAAATCACCTTTTGATGTAAAAATACGTTTGCAACTTTAATCTGTTTAGCAAAATCATAATTCCAATTCAATGCCCTACTTTCAGCAACAATTTTTCCGTGATTTTCTATGTCTGCACCAGCTATATCTCTTGCGAACAAAAAATTATATTGAGGGTCTTTACTTTCCATTATAACTTTTCCGTGAGCAAGTATATCAGCACCCGTAACTTCTTTTGCAAATTTATAATTTTGCAATACATTTCCATAATTAAGCACAACTTTCCCGTGAGCAAGCACATCAGCATCAAAGATATTCATAGCATACTGTAATGAAATGTCTGGATTTTTACATTCCAAAATAACTTTTTCGTGATCTTTTCTATTACAACCTTTAACATCTCTTGCAAATTTATAATTTATAGTTACATTCCCATTTTGTAAAATTTTTTGTGCAAGCAACTTTACATTTTGCCCTAAACAATTATATTGCGCAAAAGAATATATTTGCTCTGGAGTGCCATACTTAATTAATAAATTTTGAAGTTTATCATAATATGGTGTTGTTTTATAAACTTTTTTTCCATTTTCAAACACCACCTTTACTTTTTGTGCTTCTAATAATATTTCCTTTAAAAATTCATTAAAACTAATCATTCTAACCATTTCTTTCTCCAAAATTTATAATATTATAAATTTGTTAAATAGTCAATACTTAAAAAAATTATAGGTTAGTAATATATATTAAAAAAACAAGCAAATTGTAACTAATTTGCCTGTTCTTTATTAAAAGTTGTTTTTCGATTTTTTTGCAAAACCTGTTCAAAATCTATTTTACGACTAAACATATTGCTTGCAGTAACTTTAACTTTAATTTTATCACCCATAGCATAAGTTCGTCTGTCGCCAATCAATCGGGATTGTTTTTCTACAAACACATAGTTATCTCGTGGTAAATTTTCTAGTTTTATAAGCCCTTCAACAGTATTAGGAAGTTGAACAAAAACACCAAAGTTTGTTACTGTTGAAATAATACCATCGTAAATTTCTCCAATGTTTTTAGACATAAATTCAGCTTTCTTTAAATCGTCAACTGCTCTTTCTAAATCATCTGCCCTTCTTTCCGTTTTACTAGATTGTATACTTGCCTCTATAACAAAATCTTCTAAGTCATAATATTCTTGTTTACTTAGTTCATTCTTTAAACACGATTTTATTATTCTATGTATACATAAATCCGGATATCTTCTAATTGGTGAAGTAAAATGACAATAATTAGTTGAGGAAAGTCCAAAATGTCCCAAATCCTCCTCTAAGTAGAGTGCCTTTTTAATACTCATCAAAATTACTTTGTTTACAACC
>CALVNP010000032.1 GCA_944349805.1 uncultured Clostridia bacterium
TCTGTTGATGGAATAGCTGTAACGGTTTCAGGACTTATTTCAACAGCTTTGTTCATAAAGTCTGCACTTTTCTCTGCTGGCATTTCACTTACAGTAGAAGCAATTACTTCTTTAATTTCTTTTGCATTTGGTTCAGCTTTCAACATTTCAATCATAATATTCTCATCTTTCTTTTGTTTTGGTGTTAACAAATGAATGTTTGCTGGATTTTCTTTGACAATCTTTACCAAAAATTCTAAATTTTCTTGCAATTCTTTTGGAACTTTTGGAGATTTTACATTTCTTTTATTCGCAACCTCAAAAGCTAATGCAACAATCTTGACATCTTTTTTAACTATATTTCCTGCTTTATTAATTGCTGTTGCAGGGTCAATGTTAATAAAGCGAATAATTAATTCTTTTTCATTTAATTTATCCTTACAAGCAAATGTCATTGCCATTGATAAAGATTTCGTATTTGCATAGTCAACCAAAAAATCATCTGAAATTTGAAGTTTTTTCTTAATATCTTTTGGTAAATTGTTCAATGCTTTTACTGACATTTTTAAATATTTTGAATAATCTAATTTGTTATTGTTTTTTTCTACTACTTCCATTTAAACTCCAATCCTAATTGTGTAAGAGTTTAACACAATCGTTACAAAAAGTAAATAGATTTTTATCAATATCTTTATCGTGGTAAAATTCCAAAAGATTTTACTCTTTTAGCATCTGCATTTATACATAACTTGTAACCATCTAAACTAACATTAAAATTAACGGTTAAATTGCTCACATCCATATAATCTTGCAATACATTCAAAATGTCACTTTTTAAAATTTCTTCCAATTTTTTTGGCTCTTCCGTTTTATCTTTTATTAAAACTTTTTCTAATCTTTTACTTCCCATATCTGCTATTGTGAACATAAAATCTCCTATACTCTTTTTTTAATATTTCTTCTCAGCGTACCAATAAAACCACGATATTTTAAAGTACAATCGTAAACTTTTTTTGTTCCATTATGTACATTTTCTGCAAGTAAAGAAAAAGCTCTTGTCCCTGCCGAATTTAAACTGAATGCTCCAAGAGAAGAAAGTGTAGAAACTTCATCGTCCTCAGGAATAACTCCAACGATGCTTGTTCCTAAAAGCTCAGAAATTTTTTCCACACTTATCATATCACCACTAAGCAAAAGATCGCCCCTAACCCTGTTTACAACAATACCTGTGGAAAACAAATTATATGAACTTAAAATGGACAAAACCTTGTCTGCATCTCTAATACTTGAAATATGTGGAGTCACAATAACCAAAGCTTCATTTGCTGAAAAAACAGCTCTATGAAATCCGGCATCAACCCCTGCTGGACAATCAATCAATATGTAATCAAAATTAGAATCAAGCAAATCAACAACATTTTTTACATTTTCTCCACTAATTCTTTCCCCCGCATCAGTGTGAGCAGATGGTAAAATATAAAGGGAAGGATATCTGGAATCTTGAATCAATGCCTGCTTAACTCTACACTTGGCTTTTATAACATCGGCCAAATCAAAAAGGACTTTATTTTCAACCCCCATAACAACATCAAGGTTGTTTAAACCTATATCAACATCAATTAAAACCACTCTAAAACCAAGATTGGCAAGTCTGACACCCAAATTTGCACATATAGTTGTTTTTCCAACGCCACCCTTACCACTTGTTAAAACAATTTTCCTTGCCACAATTATCTCCTGATAAAAAAATATCAAATAATAAAGGTTTTAACAAAGATGATTTTTGTCATAAAAAACACAATTTTGGATAGTTTTATACAATAAAAAACATCAATTTAAGTTTCATAAATCGATGTTTTTTATATATATTTACAAATAAAAATTATGCAACTTTTGTATAAACAGTATAAAGTCCATCAGTTGTTTTAGTAAATTTGCTTGTATCATTTAAATAAGTATTTGTACTAGTTCCAATGCAACTCGTAAGAACTCTTACCGTTGTAGCATATCGAAGCAACATACCACAATCTGTTGTGTTTGTTGCAGTTTTGTAAGCATAATTGCTTTCAATTGTCACATTTGTTAAGTTAGTGCAACTTATAAAGGCAGATAGAGCTATACTTGTCACTGAATTTGGTATTGTTATGCTTGTTAGCGAACTGCAACCATAAAAGGCAGAACCACCTATACTTGTCACGGAATCTGGGATTGTTATGTTTTTAAGTGAACTGCAACCATCAAAGGCATAATTACCTATACTTGTAACTGTATGTGGCGTACCATTAATTAAAACTTTTGAAGGTATATTCAATTCACCTGTTGGTTTACTTGAGCTATTGGCTTTTACACTTGCTATTCCATCACCATTGGATTTAAATGTTAAGGTTGGAAATTTGCTTTCATCAGGTGGCATTTCCTCAATTGTTTCAAATAATATTTCTGTCAAATTTAAAGGCTTTAATTCAAAGCCGTTTGTAAACTTTTCTAGCTTTACCGTTATTGTATACAATGTATTTGATGGTGTTGAATCTGTAGTATAACCTGCCATAATTGTACCGTTAGAATAAGCTTCTGTAATATCAAGTATTCCTGTCATTTCCGTTTTCAAAGTTTGTATGTTTGAGGTGACTGTAACTTGTACAGGCATTGGGGAATAGTTTGTAAAAGTGAAATGATAGACAACAACTGGCAATTCATCCGTAAATTGAATTTCTCCAATTTCCCAAGTTGAATCCTCAACTCCACTTTCGTTTACAAAGTGATTCAATGTTGCCGAACCATCTGGCAAGTCTGAACCACTTTCTCTATTATAGGAATAACCAGTATATTGATAAGTGTCAGGGGCTCCACTTTGCAGTGTTGCGTCATCTGCTGTTTGACCTTGCTTTAACTGTGCATCTACTTTAACAAATGCTCCATTAGCTTTAAAGCTCAAAGAACTTGTAACACTAAAAGTTACACTTGTTGCCGCAAAAATCCCCATTACAAACAATGAAAGACACAAACAAAACGAACTTACAACTGCAATTAATTTTACTCTCTTTTTCATTCTTTCTCCATTTTTATTTTAGTTTTTACAAAATGTTACAATTTATTTACAAGTAATTTTATTTCACCAGTTGCATTTTTGTCAAGCGAAATTACATACTTTTCTACTTTTTTATTTTTACTTTCCTTTCACTTGACAAAAATGCAATTTTATAAGGTTTAACATATTAAAAAATCACCACTAGTGGTGATTTAATTATTGTTTTTTAATTATTCTTTTTTTTAATATTTATCTGTTATTTCCCAACAATTCTTAATGTATCAAGCGCAATTGAAAGTTCTTCGTTTGTTGGGATTCTATATACCTTGACTTTTGATGTTGGAAGAGAAATTTCTTGCTCTGTGTCCCTTGGAAGTTTCCAATTCTTTTCCTTATCTATTTGTATGCCCAAAAACTCCAATCCATCTGTACACATCTCTCTTATATCTTCTTGATTCTCCCCAATTCCTCCTGTAAACACAATTGCGTCTACTCCACCCATTGCAGCAGAATATGCTCCAATATATTTTTTAATTTGGTATGCAAGCATATCTAAAAATAGTTTTGCTCTTTTATCTCCTTGTGCAATTAAGTCGTTGTTTTCACGCATATCGCTTGTTTTTCCATTTAGTCCAAGCATACCAGATTTTTTATTTAAATATGTTGTAATTTCTTCAATACTCCAACCTGTTTTTTGATTGATATATTCAATGATTGATGGATCAATATTTCCAGAACGAGTTCCCATTACCAAACCATCAAGTGGGGTCATACCCATTGTTGTGTCAATTGAATGTCCATCTTTAACAGCAGACATACTTGAACCATTTCCCAAATGCACTGTTATGACCTTTAAATCTTTTAAAGGTTTATTCATAATGCTTGCAACTCTGTTTGAAACATACTTATGACTTGTCCCGTGAAAACCATATTTCCTTATTTTCCAATCTGTATATGCTGAATATGGCAAGCCGTACATATATGCACATTCTGGCATATTAGCGTGGAAAGCTGTATCAAAAACAGCAACATTTGGAACATCTATAAGTTGTCTACAAGTTTCTATGCCTTTTATGTTGGCTGGTTGATGAAGTGGTCCAAGTGGTATTAATGATTTTAAATTTTCTAAAACTTCTTCATCAACAAGAACGGAATCTTTATAAATTTCTCCACCGTGTAAAACTCTATGACCGATGGCACTAATTTCGGACAAATCAGAAATGACACCTATTTCGCCGTCTTGCAATGTTTTTAAAACAAGCTCTATGGCGTCATTATGATTTTTAAACTCCTTATCAATAATCATTTCTTTTCCATTTGCTTTATACTTCATAAAAGACTTTGGCAAACCAATTTTTTCACAATTACCTTTTGCTATAACCGTTTGATTGTCCATATTAAAAAGCTGATATTTAAGTGAACTGCTTCCTGCATTTAAAACTAAAATTTTCATATTTATCTCCTTTATTTACACTGAATTACTGTGATTGCTGTTAAAATTACAATATCTTTTACGCTACAACCCCTAGACAAGTCGTTAACAGGTTTGTTTAATCCCTGTATTATTGGACCTATTGCATTTAACCTACCAAAATATTGAATTGCTTTATAAACAATATTTCCAGCACTTATGTTAGGAACAATCAAAACATTTGCTTGCCCTTTAACAATACTATTGGGAGCTTTCCTCATACAAACACTTGGAACCATTGCTGAATCAAGTTGCAACTCGCCATCTGCAACAATATCGGGGTTTTCCTTAATAAAATTTTCACTCGCCTGCCTTACAACTGTAATACTATCACTTTGAGCACTACCTTTGGTTGAATAGGACAAGAATGCAACTTTAGGACTTATATCAATTAAATTTACAGCAGAATTCACTGTTTGTCTTGCAATTTTTGTTAATTCTTGACTTGTAGGTTCTTCAACCAATCCTGCATCTGACAAGAAAAATGGTTTATTTTTTGTAAATTTGTTTTTACCAAAGAATAAAAAGCAAGAGCTAACCAACCCATCTTTGCCCTTAATTATTTCCAATGATGGTCTTAAATTTGTAGCTGTTGATACTTCTGCGCCTCCTACCATACCATCTGCATATCCCTCTTTGACAAGCATAGTTGAAAAATAAAATACATCCAACATCTTTTCTGTTGCAAGTTCTTTTGTAATTCCCTTATGCTTTCTCAGTTCGTAAAAAATATCTGCAAACTTTTCCGTCAAATCAGAAGTTTTAGGATTTATTATTTGTACATCTTTCAAATTCCCATACTTTAAAACTAAACTGCTTTCGTCTCCAATTAAAATAACATTGGCAATTTTTTTTCTCAAAATAATTTTTGTTGCCTTTATTATTCTAGGGCTAAAATCAGCTTCAGGGAATACTATAGTTTTCTTCTGTTTTTTTGCTTCTTTTAATAAAAATTTCTCTACATTCATAATTTTCTCTTATCATCAAATCGACTTATTTAGTATATTAATATATTATGTTGTTGTCAAACAAATTTAATGTTAAAAAAAATCTTTTAATATTTTTAGTTCTAATAATTTTAGTAGCAATAATAGTTAATCCTGCATTATATATACAATCTTGCTTCAATGGAATTATAGTTTGGGCAAGTGTGGTTTTACCTGCTCTATTTCCTTTTATGTTCTTTACTAAAACCTTAACAGAATTGGGTGTTGCTGAAATTTTATCAAATAAATTTAAATTATTTTCAAAAATATATAATGTACCTGCAATAGCTCTTTATGTTTTTGTTTTGAGTATACTTTCTGGATATCCCGTAGGGTCAAAAATAGTCTCCGACTTATATGAAAGAGGATTAATTACAAAAGAACAAGCTTACAGAATTACTACATTCACATCAAATTCTGGGCCTATGTTTATTTTGGGCAGTGTTGGTATTGGAATGCTTACTAACAAAAAACTCGGTATCATTATTTTGTTTTCACATATTATTGGAGCTTTATTAAACGGAATATTATATAGAAATCATAAAGAAAATTTGCAAATAAACAATTCAAAAATAAACTTTACTCAAAATAAACAATCTCTTTCTGACTTGATGTGGAATACGGTACAATCTGTTTTGATTAT
Organism: uncultured Clostridia bacterium; assembly: GCA_944349805.1. Classification (GTDB taxonomy): domain Bacteria; phylum Bacillota; class Clostridia; order Christensenellales; family UBA1242; genus Caccopulliclostridium. Next base: position 6,108 of record CALVNP010000032.1, read on the forward strand.
TGGTGGTTACATAGCAATATTTTTTGTTTTAATTGAAATTATAAACAATTTAAAGATATTTACTCCACTATCCCTATTTATTTCAAACATATTTAATTGCAATGTTGAAATTATAAATGCAATAATTAATGGAATTTTTGAAATTACAAGAGGTTGCAAAGACCTTTCAGTTCTGCAACTCAATGAATTCTTTGTTGGCGTTCTTACTTGCTTTATAATAAGTTTTGGAGGAATTGCAACCACTATGCAAGGTTTAACATTTTTAAGCAAGTTTGAAATGAAAACATCATTTTTTATAAAACAAAAAATAACGCACGCCATTTTCTCTACTTTGGTTTGTGCATTACTTTTAATTATTTTTTAATTTATTACCCGTTAGTATTCATTAATGTTTCATAAACATACTCATAAACTAAGTGTGCTTTTTCTCTCCAATTTTTGCAAGTTTCAATTGCCGTTTGTCTTGAAGGCGTTTTAATTTTCATTTCAAATAAGCTTTGATTGACAAGTGAAGAACGAATTTTTAAAACAACAGTATATGAACCATCATTATTTTTATTATAATCACTTACATATTCTTGTGCTCTTTTAAAGTGAACTTTGTTTTCCTTTGCATATTCTGCAATTTGTTCTCTAAGTCCAGATGGAATCCTATCATAAAAATGTTCTAAACAGTTTTGACCTTCATACGTTATATTATATCTTTCTTCATTTGCGTTACCCGTTCCAGATTTATAAACAAAATTAGCTTCTATCAACTGATAAAGCACATCTTTACATTCCATATAATTTAACCAATCATTTCTGCTAGTACAAATATCAATAATAGAATTTTCCGTCAATGGAATTTCCATTTTTTCTAATATGAAAAGAAGTATTAATTTACTAACAGTAGAGTCTTGTGAAAAATCCATATATTTAGTCCTTAAACAAAACAAATACTAACACAAAACGATTAAATAAGCAAAGATTTATTACAATATTGTAAAATTTCTTTGTTTTTTTTGTAAGTTTATGCTATATTCAGTGTGGAGAATGGTATGATTTCAATTGAAGAATTAGCAAAAATAAACAACCTAATTAATAGTTGTGATGAGCTTGTAAATGGAAGATTTATTTTATCTGAATATAAAATAGCAAAAATATTAAAAGACATAGGAGAAAGTAAAGAAATTTATAAGCTTCTTGCTGAATGTATGCAAAATTTTAATTTTGATAGAGAATTTTCAAGAGCACAAATTGCGTTGCCAAGAAAAAAATTTGTTCTGCCAGAAGAACCTGAAAAATTACTCCCATTTGTGTTCTGTTTACTTATGGAAATTAATAATAAAAAAATCAATCTTAACGAATTTTTAAATGAATTTTATTCAGATGATGACAGCATTGATCCATTTATAAAATTTTCTGAGTCGGTTGTGAAACCATTTAGAAATATCATTTACAATGTTTTTCTTGTAAATAATGATAACATAGACAGTGATGATGAACAAATGCAAAAACTTAGCACACAAGAAAACTCAAAAGTCAACAACATTGATGAAGAAAATGATGATTTGACAGTTGAACAAATGGATAAATTTTATTCAGATTGCAAAACAATATGTAATGAAATTTTGAGCGAATTAAAATTTGAAAAAAGAAAAGATAGTATTGATGATGCAAAATATGTTGTTGAAACAATGATAAATGCTTGCAATGAAAAGAATTTTAGAAATTTAAGCGCTTTAATAATAGCTTTTAGTTCAATGAGTGAAAATCTTAAAAGCATAAGATTTTTATCTAGAGAATTAAAAAATATTTTAATTTCCTTTTTTGCTTAAATATTATCAAATTGCTTGACAGTTTTATTATATTTATCTATAATTTTGGGCGAAATGTTGAAGAGGTTGGAATCTTGGAGTTTTCGCCATTCCCTGCGTTATGGGTAATAAAGAGAGTGTTTTTCACTAATTAGGGTGGAACCGCGGTTGAAAAATCGTCCCTAGGCATATGTTAGCCTAGGGTTTTTTCTAGACAAAAAGGAGATTATTATGAGTAAACTTACAATGGAAAAATTAGTTGCACTATGTAAAAACAGGGGTATTATATTCCCTGGTAGCGAAATTTATGGTGGATTTGCAAACACTTGGGATTTTGGTCCTGTTGGAGTGGAATTAAAAAACAATGTTAAAAAAGCTTGGTGGAAAAGGTTTGTACAGGAAGACAATGACTGTTATGGTGTTGATGCTGCAATTTTGATGAATCCAAAAGTTTGGGAAGCTAGTGGGCACATTCAAAGCTTCGGAGATCCTAAAATGGATTGCAAAAATTGTAAGACTCGTCATAGAGCAGATACAATAATAGAGAATTTCACAAAAGGAACAATTTCTGCTGAAGGTATGACAAATGAAGAGATGGAAAAATTTATAGCAGAACACGACATTAAATGTCCAAACTGTGGAAAAAGAGATTGGACTCCAATAAGAAAATTTAATCCAATGTTTGTAACATCAAGGGGTACACTTGAAGAAGATGCAGATAAGGTATATTTAAGACCTGAAACTTGTCAAGGTGAATATGTGAACTTTTTAAATGTACAAAGAACTATGCGAGCTAAAATACCTTTTGCTATAGCACAAATTGGTAAATCTTTTAGAAATGAAATCACACCAGGCAACTTTTTGTTCAGAACTGTTGAATTTGAACAAATGGAACTTCAAATGTTCTGCAAAGATGAAGAATCTATGAGTATATATAACAAATATAAGGAACGAGCTTTAAAATTTGTTAAAGACTTAAATGTGAAAGAAGAAAATTTGCGTTTTCATGATCACGATAAACTAGCCCACTATGCAAAGGCAGCTTGTGACATTCAATATAACTTCCC
>CALVNP010000033.1 GCA_944349805.1 uncultured Clostridia bacterium
GGATAATTAACAATTAGTGGATAAACTATTTATATGGAAATGAAATTATCTTATGTCATAAAAAAAATCATTCAAGAAAAAATGAAAGAATTAAAAATAACAGAAAACGAACTTGCAACACGATCTGGATTAACTACTTCTACTTTAAATTCTTTTATGAACAATAAAAATGCTAGCTGTACAATGACAACACTAGCAAAGGTTTGTTTTGGTCTTAATATAACATTACAAGAGTTCTTTTCTCACCCATATTTTAAAATGAAAATTGTGGGAGATGTTTTGATTGACGATTAAATTACTTAGCAATTTGTTTTATTGCTTTAATTGTTTTTGCAATTTCAGTATAAGTAGTAAAATAAGATAGTGACAATCTGACTGCACCTTGATATAAAGTGTTTAAATGTTTATGCTTTAAAGGAGCACAGTGAAGTCCACTCCTTGCACATATTCCAAATTTTGAATCTAAAAGACTTGTTACATCTGTTGATGGCAAGTCTTTTATATTAAATGCTACAACACCATTTGCGTTGTTTGGGTGTGTATAAACTTTTACGCCGTCAATATTTCTAAGTTCATAATTTAAAACTGTGGTTAAATCTTCTAGTTTTGAGCATATTTGATTATAATTATCTTTTACAAACTGCAATCCTGCTCCTAATGATATTATTGAAGGAGTTGCAATTGTTCCACTTTCAAAACCTTCTGGCCCTTCAAGTGGTTGCCTTACACTTATTGAATCTGTTCCTGTACCACCAAATTTTATTGGCAAAAGCTTTGCCTTTGCACTATGACAAAGTACACCAACCCCTTGCATAGAATATAGTCCTTTATGTGGAGCAATGGCTAGCAAATCTATATGTTGCTTTTCCATATCAATTTTTTCGTGTCCAGCACTTTGGGCACAATCAACCAAAAATTTTATACAATGTTCTGCACAATATTCCCCTATTCTATCAATGTCAGTTCTCATTCCATCAACATTAGATATGTGATTTACGCATATCATATATGTGTTGGGTTTTATATGTTCTTCTATATCTTCAAGCGTCAAACATTGCTCGTTAGATGGTTCCACTACGGTTATATCTATTATACCTTTTGATTTTAATTCAAAAAGTGGTCTTAAAACGGAATTGTGGTCATTTACTGTACATATTATATGCCCTCCTTCCTGTACACTTCCAAGTATTGCTAAGTTTAAAGCTTCAGTACAACCAGATGTAAATATAACTCTTTCTGGTTTTGAAACATTAAAAAAACTAGCTAAATTTTCTCTAACTTCATTAACTTTAATTGCTGTTTTTATTGAAAAAGAATGCCCACTTCTTCCAGGATTAGCACCATATTTTGTAAAACACTCATTAACACTGTTTTGTACCTGTTTTGGCTTTGGAAATGATGTTGCACTATTATCAAGATAAATCACTTTTTGTAAATTCTCCTAGTATAATGATATGAGAGAAAAAATAAATTTGTTAGGAGAAGTTATGAATTATATAATAGTAGTTTTTAGAGCAAGAACGGAAACCTTAACATTTGCTAATATATTAAAAAATTATGGTGTACCTTTTCAAATTATAAACACCCCAAGGTCATTAAATCTTTCCTGTGGGATTTCTGTTAAAACGCTTGCAAATAAAAGAGAATTAATAGATAAAATACTATCTCAAAAGTCATTTCAAAGCTTTTTAGGAGTATTTTAATTTGTTTATCCTATAAAATTGATTAAATTTTTGATAATTTAATATGATGTATAAAAAATATCAAATTTGACAAAAAGGTCAAATTTGATATTTTTACGCTAAAGCTTTTTCTATCTTTTTTCGCTCTTCTTCAGTATAACATAACCCTTCCAACCTAAACCCATCCATTATATACACTCCACCACCATATCCACACTTACTGATAATGGGTATACCTGCTTCAGATATACTGTTTATATATCTATAGACAGTTCGTGGAGAAACTTCAAATCTCTCGGCAATTTCTTTTGTAGTAGTCTTCCCGTTCTTATAGATATATATAAATATTCCTAGTATTAAAAACTGACGCATAAACATTCTCCTTTTTATTTGGAGATAGTTTAACATACCAACTGCAATTTGTCAAACATTTGTTCTAATTTTTTATAATTATTTTTTAATGCCTAAATTACCCCTATTCACATAATCAAATAATGCCGTTGATTTATAACCAAACTTATTCTTTTCTCTCTCTTGTTTTTTTTGAATAGCAATGTCTATAAGTTCTTCAATAAGTTTACCAAAATGTTCATCAAATAAGTAATTTGCCATACTACCAGGAATGGAATTTATTTCATTGATAAAAATATTCCCACTTGTTTCATCTAGAATAAAATCTATTCTGACAACACCACTTTGACAAAGTCCTTTAAACGCCCTTGTTGAATAATCCTTTATTATTTCAATCTGCTCTAATAAAAGCTGTGGTTCTTTACTAGTTGAATTTTTAGAAAAAGTTAAATATTTGTCCTTAAAGCTTAAAAACTTATTCCAAGAAATTGGCTCTTCCAATTTTGATGTCCTTACAAAATCATCAGCTCCAATACAAGCACAATTTATCTCCCTTAAATTTATTATTGCCTTCTCTACTATTATTCTACTATCATACTCACAAGCTACTTCTATTGCTGAAATAAGGTCATCTTCGCACTCGCATTTAGTTATTCCTATACTACTTCCAAGATTTGCTGGCTTTACAATATAAGGATAATCAATGGAAGAATATATTTTTTTTAACACATTTTCTTTACTTTTTTCAAATTCATCTCTTGTAAACCAAACATAATCAATTATGGGAAGATTGTTTTGCTTGAATAATTGTTTCATAATAATTTTATCCATACAAATTGAACTTCCTAAAACATTAGATGATGTATAGGGAATTTCTGCAAGTTCTAACGCTCCTTGAATAGTACCATCTTCACCATTTAAACCGTGGAGACACAACACAGCACAATCTATTTTAACCTTTTTGTTAAATAATCCCTTTATTAAAATTTCTTGATTACCAAAAGTTAAAGCAACCTTTTTTAATCCATTTTTATCAAAATTTATGTAAGTCTGCTTAAAAAAGAGCTTTTCTCCCGTAAACCACTCCCCTTGCTTTGTTATATAGATTGGAATTATCTTAAATTTTTCCTTATCAATAGCATTAATTGTTTGTAAAGCAGTTATAATGGAAATGTCGTGTTCCGAACTTTTTCCACCAAAAAAAACAGCTATTTTCATAATTCACCTCTTTTATATTTATGCTAGATAACCAAATTAAGTTTTTTACTTGTTAAAACTTTAAAAGTGTGTTATCATTTTTTTGTATGGAGAATATTTTACAAGTTCAAAACTTAACAAAAATTTATGGCAATCGTGTTGCCGTTAATAATATCAGTTTTAATGTTAGACAAGGTGAAATATTGGGATTTTTAGGAGCTAATGGAGCTGGTAAAAGTACAACTATGAAAATGATATTGGGGCTTACCAGCATAACAAGTGGTGATGTGTTTATTTGTGGTCATAATGTACAAACCCATTTTGAAAAAGCTATTGAAAATGTTGGAGGACTTATTGAAAC
>CALVNP010000034.1 GCA_944349805.1 uncultured Clostridia bacterium
GTAATTCCAAGTGAAGAAGAATTTCCATATGCTTTAAGGTTGGTAAGTGAAGTTTTAAGTTCTAATGGTTCTTCATCAATGGCGAGTGTATGTGGTTCAACTTTGGCACTTATGGACGGTGGTGTTAAAATTAAAGCACCTGTTGCTGGTATTGCTATGGGACTAATTAAAGATGATGAAAGTGGTAAAGTTGCAGTGCTTTCAGATATTCAAGGTCTTGAAGATTTTCTTGGAGATATGGATTTTAAAGTTGCAGGAACAACAAAGGGCATAACAGCAATTCAAATGGATATTAAAATTAAAGGAATTGATGAAAACATTTTAAGGACAGCGCTTGAACAGGCAAGACAGGGAAGACTTTATATTTTGGACAAAATGCTTGCAGTTATAGATAAACCTCGTCCTGAAATTTCTAAATATGCTCCAAAAATTATTTCGTTTACAATCAATCCTGACAAGATTAAAGATGTCATTGGTTCTGGTGGTAAAACTATAAATAAAATTATTGAAGAAACAGGCGTTAAGATTGATATTGATGATGATGGAAAAGTATTTATTGCAACTCCTGATTCTGATATGGCAGAAAGGGCAAAGGAAATTATTTTAAGCATAGCAGAAGATTTGGAAGTTGGTAAAATATATTCTGGTAAGGTTGCAAGGATAATGAATTTTGGTGCTTTTGTTGATATAGCTCCCGGTAAGGAAGGTATGATTCATATAAGCAAATTATCATCTAAGAGAGTAGAAAAAGTTGAAGACGTTGTTTCAATAGGTGATATAGTTGAAGTTGAAGTTATAAAAATAGATAATAAGGGTAGGGTTGACCTTAAACTTATTGCAAAAAGATAAATAAAAATCACGAGTTATCGTGATTTTTTAATTATCTGGAATTAATCAAAAAAAACTTTCATATTTTAAAGTATGAAATTTATTTTTATGCGTCAAAACAATTCTAAGAGTGAAGAAAAAAGAGTTAAAATTTTTAGGAATATATTTGCTAATGTTATTATATCTGTTATGCTAGTTGGTGTTTTTGCGTTGACATATGCTGGTGGAGTGTTAAATGTTTTTAGTTCAAACTCCGATAATTTTGCAATTTATCACGGAAACAAAGATAACAATAATGTTAGTTTGATGGTGAATGTATATTGGGGTACAGAATACATTGAACCAATGCTGGAAATAATGAAAGAAAAAGATGTTAAATGCACTTTTTTTGTTGGTGGTATGTGGGCATCAAATAATGAAAATATTATGAAAAAAATTATTGAAGATGGACACGAGCTTGGTAATCACGGGTACTATCATAAAGACCAAGATAAAATATCAAAAGAAAAAAACGAACAAGAAATATATCAAACTCACGAGATTGTTAAAGCTTTAACAGGTGTGGAAATGCATTTGTTTGCACCACCTAGTGGAGCATACAATCAAACAACACTCGATGTTGCAAAGTCCTACGGATATCAAACAATAATGTGGACTAAAGATACTATAGATTGGCGAGATAAAGATACCAATTTGATATACGAAAGGGCAATTAAAAATGCACAAAATGGTGATTTAATTTTAATGCACCCAACACAAAATACGCTTGAAGCTTTACCAAACATTATAGACTTTTATCAAACAAATAATTTTAATTTGGTAACAGTTTCTGAAAATATTAAATAAGAAAAGACGAAAAATATCTTTCGTCTTTTTCAATATGTTGGGTGTGTTTTGTGTAAAATAGTACCATATATGGTAGAAGAATTTATGTAAAATTGTATATTTGATGTTAACTATAATTGTTTTTATAAATTGTTTGTTTTTTTTAATTAATGTGATAAAATTAAAACGAGGTGAAATAAATTAATGCAAGAACCAAATGTAAAGATAAATTGTCATAGTAGTATTTGCATTGAAGACAATGTATTTGTCGACCCATTTAACATTATGGAAAGGGGGTCTGCAAAAATAATTTTTATCACACATTCGCATTACGACCATTTAGATGTAAAGTCGATTAAAAATTTGTTGGATACAGCAACCACTATTGTTTGTACGGAAGATAGTGCAAGGATTTTAAAAAATAATGGAATTGTAAATGAGATTGTTGTTGTTTCCCCAAATGATGTAGGAAATGTTGCTGATGTTAAATTTGAAACTTTTCCAGCTTACAATGTTGGTCATCATCATCTGAAAGAATATGGATTTGTTGGTTATACAATAACTATAAAGGGGGTAAGGTATACAATTTGTGGTGATACAGATTTAACACCAGAATTACAATCTATAAAAACTGATGTTCTTTTGTTGCCAATTGGTGGAACATACACAATGAATGCAGAAGAAGGTGCAAAATTAACCAATATTATTAAACCAAAATTTGTAATACCAACTCATTATAATTTTATTCAGGGGACTGCAGGTAAAGAAGCAGAAATCTTATTTACAAACCTTGTTGATAAAGATATAAAAGTTTTAATTAAAATAAAATAGGGGTGTAGAATGAATGAAACATTAAAAACATTAATGACAAGAAGAAGTTGTAAAAAATTTAAACCTGATCAAATAAAAAATGAAGAACTTGACTATATTTTAAAAGCAGGAATGAATGCTCCAACGGGACGAGGATTGCAATCTCCTATAATTGTAGTAATTCAAGATAAAAATTTAATAAACAAAATTGCAAAATTAAATTCTAAAATAATGGGTGTAGATGTTGACCCTTTTTATGGTGCTCCCACACTTATTATTGTTTTTGCTGATAAAAACATTGGAACTTATATTGAAGATGGAAGTTTAGTTCTAGGAAATTTAATGAATTCAGCTTATAGTTTAGGTGTAGGTTCTTGTTGGATACACAGGGCAAAAGAAGAGTTTCAGACATCTGAAGGAAAAGAACTTTTAAAAAATTGGGGAATTGATGATAACTATGTTGGTATTGGACATTGTGTTTTAGGTTACCCAGCAGAAGAATATAAAATTCCTGCACCTAGGAAAAAAGATTATATTCGATTTATAAAATAACTATGCAAAGCTTTTTGTTTGTGATATAATCAACATATGGAAACAAATAAGAAAATACCATTAGCTGAAAGAATGAGACCAAATTCATTTGATGATTTTGTTGGTCAAGAACATATTGTTGGTAAGGGTACACTTTTAAGGAGAGCAATAGAAATTGGAGAACTTGGAAGTTGTATTTTTTATGGTCCACCTGGAACGGGTAAAACAACACTTGCAAACATTGTTGCCAAACAATTGAAGGGAGAATTCCGAAAACTTAATGCAGTTTCTAGTGGTGTTAGTGAGGCAAAAGAAATTATTAAAGAAGCAGAAAGATTAAAGGAAATGTTTGGTACTCAAACATACCTTTTGTTAGATGAATGTCATAGGTGGAATAAAGCACAAAGTGATTGTGTTTTGGAAGCGATTGAGAAGGGTAGCATAATTTTTATTGGTTCTACAACAGAAAATCCTTTTACAAGTATGACAAGAGCTATCGTTTCAAGGTGTAGAGTGTTTGAATTCAAGGCTCTTGAAAATAATGATGTTATAAAGGCGATGAAAAGAGCTCTAAGCAATGATATCATCTTGTCTAAAATGCCCATTATTGTTGAAGATGACGCATTAAAACATTTTGCTTGGGCTTGTAGTGGAGATGTAAGAATGGCATTAAATGCATTAGAACTTGCAATTTTAACAACTCCATTTAATGACAAAAAAGAAATTTACATAGATAAAACGATTGCTGAACAATCTATTCAAAAGAAAGCACTTTCCATTGATGAAAATCAGTACTATGATATGCTTAGTGCCTTTTGTAAATCTATTCGTGGCTCTGATACGGAAGCTGGATTGTATTGGGCTCAAAGAATGATTAAAGCAGGGATAGACCCAATGATTATTGCTAGAAGGCTTGTTGCACATTCAAGCGAAGATATAGGAATGGCAGATAGTAATGCTCTTTTACTTTCTACAAGCGCTATGTATGCCGTAGAAAAGATGGGCGCACCAGAAGGATTAATTCCACTATTTCACGCTATAATCTATGCTTGTGAAGCTGAAAAATCCAATTCAGTAATTGTTGCAAGAGATTTGGCAGGAGATGACGCAGAAAATGTTAGAGATGATAATGTCCCAGATTATTTAAAAAATCATCCTAGTACTAATGATACAAAACATATAAAATATAAATATCCACACGATTATGGTGGGTACTGTAAGCAGACTTATATGCCTGAAAAGCTTAAAGATAGGGTATATTATAAACCAAGCAAAAATGGAAAGGAAAAAAACTTAATTAGAAAAAAATTTAAAAGCAATTAAAAAAATCTTAGCTGAGCTAAGATTTTTTATAATTTAGGTTCAAAATTTTCAAATATTATGTTATCACAAAATTTAACAACTTTCATATATTCTTCCTGACTTCTTACAGTCCAAGCAATAAGTGGCAAGGACCTATATTTTCTTACAAATCTATTTGGCAATGCTTTTGCTTCATAAGAAATAAAATGTGGCTCGCTTACTTTTTTATTTAAAATCATTCTTTTTAGAAAAAGCTTTTTTAAAAATGATAATTTTTCGCCCTTAAAATATCCAGAAAGTTGTCCTCTTAAAACTTCTGGTGCATTAATTTTAAACCATTCTAAAACATATGGATTGAAGGATTGTATTGCATATTCGCCGTTGTATTGTTTCAATTTAGAATATAAGGCACTTTCCAGCTCTCCAACTTTGTTTGTATTTTTTATTTCCAAAAGTATAGGAGTTCTTCCATCAACAAATTTTAAAAATTCATCAAGAGTTGGTATTTTTTGATCTGTTCCTGAAAGCTTTATTTTTTCTAAATCTTCTTTTTTCAAATTTTTAACATAACCATCTTGACCTGTCATTCTTTGAAGAGAGTTGTCGTGAAAAATAATCAAAGTTCCATCTGAAATTTGATGAACATCTGTTTCTATTGGATAACCTTGCTTGATCGCATTTTCAAAAGCGAGTAAAGAATTTTCAGGAACCTTATCATCGTGAAGTCCTCTATGGGCAATATAATCTTCAACTATCCAGGTTTTAAACAAATCCATATATTTTCCTTTTAATAAAGATTATCATATCATAAATTTTATTTATAATAAAACATTTTTTGACAATCTTTTAAAATATTTTATGCAACATTAAAAAAAATAATATACTTTAATGTTTAATTTATGTATAATTAGTTCTATGGATAGACAAGAAAGAATAAGAAATTTTTGTATAATAGCACATATTGATCACGGCAAAAGTACACTTGCTGATAGACTTATTGAAAAAACAGGTACTGTTTCTAAAAGGGAAATGAGTGACCAACTGTTAGATAGTATGGACATTGAAAAAGAAAGGGGAATAACAATAAAACTAACACCAACTAGAATGTTTTACAATTATAAAGGTGAAGAGTATATTTTAAATTTAATTGATACTCCTGGACACGTTGATTTCACTTACGAAGTTTCTAGGTCATTAGTTGCTTGTGAAGGGGCTTTATTAATTGTCGATGCAAGTCAGGGGGTTGAAGCTCAGACATTAGCAAACACATATTTAGCTCTTGATAACAACTTAGAAATTTTACCTGTTATAAATAAAATTGATTTACCAAGTGCTCGACCAGAAGAAGTGAAAAAGGAAATTGAAGATGTTATTGGACTCCCAGCTGATGATGCTCCACTTATTTCTGCAAAGGAAGGAATAAATATAGATCAAGTGCTAATGCAAATTATTGAAAAAATTCCACATCCTAAAGGCAGTGAACAAAAACCTTTAAAAGCATTAATTTTTGATAGTTTTTATGATAACTTTAAAGGAGCTATTAGTTTAGTAAGAATTTTTGACGGCGAAGTTAAGGTTGGAACAAAAATAAAGATGATGGAAACGGGGAAAACATATGAAGTTACGGAAGTTGGAGTTTTTACACCATCAATGAAACCCGTTGAAGTTTTGCAAGCAGGTGATGTTGGATATATTGCTGGAAGCATAAAAAATGTTGCTGATACAAAAGTTGGAGATACTATCACTCTTGCTGAAAATGGGGCAAAAGAACCATTGCCGGGTTATAAGTCTGTTCAACCTGTTGTCTTTTGTGGAATATTTTTAGCAGATGGTTCAAAATTCAATGATTTAAAAGATGCCTTAGAAAAATTAAAGTTAAATGATGCTTCATTAGTTTTCTCACCAGAAGTGTCTAAGGCTTTGGGTTATGGTTTTAGGTGTGGTTTTTTAGGGCTCTTGCATATGGAGATTATAACTGAAAGGTTAGAAAGAGAATTCAACTTGGAAATCATAACAACAGCACCTGGCGTAAATTATAATGTCTATAAAACAAATGGAGATATGGTAGAAGTAACAAATCCTGCAAATCTTCCAAAACCTGAAGAAATAGAAAGGTTTGAAGAACCAATTTGTAAACTGCATATTTACACACCACCAGAATATGTTGGTTCAATAATGGAACTATGCAAGGAAAAGCGTGGTGAATTTATTGATATGCAATACTTAGATAAAATGAGAGTAAAAATGGATTATAAAATGCCATTAAATGAAATGATATACGACTTCTTTGATGCACTTAAATCCAGAACAAGAGGGTATGCTAGTTTGGATTATGAAATTGCTGGATATGAACCAAGTGATTTAATTAAATTAGATATACTTTTAAATGGTGAAATTTGTGATGCTTTAAGCTTAATTGTGCATAGAGATTTTGCTTATCAAAAGGGTAGGTCAATTGTAGAAAAGTTAAAAAATGTAATACCAAGACAAATGTTTACCATTCCTATTCAAGCGTCAATTGGTAATAAGATTATAGCAAGGGAAACAATTAGTGCATTAAGAAAAGATGTGCTTGCGAAGTGCTATGGTGGTGATATAACAAGAAAGAGAAAACTTTTAGAAAAACAAAAGGAAGGAAAAAAGAGAATGCGACAAATTGGAAGTGTTGAACTTCCAAGTGAAGCTTTTATGAGCATTTTAAAAATTGATTATGATAACTAAAACAGGCATTTATGTGCATATTCCGTTTTGTGAAAGCAAATGCTTTTATTGTAATTTTGTTTCAGGAAATTATTCAGATAAAATCAAGGAAAAATATATTCAAACTCTCTTTAATGAAATTGAAACAATAAAAGATAAAAGGACAATTTATTCAATTTTTATTGGTGGTGGCACGCCATCAGTTTTGAATAGTAGGTTAATAGTAAATTTGCTTGAAAAAATAAGAAGCAATTTTAATATAAGCAAAAATGCAGAAATCACAATTGAATGCAATCCAAATTCTTTGAACTATCAAAAATTAAAAGCTTACAAAAAGGCTGGTATAAATAGGATAAGCATAGGCATTCAAAGTTTAGATGATGGTGTGTTAAAGCTCATTGGGAGAAGACATAATAAAAGTCGGGCAATACAAGCAATAAAGATGGCAAAAGATGTTGGTTTTAATAATATTAATGTTGACCTATTAATTGGGATTACAAAAAATAAAACCATTGATGGTGATGTGTTATTTTTAAAAAAATTAGGAGTAACACATATATCTGCATATATGCTCATTCTTGAAAAGGACACTGCTTTATTTGAAAAAGTAAAAAATGGAACCGTTAAACTTTTAAGTGAAGATGAAAGTATAGAGCAATATAACGAGTATTTGAAAACATTAAGAAAATATGGTTTTAAAAGGTATGAAATTTCTAATTTTTGCTTAAAAGGCTGTGAATGTAAACATAATATTAACTATTGGGAGTGTGGAGAATATTATGGATTTGGTGTTTCTGCACACTCTTATATTGACGGCGTAAGATACTTCAATTCTAATAATATTTTAGAATATATAGAAAATTTTAATAATAAAACTTATGAAAAATTGACAGATAAAGAAAAAATTGAAGAACTATTAATGCTTGGACTAAGAATGACAAAGGGTGTAAAATTAACTTCATTAAATCAACTCGGATACAGGATTTTAGAAAATAAAAATGCTTTAAAGATGCTTTCATTAAATCTTATAAAAACGAACACACAAAGATTATATATAACATACAAAAATTTTGGAATTGAAAATCAAATTATTTTAAAATTAATTTAAAATCACCACTAGTGGTGATTTTTTTATTTATAATATACTGCACTTTTTTGTTTTTTTACATTTTGTATGGTTCATTCTTATTTTAATAATAATATTTTTAGTTATATTCAAATATAAACAAACAAATTTTTAAAAAATACTTTACAAATTTATATCGTTGTGCTATAACATTGTTGTTAAACAATTTTGTTTAACGGGAGAATTAAATTGAACTTAGAAGAAGTTGTAAAATTAAATGAACTTTTTGATGCTTATGGAGAACTTTTAACTCCTTATCAAAAGGATATTCTATCTGACTTTTTAAAGTTTAATTTGTCTTTTAGTGAAATTGCAGAAAATAGAAATGTAAGCAGGCAAGCAGTATTTATTGTTTTAAATAAGTGTATAAAAAAACTTGAAGAATACGAGAAAAAAGTAAGAGCAGTAAAAATTAGAAATGATTTTAATAATAAAATTTCTGGCACTATAAAACTTTTAGAAATTGGAGAAGTAGGAAAGGCTCTTGATAAGTTAAAAGAGGAGGTTTAATGGCACTTTTTTCAGGGTTAAGCGAAAGATTATCTCATATTTTTAGCAAGATAACAAAAAGAGGAAAACTTACTGAACTTGAAATAAAAGAAGCAATGAGAGAAGTAAGAATTGCTCTTTTAGAAGCTGATGTTAATTATGTTGTTGTAAAAAACTTTATTAAAAATGTTTCTGAAAAAGCTGTTGGTGAAGAAGTTTTAAAAAGTTTAACTCCTGCTCAACAAGTAATAAAGATAGTAAATGAAGAACTAACTGCGTTAATGGGAAGTACAAATTCTAAGCTTGCAGTAAGTTCTAAACCACCAACAATAATTATGATGTGTGGGTTGCAAGGCGCTGGTAAAACAACGATGTGTGCTAAACTTGGCTATTATTTGAAAAAAAGTGGCAAAAAACCATTGCTTGTTGCTTGCGATATTTACAGACCAGCTGCAATAGATCAATTAAAAGTTGTTGGAAAACAAGCTGGATGCGAAGTTTTTGAAAAGGGTATGCAAAATCCTGTCAAAACTGCAAAGCAAGCTGTTGACCACGCATTGAAGCAAAATTTAGATACGGTTATTATAGATACAGCAGGTAGGTTGCATATCAATGAAGAATTGATGAAAGAACTTGCAGACATTAAAAAAGAATTAAACCCAACGGAAATTTTGCTTGTCGTTGACTCAATGACGGGACAAGATGCTGTAACGGTTGCACAAACTTTCAATGAAAGATTAGATATTACAGGTGTGATTTTAACAAAATTAGATGGTGATACAAGAGGTGGTGCGGCATTATCAATTAAGGCAATTACAAACAAACCAATTAAGTTTAGTGGAATTGGTGAAAAGATTGGAGATTTAGAACCTTTTTACCCAGATAGAATTGCCAATAGAATTTTAGGTATGGGTGATGTCCTAACATTAATTGAAAAAGCCCAAGAAGCTGTAAGTGAAGAAGAGGCGAAAAAATTAGAGAAGGCATTTAAGGAAAACTCATTTACTTTTGAAGATTACTTAGCTCAGATTGAAAATATGAAAAAAATGGGAAATCTTAAAGATGTAATTTCAATGATACCAGGACTAAGCTCTAAACTTAAAAATGTTGATATTGATGAAAATCAGATTAAACGCAATAAAGCAATAATTCAGAGTATGACACCGAAAGAAAGAAGAAATCCAGAGTTAATTAAGTCTAGTCAACGAAAGAGAATTGCAGAAGGAAGTGGAACGACAATTCAAGATGTAAATACTCTTCTCCGTCAGTTTGAACAAACAAAAGAAATGATGAAAATGATGAAAAACAAAAAGGGAATAAGGGGATTGCTTGGTTGATATATTCCTAAGAAATTAGGTTAATATATAAAAAATATTTTAAGGAGGATAAAATGGCAGTAAAAATTAGATTAACAAGACTTGGAGATAAAAAGTCACCTTTTTACAGAGTTGTTGTTGCAGATTCAAGGTCACCAAGAGATGGAAAATTTGTTGATATTGTTGGAACATACAATCCATTAACAAATCCAGCAGAAATTAAAATTGATAATGAAAAAGCAACAAAATGGTTAAATAATGGTGCTATTCCAACAGATACTGTAAAAGATTTACTTGTTAAAAGTGGCGTTATTAAAAAGGAGAACTAATTGGAAAAGCTTGTAGAATACATTGTTAAAAATCTAGTTGACCACCCTGAAGATGTTGAAGTTTCTTCAAAGGTTGATAAAGATGCTGTAATTATAAATGTCAAAACAAATGAAGATGACATCGGAAAAGTTATTGGCAAAAATGGTAAAATAATAAGCAGTATAAGAACGATTGTTAAAAGTTTAAGTATAAAATCTCATAAAAAATATATTGTAAAAATAGGATAATATTTTGGAAAAGATTGTTATAGCTAAAATTTTAAAACCACAAGGCATTAAAGGGGAGCTTAAATGTAAACCTATGTCAGATATGGAAATTTTTTCTAATTTAAAAGAAGTTTTTATATCTGAAAAATCGTTTACGGTTTTAAGCTCCGTTTATCGTTTTGGTTATGTTTATATAACTTTAAAAGATATAACAAATAGAAATGATGCTGAAAATTATAGGAATTTATTGATTTGTGTAGACAAATCAATTTTTTCAAACGATATTTTAATTTCAGATTATATTGATTCAACAATTTATGATGAAGACTCTAATGAATTAGGTATTATAAAAAATGTTGAACAATATGGCTCAGCAGATATTTTTAATATCTTATTAAAAAATGGTGGGAGTTGTTCAGTTGCAAATGTGAATGGGCTTGTTGTTGAATTTAAAAAAAATGATAAAAAGCTTATAGTTAATAAGAACATATTTTTGTCACAAAAAATTGAGGATTAAATGAAAATTGATGTTTTAACATTATTTCCTGAGATGTTTGCTCCACTATCTCAAAGTATTATTGGAAGAGCAAGGCAGAAAGGAATAATCGAGATTAATATACACAACATAAGGGATTTTTCCAAAGACAAGCATAAAAAATGTGATGATGAACCTTTTGGTGGTGGGGCTGGAATGGTTATGACACCACAACCACTTTATGATGCTATTATGTCTTTAAAAAGGGATAATAGTTATGTTGTATTAACTTCTCCAAGGGGGAAAACATTTAATCAGAAAATTTGTAAGGAATATTCTAAACTTGAACATATAATTTTTGTTTGTGGACATTATGAAGGTATAGATGAGAGAGTTATAGAACTTTGCATTGATGAAGAAATGTCAATTGGTGATTTTGTACTAACAGGTGGAGAAATTCCTGCGATGGCAATGATTGATTCAATTTCTAGATATGTTGAAGGTGTATTAGGGAATTTAGAATCACTACAAGAAGAAAGTTTTTCGTCGGGTCTTTTAGAATATCCGCAGTACACAAGACCAGCAGAATTTATGGGACTAAAAGTTCCAAATGTCTTATTATCTGGGAATCACGCTGAAATAAAAAAGTATAGAACTGAAATGGCAAAGGAAATAACAAAAATAAGACGTCCAGATTTAAAGTTGGGAGATAAATTTGAAAATTAATTGGTTTCCTGGTCATATGACCAAGGCATTAAGAGAATTAAAGGTTGAAGTAAAAAATGTAGATGTTATCATCTATGTTCTAGATGCACGCGCTCCATTAGCTTCTTTAAATCCTGAGCTGGATAAAATTGCCGATAAAAAACCAATTTTGTTTGTTTTAAACAAAGTTGATCTTGCTGATAGTGTAAAAATTGAAAATTTAATAAAGGGTAATGTTTTAAAAGAAAAATATTCAAATTCTTCTGTTATTAAACTTAATGCAACATCATCGGGAGCAATAAATATTGTCTTTAATGAAATAAAAAAATTATGTAAAGAAAAGATTGATAAAAATAATTCAAAAGGTATTAATTTCTTTTTAAGAGCAATGGTTGTTGGTATTCCAAATTCTGGTAAAAGCACACTAGTTAATAATTTGTGTGGAAAAGCTAAGGCATTAACAGGAAATAAAGCTGGTGTAACCAGAGGAAAACAATGGGTTACTGTTGGACAGAATTTTCAAATTTTAGATACTCCTGGGACATTATATCCCAATTTGGAAAATCAATCTGTTGCTAAAAAACTTGCCTACATAGGAAGCATTAGAGATGAGATTTTAGACAAAAATGAACTAGCTTGTGATTTTATTTCCGATATAAGAAAGCAATATCCACAAGCAATTGCTAAAAGGTATAATATTGATGAAGAGGGTTTGCCATATGAGGTTTTGGAAAAAATTGCTATGTCAAGGAAGCTTCTTTTGAAAGGTGGGGACATCGATTATGATAGGGCTTCTGTCGCTTTAATAGATGATTTTAGAAAAGGCAAATTGGGGAACATAACATTATGATAAAAGCTAAAACATTAGGTAATATTGGTGAAGCAACAGCTGAAAGTTATTTGAGAAATAATGAATATAAAATATTGGAAAGAAATTATAAAAACAAATTTGGTGAAATTGACTTAATAGCAGAAAAAGACGGTGAAATTGTTTTTATTGAAGTTAAGGCGAGAACATCAGCTAAGTTTGGTTTACCAAGAGAGGCTGTAAATTACCATAAGCAATTAAAAATCAGAAAAGTTGCAGAATTTTATTTACTGGTGAATAAGAAAAACAATAATAAAGTAAGGTTTGATGTTATTGAATTTATTCCACAAAATGAAATTATTCATATAAAAAATTGTTTTTAAAAATATAAAAAAGTACTTGCTTATTTTATAATAATATGTTATCTTATTATGGACTTCGGGTGGTCCGCTGTTATTTTTTTTGACAAGAACACCTTGTATTAATAGGAGGAAAAGTCGTATGAATATTGTTGACATCATTGAAAAAGAAAACTTAAAAGAAAATGCACCACAAATTAATGTTGGTGATACAGTTAAAGTTTTTTATAAAATCAAAGAAGGCGACAAGGAAAGAATTCAGGGTTACGAAGGCGTCGTAATTGCAAAAAAGAACGGTAGCGTTCGTGAAACATTTACTGTAAGAAGAATATCTTATGGTGTTGGCGTTGAAAGAACATTCCCTGTACATTCACCACTTATCGACCACGTTGATGTAATTAGAAAGGGTAATCCTCGTAGAGCTAAATTGTACTATGTTAGAGAGCTCACAGGGAAAGCTGCTAAAATTAAATCAGATGAAAATAAATAAGCAATGGAAGCCCCATTGTTTTTTTATTTTAAACAATATAAAGTATATTTGTTTGCTTTATGTTGTTTTTTTATGTTAATATCACTTAAAAGGTTATAAATATGCTTTCAAAAACTTTATCTTATGGTTTATATGGAATTGATGGTTTTCCCGTTTTAGTTGAGGCAGACATTTCTAATGGTTTGCCTGCATTTGATATTGTTGGGCTAGGTGATACTGCAATCAAGGAAGCAAAGGAAAGAGTTAAGTCTGGCATAAAAAATTCTGGCTTTGAGTATCCAACAAATAAAATTACAATTAATTTAGCTCCAGCAGATAGAAAAAAAGAAGGAACTCTTTTTGATTTATCAATAGCAGTTGCAATTTTGTCTGCAAGTGGTCAAGTAAAAATAAATGAAAATTATATTTTTATTGGTGAACTCAGCTTAGATGGAACAGTGCGTGGGGTAAATGGAGTTTTACCCATATTAATTTCTGCAAAAAGCAATGGCTACAAAAAATTTATAATACCAGAAAAAAATTTAAAGGAAGCTGGTTTTATTTCAGATATAGAAATTTATGCTGTAAAAAATTTAAAACAGGTTATTTCTTTTCTGAATGGTGAATTTAATATTAGTACAATTGAATGCTCAAATTTTCAAGATGCTTTAAAATCTGATAATAATATTAGTGAGGATTTTGCAAATGTTAAAGGACAGGCAAGTGCTAAAAGAGCATTGGAAATTGCTGCAGCTGGTGGGCATAATGTTTTAATGATTGGTCCACCAGGAAGTGGAAAAACAATGCTTGCAAAATGTTTTCCTACAATACTTCCAGATTTGTCATTTGAAGAATCTTTAGAGATAACAAAAATACATAGTGTTGTCGGTCAACTTGATTATAATAAAGGAATTATTACTAAAAGGCCATTTCGAACCCCACACCATACAGCATCACAAATAAGTATAACGGGTGGTGGGCAAAATGCAAAACCTGGTGAAATTAGCTTAGCACACAACGGAGTTTTGTTTTTAGACGAAATGCCTGAGTATTCAAGGCAGACATTGGAAACTCTACGTCAGCCACTTGAAGATGGTAAAATTACAGTTTCTAGAGCTAATATGACAGTTACATATCCTGCAAATTTCACTTTAATTGCAAGTATGAATCCTTGTCCCTGTGGTTTTTATGGCTCAAAAAATGGGGAATGTAGATGTACGCCAGCACAAATTCACAAGTATTTAAGTAAGTTGTCTGGTCCATTAATGGATAGAATAGACTTACACATTGAAGTGGACAGTGTAAGCTTTTCTGACTTAAATGATAAGACGGTGGAAGAAAGTTCATCTGTTATAAAAGAAAGAGTAAATAAAGCAAGAGACATTCAATTAAAAAGATTTTTTTCATCAAACATATATTCAAATGCACAGATGAATCACGCACAAACAAAAAAGTTTTGTGCTTTAAGCAAGGATTCTGAAGAACTTTTAGAAACAGCTTTTAATAATTTAAAATTGAGTGCAAGAGCTTACGATAGAATTTTAAAAGTTGCAAGAACAATAGCAGATTTAGATGGTGAGTTATGCATACTACCACAACATATAGCTGAGGCAATACAATACAGGTCATTAGATAGAAAATATTGGGTATAGGAGAATATATGTATACTGATAAGGAAAAAGCATTAATATGGTTATCACTTTTTGATTTTTTAAATGCAAAGAAAATAGAAGATATTTTATCTTTATATACCTTGCCAGAACAAATGCTTATAGAAATAAAGGACCCTATAAAAGATATTGTTGGCGAAGAAAATTTTTCTAAAATGAAAGACAGTTTTGATATAAATTTACTTAATTCATATATACGTTCACTTGATGAGGGAAATATTAAATGTGTTACTTGTTTTAGTGAAGATTATCCCCAAAAGTTATTAGATTTATATCAACCACCACATATTTTGTTTTGTAAAGGAGATGTATCTCTTTTAAAAACTAAGTGTTTCGCTGTTGTTGGAAGTCGTGTACCTACATCGTACGGTAGAACTGTAACTTCAACTTTTACAAAAGGTCTATCTGAAAATGGTTTTACAATTGTTAGTGGACTTGCAATGGGGGTTGATAAAATTGCTCACGAAACTACCTTAGAAAATGGTGGCAAAACAATAGCTGTTTTAGGTGGAGGATTTAACCATATATATCCAGCAATGAATCAAAACTTGGCTAAGAACATAGAAAACAACGGATTAATCGTTTCGGAATATAGACCAAGTGTAAGACCGTCTGCATATAATTTTCCTGTGAGAAACAGAATTATTGCTGGTCTTTGTGAAGGTATTTTAATTACAGAAGCTGGTGAAAAAAGTGGAGCATTACACACAAAAGAATATGCATTAGAATGTGGTAGAGATGTTTTCGCTGTTCCTGGTAATGTTACAAGTCAAAAAAGTATTGGAACAAACAGACTTTTAAAATCTTTACAATCTGCTTTGGTTATGAGTTATAATGATATCCTTGATTATTACTCTATTTCACCAATAAAAAACAAAAAATCTGTAAAACAGCTAACGTTTGATGAGCAAATTGTGGTAAATTTGTTAAAACAAGAATCTATGTCTTTAAACGACTTACTTATAAAATCTGGAATGGAAATAAAAAATTTAAATAGTTGTTTGACAACTTTACAAATAAATGGTTTAATTAAAAAGTTGCCCGGAAATGAGTATATGTTTTCAGGACAGTAAGGAGATTATTTTGAAATTAGTAGTTATTGAAGGACCAGGAAAAAGAGAAACATTAAAAAAATATCTTGGTTCTGATTATGAGGTTTTAGCAACTAAGGGACATATCAGAGATTTACCAGCAAATGGATTGGCTGTTGATATTAACAATAATTTTGAACCAAGTTATCAGGATATGCCAGATAAAAAAGATATAATATTAGAACTAAAAAAGAAGGCCTCTAAAGCTGAAAAAGTTTATTTGGCGACCGACCCAGATAGAGAAGGTGAAGCAATTTCTTGGCATATTGCACATATTTTGGGAATAAAACCAGATGAAAAATGTAGAATAAAATACAATGAAATTTCAAAAAATGCCGTTCAAGAATCTTTAAAACACCCAGACATTATTGATCAAAATATGGTAGATGCTCAGCAGGCAAGAAGAATTTTGGATAGATTAGTGGGTTACAAACTTTCTCCAATAATTTGTAAAGCTATAAAACCAAATTTAAGTGCAGGCAGAGTTCAAAGCATTGCTTTAAAGCTTGTTGTTGATAGAGAAAAAGAAATAAGAGATTTTAAACCAGAAGAGTTTTGGTCTTTAACTGCTGAACTTCTTAAAAGTAAGCAGTCCTTCAAAGCATCTCTGACTCATTTTAATAACAAAAAAATAAAACCCAAAAATAAAGAAGAAATTGATGAAATTTTAAATAATTTAAAAGATGCAAAATATAAAGTAGTTAACATAAAAAAATCTAAGACAAAATCAAATCCTCTTCCACCTTTTACAACAAGTACTATGCAACAAGATGCTTTAAATAAGCTTGGAATGAGCTTGAAAAAAACTTCATCTTGTGCTCAAAATTTGTATGAAGGTGTAGAAATTGCAGGTGAAGGCAAAGTAGCTTTAATTACATATATAAGAACAGATTCAACGAGAGTTTCAGATGAGGCAATGGCATCTGCTAGAAGTTTTGTAGAAAACAAATTTGGAAAGGATTTTATTCCTTTAAAACCAAATATATATGCTAGCAAAAAGAATGCACAAGACGCTCACGAAGCAATAAGACCAATTAGCTTAGAAAAAACACCAGAGAGTGTTAAATCTAGCTTAAATCCAGATAATTACAAACTTTATAAACTTATTTATGAAAGATTTTTAGCAAGCCAAATGTCGCCAGCAATTTATGATAGTGTTGCTATTGACATAGACGCAAATAATTATACATTCCATTCAACTGGTAGAACAGTAGATTTTGAAGGTTACACTATAATTTATAAAGAGTATACAGACAGTGAAAAGGAAGAAAATAGTAAAATTCCTAAACTAGAAGAAGGTGAATTTGTAGATTTAAAAGAATTAAAACCAGAGCAAAAATTTACTAAACCACCTGCAAGATATACGGAGGCAAGTCTTGTTAAGGCAATGGAAGAAAAAGGGATTGGAAGACCTGCAACTTATGCTCCAACAATTACTATATTAGCATCAAGAGGATACACAGAAAAAGAAGGAAAAAGTTTAAAACCAACAGATTTGGGAGAAACTGTTTCAGATTATCTAGATAAGTATTTTAAAGGTGTTATAAATGTTAAATTTACTGCAAATATGGAAAATAGGTTAGATGATATAGCTGAAAAAGGTGAAAAGTGGCAAGATGTTGTTGGTAGTTTTTGGAATGGATTTAAAAATTTACTATTAAGTGCTGACAAGCGCTCAATAGGTTATAAAAAACCTGCTATAGAAACTGATGAAATTTGCGAAAAGTGTGGGGCAAAAATGCTAATTAGGGAAGGTAAGTATGGAAAATTTTTAGGTTGTTCAAATTTCCCTAATTGTAGAAATATAAGAAGTTTAGAACCAGAAATAAAACCTGTTGGAATTTGCCCAGAGTGTGGTAGAGATGTCGTTCCAAGAAAAAGTAAAAGGGGAAAGATTTTTTATTCTTGCACAGGATATCCCGATTGTAAATTTATGAGCTGGGATATTCCTACTCAGGAAAAATGTCCAAAATGTGGAAAATTTTTATACAAAAAGGGAGAGCATTATAAATGCTCAAATACGGAGTGTGATTTTAAAAAATAGCCTATGAAGAATGATGTCGTCAATGTGATAGGGGCAGGACTAGCTGGTTGTGAATCAGCATTATTTCTTGCTAATATGGGTATTAAAGTAAATTTGTTTGAAATGAAACCAAAAGTCAAGACAAGCGCTCATAAACTTGATAGCTTTTGCGAACTTGTATGTTCAAATTCATTAAAAAGCGAAGACATTGAAACAGCAAGTGGACTTTTAAAAGTTGAGTTGTTAAAATTGGGTTCAAGAGTTTTGAAAGTTGCGAAATTGTGTAGTGTGCCAGCTGGTAATTCTCTTTCCGTTGATAGAAATATGTTTTCAGAACAAGTTACTAAGTTAATTAAAGAGAATAAAAACATAAATATTTGTGAATGTTTGATAGAAGAAATTAATTTGACTGAACCTACTATTATTGCGACAGGACCTTTAACTGATGATAAGTTGATGAACAATCTAAAAAAATACATTGGGGGTTCTAATTGTTATTTTTATGATGCTGTTGCACCAATTGTAACATTTGATAGCATTGATATGAATTGTGCCTTTTGGGGCAATAGGTATGATAAAGGTGGGGAACAAGGTGACTACTTGAATTTACCTTTAAGCAAAGATGAATATACAAAATTTTACAATGAATTAATCAATGCTGAAACGGTAGAGTTAAAAGATTTTGAAAAGGTGTTTGAAGGGTGTATGCCAATTGAGGTTATGGCAAAAAGGGGTTACGAAGTGATGAGATTCGGTCCATTAAAACCTGTTGGACTTTTTGATAAAAGATTAACCGAAAGACCTTATGCAGTTGTACAGTTAAGAAAAGAAAATGAAAACGGAACATTGTTAAATTTAGTGGGTTTTCAAACAAATTTAACATTTAAAGAACAGAAAAGAGTGTTTAGTTTGATTCCAGCTCTTAAAAATGCTGAATTTATACGATATGGGGTAATGCATAGAAATTCTTTCATTAATGCACCATTATGTCTTAACAGTTGTAGTCAATTAAAAGAGTATCCAAACATTTTTATAGCAGGTCAATTATCTGGGGTGGAAGGATATGTTGAAAGTATTGGAAGTGGTTTGATTAGTGCTATAAATATGTATAGATACATAAATAAAAGAAATTTAATGCCATTACCTTCCACAACTTGTATAGGGGCAATTTTGAACTACATTTCAAACACTGCTTCACCTTTTAATTTTCAACCAATGAATGCAAATTATGGAATTATTGATTGCAATGTTCAATTCCAAGATAAAAAAGAGAAAAAAAGATATATTTATGAAAATTCTATGAAAGAAATTGATAAATATCTAACTAAATGTTTTTTGATAGAAACTAATAAAGATAAGAAGAATATTGATTGACTTTTAATTTTAAAAGTTTTAAAATTTTTCCTAAAAGGAGAGTAAGAATGGAGGATATGAGAGGTACGACCATTTGTGCCGTTAAGCGTGATGGTAAAACTGCAATAGCAGGGGACGGACAAGTTACAGTTGGTCAAAGTGTTATATTTAAAAATAATGCTGTTAAAGTTAGAAGAATTTACAATGGAAAGGTTATTGTTGGATTTGCTGGTAGTGTTGCTGATGCGTTTAGTTTATCAGAAAGATTTGAAGATATGTTAAACAAGTTTTCTGGTAATTTAATGAGAAGTGCTGTTGAGCTTGCACAAACTTGGAGAAGTGATAAAGTTTTGAGAAAATTGGAAGCAATGCTTATTGTTGCTGATTCTGAAAAAATTTTAATAATATCAGGAAATGGCGATGTAATTGAACCACAAGATGATATTTGTGCAATTGGTTCTGGTGGAAATTATGCACTTGCGTCTGCAAAGGCTTTAAAAGAAAATACGGACTTATCAGCAAAAGAAATAGCAAAAAAATCTCTTTTGATTGCAAGTCAGATTTGTGTTTTTACAAATGATCATATAACTGTGGAGGAGATATAATGGATTTAACACCAAAGGAAATAGTAAACGAACTTGATAAGTATATTATAGGTCAAAAGGAAGCAAAAAGAGCTGTTGCAATAGCATTAAGAAATCGTTATAGAAGAAGCAAACTTCCAAAAGAACTTCGTGAAGAAATCACACCAAAAAATATAATTATGAAAGGCCCTACAGGTGTTGGTAAAACAGAGATTGCAAGAAGATTGGCTAAATTAGTTAAAGCTCCATTTATTAAAATTGAAGCAACAAAATACACAGAAGTTGGTTATGTTGGAAGAGATGTTGAAAGTATGGTTCGTGATTTAGTCGAGGTTTCTGTAAGAATGGTTAAAGATGAAAAACATCACGAAGTTGAAGAAAAGGTTAAACCACTTGTTGAAAATAAAATTTTAGAAGCACTTTATAGGTCTATAGAAAAAACAGAGAATCAAAGTGAAGAGGAACACAGAGAAAAAATAAAGAACGATTATTTGCAGGGAAAACTTGAAGATAATCTCATTGAAGTTGAAGTCTCAGAATCTCCAAAGGCTTTTGGAATGGTTGGGGGAATGGGAGAAATTAATTTAACAGATATGTTAGGTGGACTTTTCCCATCACAGAAAAAAAGAAAGAAAATGAAGGTTAAAATAGCTAGAGATTTAATCTTTAATGATGAATGTGACAAGCAGATTGATGATGACGCACTAAATCAAGAAGCAATTAGAAGGGCTGAAGAAGATGGAATTATTTTTATTGATGAAATGGATAAAATTGTAGGTAAAGAAAGTGGGAAAGGTCCTGATGTTTCTAGAGAGGGTGTACAAAGAGATATCTTACCAATTGTTGAAGGCTCTACTGTTGCAACAAAGTATGGAAACATAAAAACAGATTTCATTCTTTTTATTGCTGCTGGAGCTTTTCACGTTTCCAAAATAGAAGATATGATACCAGAATTACAGGGAAGATTTCCAATTAGAGTGGACTTAAACAATTTGACTAGAAAAGATTTTAAGGAAATTTTAACCGTAACTAAAAATTCTATTATTTTGCAATATTCAAGTCTTTTAAAGATTGATAATATAGATTTGGAATTTACTGATGAGGCTTTAGATGAGATTGCAGAGATTGCAGAACAAGAAAATGAAACAAGCGAAAATATAGGTGCCAGAAGACTTCATACTATTATGGAGCAATTAATTGAAGATATTTCATTTAATGCAACAGGCAAGCATCCAATGGCAAAAGTGGTTATTGATAAAGATTATGTTTTAAAATCATTTAGTGACACAAAGAAAAAATATGATTTGAAAAAATATGTGTTATGATAGGATCAACTATGGAAACATCTAGAACAGAAATGTTGATTGGTAAAAAAAATTTAAAAAAGCTAAAAGAAAAAAATATAACTATTGTTGGTGTTGGTGGTGTTGGTGGAATTGTTGCAGAAATGCTTGTAAGAACGGGCATTGGTAAGATATCAATAATTGACTATGATATCATAGAACCAAGCAATATTAACAGACAAATTATTTCTCTTCAATCGACAGTTGGAAAGTTAAAAGTTGAAGCTTTAATGGAAAGGTTAAAGGACATAAATCCTGATGTTGGTGTTAATGCTATCAACTCAAAACTTTCATCTAATAATGTAGATAAGCTAATTGATGAACAATGTAACTATGTTATAGACGCAATTGACAATGTTAAGGATAAAGTTTGCTTAATTGAATATTGCAAAAATAAAAATATAAAAATAATTTCTGCTATGGGAACGGCAAAAAAAATTGTTGCACCTATATATGAAATTAGTGATATTTATAAAACAGAAAATGATCCACTTTCAAAAGTTATAAGGAAGCTTTTAAAAGAAAAGGGAATAAAAAAACACAAAGTTTGTTATTCTAAACAGGGTAGTTTACAATGTGAAGGTTTAGGGAGTGTTATGTGGCACCCAACAGCTTGTGCTTGTGTTTTAACAAGTGAAGTTATTATGGATTTATTAAAGGAGAATTAAAAATGGAAATAATAAAATCAGAAGATTTTGAAAACAGAGTTTTAAAAAATGAAAAAATAATACTTGTTGACTTTTTTGCAACTTGGTGTGGACCTTGTAAGATGTTATCGCCAATTTTAGAGCAAGTTGCACAAGAAACAGATGCAGAAATAGTAAAGGTTGATATTGATGAAAGTATGGATCTTGCTAGAAAATTTGGAATTATGAGTGTTCCAACAATGATTTTGTTTAAAAATGGTGAGGAAATAGACAGAGCAACGGGGCTTCGTCAAAAAAGTCAAATTCTTTCTATGATTAATCAATAATAAAAAATATGTGTATTGACATATTGTCAATCGAGTGATAAAATATAGGCAGAGGTTAAGATGGAAAGAAGAGTATATTTGGATAACGCTGCCACAACTTATGTATCTGGGGAGGTCTTAAATGAGATGCTTCCTTGTTTTAATGCTGTTTTTGGAAATTCAAGCAGTTTACATAGTTTTGGTAGAGAAGCTCAATCTATTGTAGATAGGGCAAGGGATAGAATTGCAAAGGCTATAAACGCTGAAAAATCTAATGAAATATATTTCACTGGAAGTGGTTCAGAAGCAAACAATTGGGCAATTAAAGGTTTGGCAAGAGCTAATAAATCTAAGGGGAATCATATCATTGTTAGTGCGATAGAGCACGATTCAATTATAGAATCTTGTAAAGAATTGGAACAAGAAGGCTTTGAAATAACATATCTTTCTGTTGATCAAACAGGAATAGTAAGTTTAGCTGAGCTTTTACATTATATTAAACCTGAAACAATTTTAATATCTGTTATGTCAGTCAATAATGAAGTGGGAACAATCCAAAATATTAAGGCATTTGCTAAAACAGCACACGAAAATGGCATAATTTTTCACACCGATGCTGTGCAGGCAATTGGTGCTTTAAAGATGGATGTTCAAGATATGGAAATTGATGCAATGACAATGAGTGCACACAAAATTTATGGACCTAAAGGCGTCGGCGCGTTGTATTTAAAAAATGGCATAAGAATAGAAAATTTAATAAGTGGTGGAAATCAAGAAAGAGGTAAAAGAGGTGGTACAGTCAATGTACCAGCTGTTGCAGGTTTTGGAAAAGCAATTGAAATTGCTGTCAGGGATTTAACAGTAAATCAACAAAAACTGAAAGCAATAAGGACTTATTTCTTAGAAAAAGTGCAGGAAAAAATACCATATATTTATTTAAATGGTCATCCACAACAAAAAATTCAGAGCATAGTTAATTTAAGTTTTGAACTTATAGAGGGGGAAAGCATTTTGATGTTGCTTGACCTTGAAGGTATAGCTGTTTCAACAGGTTCTGCTTGTACATCTGGTTCTTTGGAACCATCACACGTGTTAAAAGCAATGGGAATTTCAAATGAATTAGCTCAAGGTTCAATAAGATTTTCATTTGGTAAATCAATTACAAAATCTGATATAGATTATGTTGTAGAAAAATTGGTTAGTGTTGTGGAAAAATTAAGGTCAATCTCTCCTCTTACTAAGGCTGGAAGAGGCAAAAAGGGGGAATGATAAATGTATACTCAAAAAATAATTAACATATTTAAAAATTCAAAAAATGCTGGTGGTCTACACGGAGCAAATGGTGTTGCAAAGGCAACAGACAATTCTTGTGGAGATATTATCAAATTGTATTTGAAAATCAACGATGAAGGTATAATTGAAGATGCAAAATTCAAAACTTTTGGGTGTACTGCTTCAATTGCCTCTTCTTCTGTTGTGTGTGATATGATAAAGGGGTTGTCGGTTGATGAAGCAAAAGATATAACTACTACTGACATTTTAGATGAATTAGGTAGTCTTCCAGCAGAAAAAATACATTGTGCAGGGTTGGCTGAAGAAGTTTTACATCTTGCTATAGAAGATTATTATAAAAGATTAGAAAAAGAAAAAATGGATTTGTAAATTAATATTATACTATCATTCTGATAGTATAATTTTTTTTATACTACACAAAATATATGTGGAGGTAGTATGAAAGAAATTTTGTTTGGTATGGCAGTTGGAGTTGTTGTTGGAGCTTTATTATACAAGAATAACGATACTGCAAAGGAAATGGTAAAAAAAGAGCAAAAAATGATTGAAAAAGAAATGAAAGATATGAAAAAAGAAAAGAAAGATTAATTATACATAAGGAAAAGAAAGAGATTTTCTTTTTCTTTTTTTTGTTTGACAAAACACTGAATAATTATGTATTATAAAAATATGCAATATGGTCGCATAATGGGAATAGATTATGGGAAAGTAAGAATAGGCATTGCATTAACAGATTTGTTAAAAACAATTGCATCTCCATATCAGGTTTATAAAAGTGTTTCAAGAAATGCAGACATTGAATACTTTAAAAAGCTAATTTCGGATCAACAAGTTGAAAAAGTTGTAATTGGCCTACCATTAAATATGGACGGTTCGGAAGGAGAAAGAGCAATTAAAACACGAATCTTTGGTGATATGCTAGAAAAGGCAACAAATGTTCCGGTTGTATATCAAGATGAAAGGTTATCTTCTGTGGAAGCTGAAAATTATTTATTAGATGCTGATGTTAGAAGAGAAAAAAGAAAAAATTTAATAGATAAAGTTTCTGCTTGCATAATTTTAGAAGATTATCTTAGAACATATTGTAAATAGGGAGTAGTTATGAAAGAAAAAGAAAATAAACAGGAAGAAATTAAAGACGTTAACATTTTAGATATTTTATTGGACGAAGATAATGATGATCCAATAACTTTGTTTGACGAAAATGATAAAGCTGTAAAATTTGATCAAGTTGCAATCATACCATTTAAAGAAAAGTTGTATGCAATTTTAAAACCAATTGACGATATGGAAGGTGTTGAGGATGATGAAGCAATTGTTTTTTTAATTGAAGAAACAGAAGATGGAGATGCTGAATTAGTTATAGAAACTGATGAGCCAACTGCAATAAAAGTTTTTGATGAATATTATAAGCTTCTAGATGAAGCAGAAAAGAAGTAAAATTAAATTTTTGTTATTCTATGTATTTTTTTAATATTTTTGCCAACACTAAAAGTACAAGGGAAACCTTGAATTTAAGTGGAGGTGAAAAAGAAATGTTTGGAAAAAACAAAAAGAATTCTAAAAGAGCAAATTCTAATGCAGAATCTGGTGCTGATATGAGTTCAAAAAACTCTACAAGAAATTGTGGAAGCTCAAGCTCTAAGAAAAACAATTCTTCTAAGTAATCCACTTAGGAAAAGAGATAAAGCTATTAGGCTTTATCTTTTTTTGTAAAAATATAATATTTGCCTATAAAAATTGACACAGTTTTTGACACGGTTTTTTGATTTTTTAGTGGTAAAATATACATTACTTAATAAACTAGTCCTAAAAAACTGTGTCAAACAAAAAAATGCTATAAACCGTTTGAATAAAGGTTTATAGCATAATTCGTTTGGTGCGGGTGGTGGGACTTGAACCCACACGAAGTTGCCCTCTCAGGATTTTAAGTCCTGTGCGTCTGCCATTCCGCCACACCCGCATAATTGGAGGCACCACCCAGAATCGAACTGGGGAATAAAGGTTTTGCAGACCTCTGCCTTACCGCTTGGCTATGGTGCCAGGCTAACTTCAAGCCTGCGAGAGAGATTATATCATACAATTATTATATATGCAAGAAAATTTTAAAATTTTTAAAAATTTTTATTTTTTTATAAATTATCAAAAAAATGCTTGCAATCATAAATAATATATGATAGACTTACTCAGTACTTATGCGGGAGTGGCTCAGTGGTAGAGCATTGCCTTGCCAAGGCAGGGGTCGCGAGTTCGAATCTCGTCTCCCGCTCCAAAACTTGTTAGAGATAACAAGTTTTTTTATTTCAAAAGAAAGAACAAGCGACCCCTGCCGAAAAGATGGGGGACCCCAAAAACTTGAAACGATGTGAAAAGTTTTAGGGGAGCGAAGAAAACATCGGAGCGAATAAATTTCACGAAGTGAAACGAAAGCGAAGATTGTTCTGTCATATTTTGTAAATTTGTTTCATTTTAGATATCTATTAAACTGATTTATTTTAGAAGAAAAAAGAACTAAACAATGTATGTTTAGTTCTCTTTTTTCAAATGTTATTTCCACTACATTAATTTTTTAACAATTAAGCTGACATTTTCAAATGTGTGGTCTTGGTCACTTTTGTTTACAATTTTTAAAACTGAATAATTAGATTGAGTTTGATATATGAATGATTTTTGTAACATATAATTATTTGATTCTATTGGTGATATTATTGCACTTTCGCTTTGTGGTATTTCTTCACCATTAGCTTCAGCAATTAATATAATTGGCTTGTTGGAAGGGGCTGAAACTGTGGTATTATATGTTATTTCATATAATCCCTTTCGCAATATTATATCTGTTTCATTATCATTTGATATATCATTGCCTGAACTTATTGTATTTAATGTGTAGGGGATTGCAGATTTATTACTTAAAGAAGGTGTTGCTGTTGTAGTAAACGCTGCTGCTTGCAATGTTGTTAAGGTTGAACCACTAGGACCTGTAGG
The DNA here is from genome assembly GCA_944349805.1 of uncultured Clostridia bacterium. Classification (GTDB taxonomy): domain Bacteria; phylum Bacillota; class Clostridia; order Christensenellales; family UBA1242; genus Caccopulliclostridium. The sequence continues at coordinate 26,574 of CALVNP010000034.1, forward strand.
GCCCGTTGGACCTGTAGGACCTGTAGGACCTTCTTCTCCCGTTGGACCGGCGGGACCCTCTGCACCTGTGGCACCGTCTGGACCTGTAGGACCCGTTCGTCCTGTTGCTCCTTCATCACCTGTAGGACCTGTTGGACCTGTAGGACCCTCTGCACCCGTAGGACCTGTTGGACCCTCTGCACCAGTAGCACCATCTGCACCTGTAGCACCATCTGCACCTGTAGGACCTGTTGGACCTGTAGCACCCGTTGGGCCTGTAGGACCTTCTGCACCTGTGGCACCCTCTGGACCTGTAGGACCCGTTGGTCCTGTTGGACCTGTTGGACCTGTAGGACCTTCTGCACCCGTAGGACCTGTTGGACCTGTTGCACCACTTGGACCTGTTATTCCTTCTGGAATTGCAAAATCTAATATTACAGCTTGGTCTGTACCTGCATTTGTTACAGTGGCATCTTGACCAGCATCAATTGTCCTTGTTGTTCCAACATTAACAGTTACTACACTTGGACCTGTAGGACCTGTAGGACCCGTTGGTCCTGTTGGACCTGTAGGACCTGTTGCACCACTTGGACCTGTTGCACCTGTTAAACCTGTAGGACCTGTTGCTCCAATTAAACCTGTTGCGCCTGTTGGACCTGTTGGACCAGTAGGGCCTGTAGCACCCGTTGGACCTGTAGGACCTGTTGGACCTCCACTAGGGCCTGTTGGTCCTGTTGGACCAGTGGGGCCTGTTATTGTACCCCCACAGTTTGGGGTTATAATGGGAGATGGAAATATATTACCAGAACAACAATTGTATCTTCGTCTATTTAAAAAGCTCATATTTTTCTCCTTTATCACTTCATTTTATGTCATAATCCTTTATTATGTTAATTTGAAGGTAAAAGGGAAATAAAAAAATAAGCCATAAGGCTTATCTGGTGGGAGTTATAGGACTCGAACCTATGACCCTCTGCTTGTAAGGCAGGTACTCTACCAACTGAGCTAAACTCCCGAATACTTTATGATGATATCATATAGGTGATTAATATGTCAATAAAAATTACAAAATTTTTTGAAAAATTTTATTTTTTATTTATCAATATATGATTTTTATGCTATAAGTATCTTATGAAACTTTTTAATTTTTTAGAAAACATTTCTGAAATGGTATTTCCAAGTAACTTTAAATGTCTTGGTTGTGATAGAGATATTTTGAAAGGGATGGAATTTTGTGACAAATGTGAGAAAAATTTACCATATAACAATAAAAATATTTGTGAAGTTTGTGGCGCAAAAATTGATGGTGTAGGTAAATGTGTTATATGTGGTTCTAAAAAATCTTATGAAATAGCAAGAGCTCCGTTTTTATATGAGGGAATTATTAAAAAGTTGATTTACGATTTTAAATATAACAATGCCAAGTATTTATTTAAACCTTTATCTAAATATATGATAAATTGTTATTTGCAAAACAATATGCGTGCTGATCTTATTGTTCCTATTCCATTATTTTTCAAAAGATTTAAACAAAGAGGTTATAATCAGTCTGAACTATTGGGCGTTGAAATTGGTAAAGCTTTGAACATTCCTGTTTTAAATGCTCTTTCAAGAATTAAAGATACATCAACTCAAACAAATTTAAATTTTAAAGAAAGAAAAGAGAATATAAAAAGAGCTTTTAAGTTAGTTGATAAATCTGTAAAAGGTAAAAATATACTTTTGATAGATGATGTTTACACAAGTGGGGCAACAATAAAAGAAGCTTGCAGTGTTTTAAATTCTGCAAGCGTAAACAAAATTTATGTTTTAACTTTAGCTCATACCGACTTTAACAAATGAGTGCTATTCTTCTACCATTTCTAAATTAAGCTTTGAAAATGTTAATACACAAACTGGAGTTGTTGTATCTGTTATTAAACTATTGTCATAGGTTAAATTTTCTCTAGTTACAACATAGCTTCCGTTTTCCGATGGCTGCGAAACTGTTAAATTCCCATTTTGAGAATTTCCCGACTGATTAAAATTAACTTTGATTGTTGTAGGAAATTTTTTTGTTTCTGTTGTGTTGCTAAGTGTGTCTGTATATTCTATTGTAACTGAAATTGTAAAATAATACTCTTTATTTGTAAAAAACACATAGGGTAAAATGTCGAATTTATTGTTGTATAATACGGGTGGAGTGGGGTCTATATTTTTTGAAGATGCTAAGTTATTTAAAACATCGGAGTATTCGCCAACTTGAATTGAAAAGTCTGTAAATTTTGAAACTATTTTTTCTGAAACAGAGCTATCATTTAAACCAACAGGAACACTAAAACTTACATCTTGCAGTTTTAATAAATTTAATGATGGAGAGTTAAAAATTGCAGTATATTTTCCTTCAGTTTCCTTGCTAGCTGTAAATGTGTACGGATTTTCTTGTGAAACAATATATCCATCTTTTATCCAAGCTAAAAAGTTATTTTCATTTGTTTTAGGAGTTGCTTGTATTGTTACTTCATAGCCCGTTTTGTATGTTCCTCTTCCTGTTGTAGTTCCTGTTGATATATCTAACGAAGTTACTTCAATTTTGTGATCAACAATTTGCTCACAGCCTGAAAATATTACTGTAAAGCATATTACAGATAAAAATATACTTAAAATTTTCAAACTCAATTTTTTCATACTAACCTCGTATTTTTTTTACCATTATATTATTCAATTTGTCAAATAATCTTATACAAATTTTAGAAATTGAAGAGTATTTTTTTATTCCTTGCATAAAATACCTAAGGAGTCAGTTATGTGGGAATTTTCTATAATGTTGCAAAGTTGTCATTCTAATATTGCAAAGTTTTTATATAATGGTATAAAGAAAAATGTCGACGAGGTTGATGGTGTGATAACAACATTTGAACAAAATGATATTATACATATTGTTATAGCTTGTAGGGAAGAAGAAAAAACTAGACTATTTTTTTATGTTAAATCATTTATAACGGAAGCAATATGTTCCTTTTTTAAAACTGCTTTTTTAAAAAATAATTTAAAGATAAATTTAAAAAACAAAATTAGTATTGTTGCATTTGAAAGGGCATTAGAGTATTTTGACAAAGAAACGGATAGGTATTTGGTTGAAAAAAATTTGATTTTTGATAAAAATATAAATTTAGAATCATTTTTTGATTTTAAGCTTAAAGTTTTGAAAAATAAATGGTTAGAACTTACAAAAATTGCAAATGAAAATTCTTCTTATTTATTAACAGATGACACTTTTTATGAATTATTAAAATTTTTAATAGAGAATATAGAAATAGGTTTTGACACTGTAAACATCATATTAAATTCCAAAGTTTATACTATTTTAGATGAAAATTTTAAAGCTATTGAAAATTTTAGAGAAAGTGGAGATGGCATTTGGTTAATAGAGAATATTATTGCCTTATCTCCTAGAAAAATTAATGTTTATTCAGATACTGAAACTGATGAAATATGTTTAATTAATAATATTTTTGGAAATAGGACAAATATTTTACCAAAAGAAAGTGTTAAAATTGTTGACAAAATGTTTTAATGGTGATAAACTGATTTCGTCAGAGAATGGTAAAAGACAAGTAGGATTTTCGGTGTGGAATTTAAGAGAATCACGGTCGTGGCTGTAAGCCGTGTAATTTCAGGAAAATTTGAAACCACTTTTAACCACTGAATAAGAATAATTTAAAGTGGCAAGAAATTGCAATTAAGGTGGAACCGCGGAAAGTAATTTTCGTCCTTAAAACTATTTAGTTTTAGGGGCTTTTTTGTTTTAAAAAGCCCAAAGGAGATATTATGGAAAAAGAACAAATAATGATTGGTAGACATAGTTTATCACACATACTTGCAAAAGCTATTAAAAATTTATATGGACAGGAAGTAAAGCTTGCAATAGGTCCTGCAATTGAAGATGGATTTTATTACGATTTTGATTCTCCTGTTAATTTTAGTGATTCTGATATACCTAAAATTGAAAAAGAAATGCAAAAAATAATAAATAGTTCAGAAAAATTTGAAAGGCAAGTTGTATCAAGAGATGAAGCAAATAAAATTTTCAAAAATGAACCATACAAGTTGGAATTAATATCAGAATTAGAAGATGGCAGTGAAATAAGTGTATATAAGCTTGGGAATGATTTTGTTGATCTCTGTCGTGGACCACATATGGATAATTCTTCAAAGCTTCAAAATTGGGGATTTAAAATTTCTAGAATCAATGGAGGATATTGGAAGGGAATCGAAAAAAATAAAATGTTACAGAGAATTTATGCTTATGCTTTTCCTGACAAAAAACAATTGAGTGAATACATTTTAAAATTAGAGGAAGCACAAAAGAGAGATCACAATAAGCTTGGTAGAGAATTAGAAATTTTTACAACTGTTGACTATATTGGTCAAGGATTGCCAATTCTTTTACCTAACGGAGCTAGAATTATTCAATTACTTCAAAGATTTGTTGAAGATGAAGAACAGAAAAGAGGGTGGCAGTTAACAAAAACACCTTTTATGGCAAAAAGCGATTTGTATAAAATTTCAGGGCATTGGGACCATTACAGAGATGGTATGTTTGTTTTAGGTGACCCAGAAAAAGATAAGGAAGTTTATGCGCTTCGTCCAATGACTTGTCCTTTTCAATATCAAGCATTTTTGAATAAAGCAAGAAGCTATAAGGACCTACCTTTAAGATATAATGAAACTTCTACACTTTTTAGAAATGAAGCAAGTGGGGAAATGCACGGGCTTATTAGGGTAAGGCAGTTTACAATTTCAGAAGGACATTTAATGTGTACACCCGAACAATTGGAAGATGAATTTAGAGGTTGCTTAGAACTTGCTAATTATATGCTTAAAACTCTTGGTCTTTATGAAGATGCGTCTTATCGTTTTTCTCAATGGGACCCAAATAACAGAGAAAAATATATTGGAACGGAAGAGCAATGGAACGAAGCTCAAAGTACTATGGAAAAAATATTAAAAGACCTTGGAATTAATTATCAAATTGGTGTAGGCGAAGCTGCTTTTTACGGGCCCAAATTAGATATTCAAATTAAAAATGTTTGGGGAAAAGAAGACACATTAATTACTATACAAATAGACCAAATGTTAGCAGAAAAATTTGGTATGGAATATACAGATAAAGATGGTGTTAAAAAGAATCCTTACATTATTCATAGGACATCAATAGGCTGTTATGAAAGAACGCTTGCTTATCTAATTGAAAAATATGCAGGAGCATTTCCTGTTTGGCTTGCACCTATTCAAGTTAAAGTGCTTCCAATAAGTGAAAAATTTATAGATAGGTGTAATGAAATTTTATCTGAGCTTAAAAAATATGGAATAAGAGCTGAAATAGATGATAGAAACGAAAAAATTGGTTATAAAATTAGAAGTGCATCATCAATGAAAATTCCTTATATGATTATTATTGGCGAAGAAGAAGTAAATTCAAATACCATTTCGTTTAGAGCTAGAAAAAATGAAAGTGCAAGTGGTGTTGAACTTAGAGATTTTATTGATAGAATAATGGAAGAAATTTCAACTAAAAAATTGAATTAACCTTGAAATTTATTATTATATATGTTAATATGACAGTGTAGAGGAGATTTATTATGTGGTTTTTCAAACGCAAGAAAAAAGAAAACAAAATTCAAGAAGATTTAAATGAAAAAGAAAAACAAGAAAATTTAAATGATAGCGAAAATAAACAAAAAGAAAGTACTAAGATGACAGAAAAGAGTAAATCAAAAGGAACTCGAATATCGGCAAGAGAAGATGTTAAGGCAACAAATGCTAAAAAAAGCTCTACAAAGGCAAAGAAAGATTCAGAAGAAACAGTTGAAAATGATGAAAATAAACAATCTCAATCAGAGAAAAAAGCTGTTTATAGAGTTATTTATAACAAGGAAACAAAAGTTTGGAACATAAAAAAAGACGGTGCTAAAAGAATTATAGACAGTAAGGCAACGAAAGAAGAAGCACTTAAAAGAGTTAAAGAGTTAAGTGAAAATAAAGAGGCAAATTTTGTTGTTTATAAAAAAGACGGAAAATTTCAAAAAAAATAATTAAATTTGTTATAAATGCTTGACAATGGTTGTATTGTGTGATAATATTTCACTCGTTAAAGCAGAAGACCACTTCTCACCAGTCGAGCAGAGCTTAGATTAGGTTAAAAGAATTTTGTTATCAAAATTTGGTGGGGCTTTATGCTTTCACCAATTTTTTTATAGTAAGGGGGATAAAAACATTTTTAAGGAATTACCTATAAACGAACAAATTCGAGCTGAGAGTGTAAGACTTGTTGATGAAACAGGTCAACAATTAGGAATTGTTAGCTTGTCAGAAGCATTACAGCAGGCTGAAAACAAAGGGTTGGATTTAGTTCTATTAAATTCAGGAAATCCATCTGTTTGCAAATTGATGGATTATGGTAAGTATAAGTTTGATGCCATAAAAAAAGAAAAAGAACTTAGAAAAAATCAAAAAGTTTCAGAGATTAAGGAAATTCAGCTTTCAATGACCATAGATACTCACGATATGGAAGTTAAAGCTAAACACGGAAATCGTTTTTTGCTAGAAGGGAATAAGGTTAAAATTGTTTTAAGAATGAAAGGCAGACAACAATCTTATAAATCTACTGCTGTTGATGTTGTCAAAAAATTTTATTCTATGTTAGAAGCAAATGGAACTTATGATAAAGAACCCGAAGTTGTGGGAAGAAATGTTATTTTAATCGTAAACCCAAAAAAGAATTAAAGGAGAAAGAATATGCCAAAACTAAAATCACATAGTGGAGCTAAGAAGCGTTTTAAAATCAATTCAAATGGTAAAGTTAAAATTGCAAAAACAGATCGTGGGCACTTTTTAACAGAAAAAAGTCCATCAAGAAAAAGAAAATTAAGAAAGGGCGCTTACCTTTCAGGAAAACAAGCAAAGAACATCAAAAAGATGGTTCAAGGTTAATAAGGGAGATAGAGTATGAGAATTAAAAGATCAGTTACAGCACTTAAAAAACGCAGAGCCATTTTAAAACAAGCAAAGGGCTATCGCGGAGCTAAAAGTAAACTTTATAGAGTTGCTCGTCAACAAGTTATGAAAAGTGGACAATATGCTTATATTGGTAGAAAACAAAGGAAGAGAAATTTTAGAAGTCTTTGGATTACAAGAATTTCAGCTGCTTGCAAATTGAATGGAATTTCTTATAGTAAGTTTATGTATGGTTTGAAAAAATCTAACATCAATTTAAATAGAAAAGTATTAGCAGAACTTGCAGCTCGTGATGAAAAAGCTTTTGCTGAACTTGTAGAAACAGCTAAAAAAACAATTGCATAGTAAAAAACTTATCTTAGGATAAGTTTTTTATTGCTTTATGCTTGCTAAAAAACTATTAAACCATTATAATTTAGTTGTGATTACATCAACTCAAAATGAAAGAATTAAAAATATTAAAAAATTATTAAAAGATAGAGAATATCTTTTTTTAGATAATCCAAAACTTATATATGAAGCAATAAACTCTGGTAGAAATTTGGAGTACTTAATTGTAAAAGAAAGCTATTCAGGTAAAACGGATTATGGAGGAGAAGTAATAATTGTTTCAGAGAATGTGTTTAATATCTTTTCTCAAACAGTCAATTCTCAGGGAATTATAGGTGTTTTAAAACTTTGTAAAAAGACAATAGACATTCCCAGTGGCAATTTTTTAATTTTAGATGAAGTTCAAGACCCTGGAAATGTTGGAACACTTATTCGATCAGCTTTAGGAGCTAATTTTAAAGATGTTTATTTAATAAATTGTGCTAGAATTAGTGATAAAGTTATAAGAAGCTCAATGGGAGCAATTTTCAAGGTTAATGTTTATGAATGCTCAAAAAATGAATTTATAAACATATGTAAAGATAAAAATATGTTTTACGCTGATATGAATGGCGAAAATGTATACAATAAAAAATTTATTAAAAATATTGGAATAGTTATAGGAAATGAAGGAAATGGAGTTAGTGATGAAATTAAAAGTATATGTAAGGGCTCAATTTCAATTCCTATGGCTAATCGTTTAGAAAGTTTAAATGCTTCTGTTGCAGGAAGCATAATAATGTATCAAATATATTTAAGGAGTTAGATTTATGTCAGGACATAGTAAGTGGCACAATATTCAAGCTAGAAAGGGTAAAAGTGATGCACAAAGGGGTAAAATTTTTACAAAAATTGGTAGAGAAATTGCAGTAATAGTTAAAAATGGTGGTGCAGACCCTGTTTCAAATTCAAAATTAAGAGATGTTATAGCAAAAGCTAAACAAAATAATATGCCCAACGATTCAATTCAAAGAGCAATAAAAAAAGCAACGGGAGAACTTGCAGGTGTAAATTATGAAGAAACAACTTATGAAGGATATGGAATTGGTGGTTCTGCAGTTATTGTTGAATGTTTAACTGATAATAAAAATAGAACGGCAGGTGATGTTCGTCATAGTTTTGACAAACACGGTGGAAGTTTGGGTGCATCGGGTTGTGTTTCATATTTGTTTAAGAGAAAGGGAATAATTCTGTTAGAAAAACAAGATGGTGTTGATAGTGATGACATCTTAATGAAAGCACTTGAAGCAGGTGCTAAAGATGTTGTGGAAGAAGATGATACTTTTGTTATTGAAACATTACCAGATGAAATCAACAATGTTGTTGATTCATTAAAAAGCTTTGGAATTGTTGTAAATGAGTTTGATGTTGAACTTGTTCCAGATATGTATGTAGAACTTGATGAAGAAAAACAAGCAAAATTTGAAAAAATGATTGATGCATTGGAAGATTTAGATGATGTTCAAAATGTTTATCATAATGTTAAGTAGGAAGTAAAGTTGAGAATTTTAGGTATTGATCCAGGTTATGGAATTGTGGGTTATGGAATAATAGATACAGATGGTTATAATCTTAGTGTTGTTGATTATGGTGTTATTTCTACACCTAAGGAAGAAACATTGCCTGTAAGATTAAATATAATAGCAGATTGCTTAACAGAAATTATAAATACTTTTAGACCTGATGAAATTGCAATTGAAGAATTGTTTTATTTTAAAAACCAGAAGACAATTATTCCTGTTGCAGAAGCTAGAGGTATTATTGTTTATTTGTGTGGTAAATTATGTGGAAAGGTTTTTGAATATACCCCACTTCAAGTAAAACAAGCTTTAACAGGTATTGGAAGAGCTGAAAAATATCAAATTCAATATATGGTAAAAACTTTATTGGGTCTTGAAAAAATACCAAAGCCAGATGATGCAGCTGATGCCCTTGCCTTAGCAATCTGCCATAGTCAAATTAACTCTGCTTTGAATGTAAATCAAATTTAGGAGAAAATTATGATATCTTTTCTAATTGGAAGTATTGAAGAAAAGTCAGAACAAAGTGTTGTTTTAAATTGTAATAACATAGGTTATGAAATTTTTTGTTCTACAAATACAATAAACACGCTACCACTTATTAATGAAGAATGTAAAATATATACATACTTGCAAGTTAAGGAAGATGGAATCTCTCTTTTTGGTTTTTCCACCGTTGATGAAAAAGAGTTGTTTAATAAACTAATAACTGTAAATGGTGTTGGTCCCAAAATGGCCATTTCTATCTTATCTGGTATGAATATTTCTGATTTGATAATTGCTATTATAAAAGAAGATGTTAATATGCTTTCTAAAATTAAAGGTTTGGGTAAAAAGACGGCAGAAAGAATTTGCCTAGAACTTAAAGACAAATTGTCAACAGTAAATGGTGCATTGATAGATGATAATACGATTTCTATTGATGAAAGTATTTTAGATGATGCTTGCGAAGCATTAATTTCTTTAGGTGTATCTAAAAATGAAGCTTTGAGATTGGTTAAACAAAATGCAAATGAAAATAGCTCTGTGGAGGACATAATTTCAAATGCTTTGAGAAATATGGGTAGGTGAATATGGAAAATAATAGGTTTATATCTAGTTCTAAATCACTAACAGATGCAGAAATTGAAAATTCTTTGCGTCCAACTTCTATGAATGAATATGTTGGTCAAAATAAAATTAAAGAAAAGTTAAGCATTTATATTCAAGCTGCAAAAAAAAGAAAAGAAGCTCTTGACCACGTTCTATTATATGGACCTCCAGGACTTGGAAAAACAACACTATCTCATATAATAGCTAACGAATTGGGGAGTCAAATAAAAATAACATCGGGGCCAGCAATTGAACACGCTGCCGATTTAGCTGCTATTTTAACCAATTTACAAAGAAATGATGTCCTATTTATTGATGAAATTCATAGGTTAAATAAGTCGGTTGAAGAAATTTTATATCCTGCTATGGAAGATTTTGCCCTAGATTTTATTGTTGGTAAAGGACCTTCAGCTAAGAATATGCGTTTAAAAATTCAACCCTTTACATTAATTGGTGCAACAACAAGAGCTGGTATGTTGACAGGACCCCTTCGTGATCGTTTTGGTGTCCTGTGTAGATTAGAACTTTATAATGAAAATGAATTAATGGAAATTATCAATCGCTCTGCAAGTGTTTTAAATATTAAAATTGATTCAGATGCTTGTTTAGAAATTGCTCGCAGAAGTAGGGGTACGCCTCGTCTTGCAAACAGAATATTAAAAAGAGTTAGAGATTATGCTGAAGTTTATGGTGACGGAGTTGTGACAAAACCTTTAACTGATAAAGCATTGGAACTTTTGGAAATAGATAAACTTGGATTAGACAATATAGATAGAAGAATTTTATTAAACATAATAAATAAATTTGGTGGTGGACCTGTTGGATTAGATACTTTATCATCGGCAACAGGTGAAGATGCAACAACAATTGAAGATGTTTATGAACCATTTTTAATTCAACTTGGTTTTATTGCAAGAACTCCAAGGGGAAGAATAGCACTTAAAGGGGCATACGATCACTTAAATCTTCCTTTGTCTACTGCACAAATTAATGCACTTGCAGTTTATGAGGTAAATGGAGATTTAGAATGATTGATTATACAAAAAAAAGTACATATTATTATAATCTTCCACAGGAACTGATTGCTCAAACACCAATTGAACCAAGAGATGAATCCAGACTTTTAGTTTTTAATAGAGATAATAAAACCATTTCACACAAGAAGTTTTATGATGTAATAGATTTTTTAAATCCTGGTGATGCGTTGGTTATAAACAATTCAAAGGTTTTACCAGCAAGATTATTTGGTAAAAAGGAAGATACATCTGCGAATATAGAAATTTTGTTACAAAAAAGAATAGATTTAAAAACTTGGAGTGTTATAGCTAGACCTTTTAAAAGGTTAAAAGTTGGAAATATTGTTGTTTTTTCTGAAAAATTAAAGTGTGTAATTAAAGAAAAATTTGATTATGGTGAATGCAAGATTGAATTTATATATTCTGGCCATTTTGAAGAAATATTGTCAGAAATAGGTGAGATGCCACTTCCACCATATATTAAAGAAAAATTAAAAAATAAAGATAGATATCAAACTTTTTATGCCAAAGTTGATTATTCAAATGCAGCTCCAACTGCTGATTTGCATTTTACCCCTGCATTATTAGAAAGAATACAGAACAAGGGAATAAAGATAGTTGAAGTTTTGTTACACGTTGGCTTGGGTACATTCAGACCTGTTAAAGAAGACAATATCTTAAATCACGATATGCATTCTGAATATTATAAATTAACAGAAGAAAATGCAAAAATTTTAAACGATGTAAGAAAAAATGGTGGGAAAATTGTTGCTGTTGGAACAACATCTGTTAGAGTTTTGGAAACTTGTTCCAACAATGACGGGGAGCTTATTGCAGGTTTTGGTGAAACAAAAATATTTATTTATCCTCCATATAAATTTAA
>CALVNP010000035.1 GCA_944349805.1 uncultured Clostridia bacterium
GTAAAAGATTATTGTGATATAGTAAACATTCTTTCTTGTTTAAAAAATATGGGATATGATGACAAATCTTTAAAAAAGATTATGTACGAAAATTTCAAAAGATTTATTAATTAAAATTTTTGAATAAAATCTTTTAATATACATAACATTTAAGTAGGGAGGTAAAAATGATAATTGCAAACATAATCAGTTTCATAATTTTAGCAATAGGTGGATTAAATTGGGGATTGGTTGGAATTTTCAATTTTAATCTTGTTGATTGGATTTTTGGTGGATACAATGCAGGTTCAATCATAGTTTATGTTTTAGTACTTTTAGCAACAATATGGTTAATCATTTCAGCATTTATGCGTAAAAGTATAATAATGAATTCTGGTAGAGAATAATAAAATCTCCTATTTAATAGGAGTTTTTATTATTTTTCAACCTTAATCCCAACAAATTTATCACCATCTCTGTAAATAATTTCTTTTACATTTCCAACTGCTTTAATATCATATTCAACTCTTTTTATAAAATCTGAATACCCTTGAACAGTAAGCTCGCTAACTTCTTCTTTTAAAGATAGGTTGTTTTCTGATTTATATCTTCTAATTTGAGAAACAATTTCACAAACTTCATCACCCGAAACGGCAATGTTTTGAGGTGTTTTTATTTCTATTGGAGAAAGTTTACATTGATGTATTGAAATTTCTTTATCAAATTTTTTGAAATAGGATTGGTAAATTTCTTCTGTTATATGTGGAAGATAAATAGCAAACATTTTGAGCATTTCTTTCAATGTTACAAAACAAGCAAATTGAGCGCTTTGTTTTGCCTTTTCTCCATATATTTCAGGTTTGTAAAGTCTATTTTTTGTAATTTCAATGTAGTTATCGCAGAAGTTCCAGAAAAATCGTTCAAGTTCTGACATAGCAAGCCCTATTTCGTATTTCTCAAAATATGCAATAAAGTGTTTTTGCATATCATTAAATTTTGCAATAATCCATTCGTCCATTGGAAGAAGTTGTGTGTGAGTTGGTTCGTAATTTTCTAAGAAGGAAAGTACGAATTTAGACGCATTCCAAATTTTGTTTACAAGTTTTGCACCATTTTTAAATTCTTCTTCGGAGAAAATTATATCTCTTCCTAAGCTACCTGTACTTGTCCAATATCTTGTAACATCAGCAGACTTTTCATCAATAAGTGTTTCAGGACTCATCTTTGAATTGGACTTGCTCTTAGAAATTTTTTCATTTTTGTCTGCCATTACAAAACCGGAAATCATAACATTTTTCCAAGGCAAACAATTTGAATGATAGTGAGATTTTGCAATTGTATAGAAATCCCAAGTTCTTATAATATCGTGAGCATTTGGGCGAAGACTCATTGGCATAAGCTTTTTATACATTTCATCATCTTCTCCCCACATTGCGTTAATTTGTGGTGTTATTGAAGATGTTTGCCAAGTGTCAAACACATCGGATTCAGGAATAAATTCTGTGCAACCACATTCACAAGCTTTTTTTGGTGTTGAAACAAGTGGATTAACAGGGAGTTCATCTTCTTCAGGAGTTATAATTTTTCCACATTTTTTGCAATACCACACAGGAATTGGAACTCCAAAATATCTCTGACGAGAAACACACCAATCTCTGTCCACATTGTCAACCCAATTTGAGTACCTTCCATACATAAAAGATGGGTACCAATTAATTTTTTCGCCATTTTCAAGAAAAGATTTTTTGTCATCAACCAAACTTATAAACCATTGTTTTTTGATTTTAATTTCCATTGGTGTTCCACATCTTTCGTGTGTTGCAACAGCGTGCACTATTTCTTCTTGTTTGATTAATAGGTCGTTTTCTTTTAGGTCGGCAATAATATCTTCCCTTGCTTTTTTGGTTTTTAAACCTTCATATTTTCCAGCAAGAGCTGTCATTCTTCCACCGTCTGTGATTGCTTCTTTTATTGGGAGATTGTACTTTTGTTGCCATAAAAGGTCTGTTTCATCACCAAAAGTACAGCACATAACTGCCCCTGTTCCCTTGTCTATGTCAGCTTTTTCATCAGTTAAAACAGGAACATAAAAATTATAAAGTGGAACTTTTACATTTTTTCCAACCAGGGGAGCATATCTTTTATCTTCAGGATTTACAAAAACACATACGCAGGCACACAATAGTTCAGGTCTTGTCGTTGCAATTTCTAAGTACTCATCAGAGTGTTCTATAAAAAACTTTATGTGGTTAAATGTTGAAGCAATATCCTTGCTTTCAAGCTCTGCTTGTGCAATTGATACTTGACATTCTGGACACCATATCGCAGGTTTTTCTCCGTAATAAGCTTTGCCCTTTTTGTATAGGTCTAAAAAGCTTTTTTGTGAGAGTTTTTGAACCCTTGGACTTATTGTGTTGTAAACTCTGTCCCAATCAGAACTTATACCATCTCTAATAAAAAGTTGTTTAAATTCTTGTTCGTATTTTTCCACTGTTTGCATACATTTTTCACGAAATTCTTCTCTACTCATTTCGTGTGCGCGAATGCCAAACTCTTTTTCCACCAATCGTTCAGTTGGAAGACCATTGTCGTCAAAACCAAATGGGTAAAGGACATTGTAACCCATCATTCTTTTATATCTTGCAATAAAGTCTGCCTGTGTGTAAGAAAAAATGTGCCCTATATGAATTTTACCACTTACAGTTGGAGGTGGTGTGTCTATTGAAAAGATTTCTTTCTTAGAATTTTTATCAAAACTATAAATTTTGTTATCTTGCCAAAACTTTTCCCATTTTGGTTCACTTTCTTTAAAATTGTACTTGTCTAACATATTAATTCCTTTTATTTACTCAATTTATTTACTCAAATAGTTTATTTCTTTTGACATTTTTTGTCAATCTAATTTTTGTGTATAATATTTTTTTTCAAACAAATAATATTTGTATGAAGAAAGGAAAAAAGTTTTTTTTAGTAACACTTAGTTTAGGGTTAGTTGTCCTAGCCGTTTTTGCATTTACCCAATTTACATATGGACTTAGTTTGTTTGATAATAAGAAGTTTTATAAAGGAACAAAAGTAAACGGAATTGATGTTTCAGGAATGACTGTTGAAGAAGTGAGCAATCTTGTTGGAACTCAACTTGTGGATACAAGAAGCGAAGTAAAATTGACATTAAACTATAATGACAAATCTTGGGTTTGGACGGGGGAAGATTTTGCTCCAACTTATGATGTTTTTCCAGCAATTAAGGAAGTTTTTTCCTATGGTAGAGATGGTAACATATTTGAAAGAAGGAATAAGATTAAGGAAATAAAAACAAAAGGTTACAATGTTCAAATTCCATACACCTATGTTTTAAGTGGTCTTGATGAAAAGTTACAGACTGTTGCAGACGATATAAACATAGAGCCACAAAATGCTAGTGTAAATTTTGACCCATCAACCGAACAAACTTTTATTTATACGAAGGAACAAATAGGAAAGACGGTTGACCTTGAAAGATTAAAAGAAGATATAGATGTTGCATTTCAAACAAGTAAACAAGTTGTTGTTGATGTTCCTGTTATAGAAAGCGAGCCAGATGTTTTGCTTGAAGATTTAAAAAGAGATATAACCCTTCGTTCAACTTTTGAAACATCTATAAAAACTTCAAAAGTTGATAGGAAACACAATGTAAAAAGGGCGCTTAATTCTTTTAATGGAATGATAATTCAACCAGATGAAGAAATTTCTTTTAACAATATAACAGGGGCAAGAAGTGCTGAAAATGGGTACAAAAAGGCAAATGTAATTTTAAATGGAATTTATGTAGAGGGAACAGGTGGGGGAGTATGTCAAGCTTCGACAACACTTTATAACGCATTAATTTTGTCAGATTTAGAAATTATTGAAGTAAATCCACACTCCTTGCCACCAAGCTATGTTCCACTTGCTTTTGATGCAATGATAAGCGATGGTTATTCTGATTTAGTGTTTAAAAATAATACGGATAGACCAATTTATATAAAAACATATGGTGATGAAAACAAGGTGGGAGTTGAAATTTATGGAAAACCTTTTGAAGATGGAATAGAAGTAAAAACAAGGGCAGAATTTATAGAAGTTTTAAAGCACCCTGGTGATGTAATAATTAAGGATACGGAAGGTCAATATTCAGATAAGGTGACATACGAAGGAGAATATTTAAGAGTCAAATATCCACAAGAAGGGTACCATTCAAAAGCATATTTGCAGTACTATAAGGATGGAGAGCTTATTGAAGAAAAGTTGATTAGAGATGAAAAGTACTTGCCACAACAAGGAATAATAGTGGAAGGAACGGAAAAGCTTGGGGAAGGAATGACCCTGCCTGAAAATGATGTGAAATTCATTCCACCACAAACGGTGGGGACATCAAGTGCTAATGTTGAAAAGAAGATAGAAAATCAAAATCCATCGAATTTAAATCCGTAAAACACATAAAATGTGATTAAGGGAAATAGGTAAGTGTAAAAAATAATAACCAACAAACCGTAGTAAAAATCACCACAAAAAACACCAACTTTTTAAAGCAATAATGCATTTAGTTGGTGTTTTTTTATATTAAAATTAGATTGTAAAACTTTACTATACAAGTTGTGAAGGGTGTTTTTTGAAGAAATCCACTCTTGGTAAAAGCTCCTTTATTTTATGGTTGCTTTCGTTATCATAGAAGAATGGAAGCTCTTTAAAACAATATTCCCAATTAAAGAATTTTTCTTTGTCCACATTTAAGTAATCTGCAATCATCTCTGTACCATTGGGCATTATTGGGTGAGAAAGAAGTGTTGCAACTTTAATCATATATAATGCGTCAACAATTCCTTGATTTGCCTTTTCTGTGTTCCATTCATATTCTTTTGACAGTTTGACAAAAAGTTTGTTTATGTTTCTTATATAACCATCAAGTTTATTTAAAACAACGTGAAATTTTTCATCATAAACAAGTCTTTCACAGTCTAAAATTAAGTTTTCTCCTTCTTCCTTAACATCGTTGCTGACAATACCTTCTGGAATTTCCCAATTATAGTTTTCACCAAGTACATAAAAAATGCTTCTCACTGCACGATTTAACACATTGGTAAACAAGTTTCCTTCCTTTAACACAGGGTCGAGTTCATCTTCTTTTGCGTTTGGGTTGAGTGGTTTTGGACTGAAAGGTACATTGTTGTTGCCCACATTGGCGCCAAGCATATGTGCTCTAATTTGGTCAGAAGTATAGTAGTTTAAAAGGTCGTTTGCCATTGGGGGTGGTGTTTCTGAACTTGATGATGCTTTTCTTCCTAAAAACAATGTGTGTTTATTTGCAATAATTTGAGTAAATTTTAAGTTTCCATCTTTTATGTTAACACTAGGATTTTTGCCTTGAAGAGCAAACCAAATTCCACTTTGTGCTGGTCCATAAAAGTAAATATTATCTTCTCCTATAAATTGAAAAACTTTTCCATCATCACTGCACCACCATTTTTTCCACTCTTCGCCGTTGTCATTAAGACAAGCTTTTGTAAAGCTTATTGGTGCCCATAAACTTTCTGGCCAAACCCAAAATGTTAAATCCTTTATCTTTGCAGATTCTGGAACTTTAACGCCCCATTCTATATTACCTGTAAGTCTGAAAGGAACGAGTGTTTTTCCTGTTCTATACCTTATTCCTTCCCGAGATAAAATATCGCAAGCATTTTCTCTATTTGTGAGTTTTTCAAAAATTATTGTAAAGGAAGACTTGTTTTTTTCTTCCACAAGTTCATACTTAGGTAAGTCCTTTATTTGTAAAAATTTTTCTTTATATTCATTTTTTATATATATTTCAGGTTTCTTTAAAAACTCCTTTATCTCTTTTGTGATATAGCTTCTTGTTGGAGTTTTTGTTTCCAAATATTCAATCCATTCTTTTAAAAGGTCTGTGTATGAACCCAAATCCAAATAATAGTTTTCAATTTCTTTTAAAACGGGAGTTTTACCAGAAAGTGAACTTATAGGGTCTATAAGTTCTTCTGGCATATATTGATGACCTAAGTCACATTCATCTGCGTAGGCGTGTTCGCTAGAACAGTTTTCAAAAGGACATTTGCCCATAACCTGTCTACCATTTAAAAATGTCTGCTTGTCTTCATCATAAAATTGTAATGTTGACAAAACTTCAAGCTTTCCACTTTGCAAAAGTTTATTAAAAACATCGGCGCTTGTTTTTTCGTGATATTCTTTTGCTTTTCCAAATGCAGAAGCTCCAAAAAAGTCTAGGGAAATATCAAAGCTTTCAAGCACTTGCTTTTGATTTTCGTGATTTCTTTTTACATAATCTACTATACTTCCAGAAAACTTATTTGCTTCTACAAGCTTTCTATATCCTTCAAGAATGGGAGAGCCATAGCAGTCTGTTCCACAAACATAAAGTACATTTTGCTTTCCAATTCTATCTCTTAAAAATCTAGCAAAAAAATCGCTGTGAATAAATGTACTTATGTGTCCACAGTGTAAATTTTTGTTCCCGTAAGGCATTCCAGATGTGACAACTGCGCGTTTAGGAAAAATCGGTCTGTTTTTTAATTTGTACTCGTTCATATAATCTCCATTAAATTTCAAAAGAAATTATATTATTACAAGCATTATAAGTCAAGCATATTGCAAAAGGTCAAATATTTAAAAGAGTTTTTTACAAAATTTATTGTGGAAATGTGGATAACTATCAAATTTTTGTAAAAAACACCTGTTTTTGTATGATTATTCATCAAATTTATAAAAATAAAAGGTGATAACTTTGTGGAAATGTGGATAACTTAGCTATTTTTGTCCACAAAAACATTATCTTTCCTTTTTATAATATGCAATGCAAAAGAAAAATTGAACATTTGTTTTTGTTGACAAAGTTGTGGATAAAGGGGTAAAATATCGAAACAAAGGAGAATTTTATGCAAAAGGTTAATCCAAGAACACTTTCTGGATTTTTAGAATTACTGCCAAGCGAACAGATTATTTTTAATACAATGAAGGAAAAAGTTGAAAAAGTTTTAAGGAACAATGGTCTTTGTTGCGTTGATACACCTGTTTTAGAACTATCTGAAATATTGCTTGCCAAAGCTGGTGGAGAAACTGAAAAACAAATTTTTAGATTCAATAAAGGCGATACAGATATGACAATGAGATTTGACTTAACTGTTCCACTTGCAAAATATGTTAGTTTGTACAAAAATTCATTGACATTTCCTTTTAGAAGGTATGCAATAGGAAAAGTGTTTCGAGGTGAAAGACCACAAAAGGGAAGGTTAAGAGAGTTCTATCAATGTGATGCTGATATCATTGGAGATGGAGATTTACCCCTTCAAGCTGACGCAGATGTCATTTCAATTTTAAGTCAGATATACAAGGAGCTGGAAGTTGATGCTAAAATTTTAGTTTCAAATAGAAAAATTTTAATTGGGGTCTTGTCTGAGTTTAATTTGGAAGACAAGCAAAATGAAATTTTAGGTATATTAGACAAATTTGAAAAGATTGGAAAACAAAATTGTTATGATGAAGTTAAAAACATTGCAGGGGAATTTACAGATAGTATTTTTGAAGTTTTTGAAAAGAAAACAATTGAGGAATTAAAAGATAGTCAAATTAAAAACCAGATTTATCTTGATGGCGTAAATGAGTTAGAAATGTTGTTTAATCTTTTAAATGCAATGCAGGTTGAAAATGTTATATTAGACTTAAAAATTATTCGTGGACTTGATTATTACACGGGAACGGTTTTTGAAGGAAGATTAAAGGAGTTTCCATCAATAAGCATCGGTGGTGGTGGAAGATATGAAAATTTGACGCAATATTTTTCAAATTCTTCTATGCCAGGTGTTGGATTTGGAATGGGGCTTACCAGACTTTTTGTTCTATTAAAAGAACTTGGTAAGCTTTCTTTTGATAAACAGACATATTCAAAGGTTGCAATCATACCACTTGGTGAAACAGAAAATTTCTGTTTTAAACTTGCATCTGATTTAAGGGAGAAAAACATATCTTGTCAGGTGTTGTATTCAAAAAGCTTCAAATCTAGAATGAATATGGCAAATAAATTGGGTGTTCCGTATATTATTGTTGTTGGAGAAGATGAAGTTAAAACAGGAGTTTTTGGTGTTAAAAATATGCTCACAGGAGAAACTAAAAAAGTCAGCTTGCAGGAGATAGTAAAAAATTTATGAATAGTTTAGTTTTAGCTTTTGTGGGAGATGCTGTTCATACTTTGTTTATTAGAAATCACTTTGCAACAGATAAATTCACAGCAGGGAATTTGCACAAAATTTGTTCAGCATATTGCAAGGCAAGTGCACAAAGTGAAGCTTTAAAAAAAATTGAAAACTTTTTAACCGAAGAAGAAAAAGAAGTGGTTAGAAAAGCGAGAAATGCAAAAACTCACGATGCACCCAAAAATGCAAAATTGGTTGATTACAAAAGAGCAACATCGTTTGAAGCGCTTGTTGGTTATCTTTATTTGAAAAAAAATCAAGAAAGACTTGACTATATTCTAAATTTGTCTATATTAGATTGACATTTATTGTCAAAAATGTTAATTTTTACTTAAATGATAACTTTTTGTGGAAAGGAGTAAAAATGTTAGAATATTACCAAAAAGAAAGTACTATTGAAGAAATAAACAAACTTTTGTCAGAAACATCAAAAGTTGTTTTAAGTTTGCCAGATGAATGTTTTCCAAATATTGATATGGAGCAGGAAATTGAAAAATAAGATTAAAATAAAAGAGTTTGAACAGGAAAAATTTTTACAAGCCTTAAAACAAGGTGTAATAAAAAGTCAAAACTTGTATGAAAAAGCTAAGGAAATTGACGAAAGAGTTTCAAATTCTTCTTTAAGTTTTGAAGAAATATTAGCAATCATAGATAAGTTTATGACAGAGAAAAATGATTACAACAAAATTGAAGGTAAATATGTTTTGCAACCTTATGGTAGGGTGTGCTTAGAGCTTGATGCTTCACTTACAAGTGTGTTCTTACAAGCTTCCTTGTGTACTGCACTTACTTATAACAGTGCAATAATTTATTCTTATTCAATAGAAAATTATGCAGTTAATATGTATCTTTTAACTTTAATTAATGAAACATTAAAAAGATTTTTAGCAGTAAACTATATAATTTTGCAAATTGGCGAAGTCCCAAAACTTGTAAAGAATATTTTTTATATTGTTTATGATAATAATTTAAAATACTCCTTAAAAAAAGGTGGGAAAACACAAGATTTCACCTTGAATACACTATTAGTAAAAAGTAGGGCAAAATGATATTAACAACAAAAAATAGCGTGCGTGAAGCTATTAATGGAAATTTAACAATCAACAAAATCTATGTTCAAATTGGAGCAAAGGATTTTGAAGTTCAAAAATTATCAAGTTTAGCAAGAAATAATA
Source organism: uncultured Clostridia bacterium (assembly GCA_944349805.1). Lineage (GTDB taxonomy): Bacteria > Bacillota > Clostridia > Christensenellales > UBA1242 > Caccopulliclostridium. Next base: position 9,395 of record CALVNP010000035.1, read on the forward strand.
AACTTAAAATAGAATATCTTCCCAAAAATATTTTAGATAAAAAATTTGGCAAAAACCAAGGCATAGTTGCAGAAACAGTAGATTTTAAATATTCATCAGTTGATGAAATAATGAAAAAATCAACAAGTGATTTGCCGTTTATATTGATTTTAGACGGTATTAACGACCCCCATAATTTTGGTGCAATTATAAGAAGCGCAGAATGTGCTGGCGTTGATGGTATCATCATTCCTAAGGACAGAGCTGTTGCAGTTAATGATACTGTAATAAAAACAAGTACAGGAGCTGTTAGCAATGTTTTGATTGCAAGAGTTCCAAACATCAATAATGAAATTGAAAAATTAAAGAAAAAAGGTTTTTGGGTTTGGTGTGCTGAAGCAGGTGGAATGGATATTTATAAAACAAACTTAAATGGTCCAATTGCTGTTGTAATAGGAAGCGAAGGAAAGGGTGTATCAAAACTAACGAAAGAAAAATGCGATGGTGTTATTTCAATGCCTATGATGGGAAAGATAAATTCTTTAAACGCAAGTGTTGCAACAGGAATTGTTTTATTTGAAATTTTAAGACAAAGAAGAGGTTAAATGCAAAGAACAGACGAAGAGCTTGTTCAAATGATAAAACTAGGTATAGAAGAAGCTGAGGAAGAGCTGTTTGCTAGATATAAATCTGTGGTAAGCAGTGTTGCACGCAGTTATTTTTTGATGGGTGCAGAGCTTGACGATTTAATTCAAGAAGGAATGATTGGCCTTTATAAGGCGTGTCAAAAGTTCAGCGAAAAGCAAGCTAGTTTTAAGACCTTTGCCTATCTATGTATAAAAAGACAAATTCAAACTGCTGTCAAGCAGGCGAACAGACAAAAAAATAGAATGTTAAACAATTATGTCTCACTTGACTCTCAGGGTGGATACAAAACAGGGGAAAATGGAGAAGATGAAGCTGTTTTAATTTTGCCATCAAAGGAGTTGTCTCCTGATGCAGAAATTATTCAAAAGGAAAATTATCAAGAAATTATAAAAAAAATAAAAAGCGCACTTTCACCTTTGGAGTTAAAAGTGCTGACTCTTTATTTGAAAGGTAATTCATATCAAACAATTTCAGTTGAAGTGGGGAAAAGTTATAAAAGTGTTGACAATTTGCTTTACAGAATTAAAAATAAGTTGGAATTTTTAAAGCATTAAAAATATCTTCCACCACTGCAGTTGTTGTTACAGCCACAGCCACAACCACAACCACAGCCCGAACTTCCGTTTTGACCATATAGAGCAAGTAATAACAAAAGAAGAAAATTACTATTGTTTGCAAGTTCTGTTCCACTTCCCTGAGCAAATACGGACAAAAGTAAAACTAATAAAATATCTTGGGAAAAGTTCATAACATACCTCCTTTCTACAAAATTTTATCAAATTCAAATTTTATCCTTAAAATTTGCACCTTTTAAAGTTGACCTGAGTGGGCGCAAATATGTACAGTGAGTATATATGAAGTCAAATTAAAAAATGTTAACAATAAAAGGGGTAAAATGGACAAGTTTTTATTATTAAAAGACAATGCAAGAAAAGAGATTTTAAACTATATGCCATCAAAAAGTGTAACAGAAAAATTAGCCGATTATTTTTCAAATTTTTCAGATTATACAAGAGTCAAGATTATATCTTGTCTATCTATGAGTGATATGTGTGTAAGCGACCTTTCTTTACTTTTGGAAATCAATCAAACAACACTTAGTCATCAATTAAAACTTTTAAAAGATAAAGGTATTGTTTCTTGCAGGAGAGAAGGTAAAATTATACTATATAAGCTTGCAAATAAGAGTGTAAACAATTTGATGTTAAACGCAGTAAATTCGATATCAAACTCATAATAAAATAAAAAATTTAGAAAATAAAAACACCAAAATTTTGGTGTTTTTATCATTTTTCATTTATTTATAAACTCGTTTAGTAAACTATCTGTTGGAATTATATCACTTTTTAATTTTCCGCATTTGTTAAGCATTTCAAAAAGGTCTTGAGCTTCTTCAAGGTCCATTTCCTTTAATTTTGGGGCAAGATAGTTTGCGTAAATTAATGGTTCGTACATATGGGTTGAGTCTACAATGTAATTAGCAGTTGGTTTGAATGGTTTAATATAAATCGATTCCCCACGAAGTACATTGTTCCATATTTCAAAAGTTTTTGAAAGTTCATATCCCCTAAAATTATAATCTCTTATAAGTCTTCTCATTTGCCTTAATTTTTTTGCTGGAATTATAATGTTTTCCCCTATTGTAAAGTCTGCATTAACACATAAATATATTTTATAAATGTCACTTTCGTGATCTTTTATAAGTGTTGGATTTAGCGCGTGTATTCCTTCAAATATAACAACTGTATTTTCTTCAAGCTTGACATCGATAAGCTCTTTTTTTCTTCTACCTGTTAAAAAGTCAAAAACGGGCATTTTTGATTGCTTTTTTTGCAAAAGTTCTTCCACAAAAATATTTAAGTATTCTAAGTCTATTGCATTAATGCTTTCAAAATCATAACTCCCATCTGGAAGTTTTGGTGTGTCTTCTCTGTTTTTAAAAAAGTCATCTAAGGACACAACAAAACTGTGAATCCCATTTCTTTCTAAATTAGTTCTTATTAAATGTGAAGTTGTTGTTTTACCCGATGATGATGGACCTGCAAGTAAGACAATTTTTGTTTTCAATTTTAATATATCTTTAACAATTTCATCAATTTGACATTTATATAAACTTTCAGATGTGTTTATTAGTTCGTTTAAATTTTCCTTTGCTTCCTTGTTAATTAATTCTAAGTCGAAGCTGTTTCTCATAATCGTTCCGTGACGGCGTTCAAGTTCAATTTTGTTCATAGTATTCCTTTTAAGCAAAAATTATTTTAACATATAAAAAGCGTTTTGAAAAGCTTTTTGTAAATTTTTGTCTGATTTTAATTTATGCATATAAAACAATTTTAGTCATATTAAAATACTTCTATACAGTGGTAAAGACCCTTTTTGTTACACCATCATATATTAATATAGGAGTTTTATGAAAATATCAGATTTATTTGGAAAAGAAGCACATATAATTGGTTCTAAGGACGCAGAAATAACAAATATAACCTTTAAAAGTAACGAAGTAAAAAGGGGAAGTTTATATTTTTGCATTAAGGGAGAAAATTTTGATGGGCACGATTTTGCACAAGAAGTGTCAAGTTTGGGGGCAAGCGCTATTGTTGTTGAAAAAATACAAAAAGTTAATATTCCTCAAATTGTGGTTAAAAACTCAAGAATGGCATTAGGAGAAGTTTGTGCAAGGTTTTATGGTAATCCAGAAAAAAAGTTGAAATTTGTTGGTATTACGGGCACAAATGGGAAGACTACCACAACATTTATAATAAAGACCATTTTAAAGGAAGCAGGTTTTAAAGTTGGTGTTATTGGAACGCAAGGAACATTTATAAACGGAAGGAATTACAAAACAAATCTCACCACGCCTGACCCAACGGAATTGTTTAAAACATTAAAGAAGATGGTTGATGAAAAAGTCAACTATGTTGTTATGGAAGTTTCAGCTCACGCAATATATTTAGAAAAAGTCTCCAACATAATGTACGATGTGGGCATAATAACAAACATAACTCAGGACCATTTGGACTTTTTTAACACAATGAAACATTATGAGCAAACAAAAATTGATTTTTTAAATTCAAAACACATAAAAACGGCAGTGGTAAACATTGATGATGACAGAGTGAGAAAAAATTTAGCAAAGATAAATGTTCCAACAATAACTTATGGATTGTATAGTCCTTCTGATGTGTTTGCAATGAATGTTGAAAAGAGCTTAGAAAGATCTAAATTTGTTGTAAATGCTTTTGACAATGTTTTTAATGTTGAGTGTCCATTGGTGGGAGAATTTAACATATACAACATTTTAGCAGGAATTTCTGCTTGCTTTTCTTTAGGTGTTAGTGAAAAGAATGTTGTTAAAGGATTAAAAAAGGTAAAAGCGCCATTAGGTAGGTTTAGTGTTTTAAAGGTCAATGATAAAGTTACTGTGATTATTGATTTTGCACATACACCAGATGGTATGGAAAAGGTTTTAAAAACAATTAAAGATGTATATTTTGAAAAACTTGTTTGTGTTTTTGGGTGTGGTGGAAACAGAGATTCTGGTAAAAGGTCAATAATGGGAGCTATTGCAGAAAAATACTCAAATTTTGTTGTAATAACAAGCGACAATCCAAGATTTGAAAAACCTGAAAAGATTTTAGACGACATTGAAAAGGGAACAAGTAAACAAAATCATATTAAAATTGTAGATAGAAAAGAGGCGATAAAGTATGCACTTTCTTTGGTTTCTGATGGTGGTGTTATTGCTTTACTTGGTAAAGGTGGAGAACTGTATCAAGATATAAATGGAGTAAAAACTCCATATAATGATTTTGAGGAGATTGAAAAAATTTTATGACAAATATACTTTTAGGTTTTGTTATTAGTTTTGTAATTGCAGGGCTTATTGCTCCAATAGTCTTAAATTTATGTAAAAAACTGAAAGCTTCTCAGACAATTTTACACTATGTCGAAGCACATAAAAGTAAACAGGGTACGCCAACAATGGGAGGTATAATTTTTATTATATCTTCCATTTTATCTGCAATGTTTATAATGAAAAAGGACATCACACTTGCAGTAATTTGTTTGACTAGTATGTTTGGTTTTGGAATTTTAGGTTTTTTAGACGACTATATTAAAGTTAGATATAAGCAAAATAAGGGGTTAAGGGCATATCAAAAAATTATTGGACAACTTGGGCTTTCAATTTTGCTTGCTGTTTTTGCATATTATTCCAGCTTTGTTGGGACAGGCATTGTTGTTCCATTTACAAATTCCACCATAGACTTAGGGGCTTTTTATATACCTTTTGTTATTTTTGTGTTTATTGCAGTTACAAACAGTGTGAATTTACTTGACGGCTTAGATGGACTTGCTGGTGGTGTCAGTTTTATATACCTTATAGGATTTATTGCAATAACAATCCTACATCTTGGTGTTGGAACAGGTTTGGCTCCAAACTTTATTTTAGAACAATATAATATGCTTGCTGTGACGGGCTGTCTTTTGGGTGGGCTTTTAGTCTTTTTAATTTTAAATGGTCACCCTGCATTAATTTTTATGGGAGATACAGGTTCATTGGCCTTAGGTGGTTTTATTTCTGCGCTTGCAGTTATGTCTGGGCTTGTTTTGTACCTTCCAATTTTAGGACTTGCTTATGTTATAACTTCACTTTCTGATGTGATTCAAGTGTTGCATTATAAAAGGACAAAAAAAAGAGTTTTCTTAATGGCACCACTTCATCATCATTTTGAGAAAAAAGGTATGAATGAAAATAAAATTGTCATCGTATATATAATTGTAACACTATTTATTTCAGCATTGACTGTTTTAATAGCAGGTTATGTTTTGGGGGTATAATGGAGAGAAAAAAAGTTGCAATTGTGTATGGTTTAGGTTCAAGTGGAAAATCTGCCATTAAATTTTTATCAAGTTTGGGGTATGTTTTGTATGCGATAGATGATAAAAATGAAATTTGCCCAAATGCAACTTTTGTTAAAAATTTAAGTGAAATAAATTTAAAAAATATAGATTTTGCAGTTGTAAGTCCAGGGGTTGATATTAATAATGAAAAATTACATTTATTAAAGAAAAACAACATTAAACTTATTAGCGAGCTTGAGCTGGGAAGAAAATTCATTAAGAGTAAAATTATAGGAGTTACAGGAACAAATGGTAAAACCACTTGTGTAAATTTGATTGATAGTATTTTAAAACAAGGTGGAAAGAAGTCAGTCAAGGTTGGAAATGTTGGAGTTCCAATCACTAGTCAAATTCCAAATTTAAATAAAAAAAATTTTGCCGTATGTGAAGTTAGTAGTTTTCAAATGGAAACGACAAATAAGTTTAAAACATATATCTCTGTTCTGACGAACATAAAACCAGACCATTTGGACAGACATAAAACAATGGACAACTATATATCATTAAAAGCAAAATTAATCAGTCAGGCAAAATATAAGGTTTTTAACGCAGATGATGAAATTGCATACAATTTATCAAAAAATTTTAAAAATACCATATTATTTTCTAAGAATAAAAAATGTAATGGTGCATATGTAGAGAAAGATTACATTGTATATAAAAACAAAAAGGTATTAAGTGTTAGTGATATAAAGCTTTTAGGTGAAAAAAACTTAGAAAATGTTCTTGCTTGTGTAACAGTTGCAAAACTATGTAAAATAAAAAATCAGTACATACGAAATGCCGTTTTAAATTTTAATGCATTATCTCACAGAATTGAACTTGTTGATATTATAGATAATGTAATGTTTGTTGATGATAGCAAATCTACCAACATTGCAAGTACTCTGTGTGCTATTCAAAGTTTTAAGGACAAGGATATAATACTTTTGCTTGGTGGAAGAGATAAAAGTTTGGACTTTTCCCCAATTTTTGAACATAAACTTTATGGTGTTGTTTGCTACGGAGAGTGTGGTTTAAACATTTTATCTGTTGCAAAAGGCGAGCATATTTTCTATGAAGAAAACTTAAAAAATGCCTTTTATAAAGCTTATGAAATTGCAAGAGCTAATAGTGTTGTTTTGCTTTCTCCTGCGTGTGCAAGTTTTGACGAATTTGAAAACTATAAAAAACGGGGTGAATATTTTAAACACTTAGTTGAAAGACAAAAGAAGGGCTTATGAAAAAAAAGAAAATACATCTTAGTGGGTTAGAGATAACAATAATTGTTTGTGTTTTAACGCTGTGTATTTTTGGTTGTATTATGGTGTATAGTGCGAGTTATTATTCAGCTGAAAAAAATTTTAACAACAAATATTTTTTTCTTATCAAGCAAATAATAGGTGTTGCTCTGGGAATTATTGGTATGTTTGTTGCAAGAATAATCGACCATAATAAATTAAAAAAATTCAAGTGGGTTGCCGTCATAGTAAGTGTTGTTTTATTGGTTCTTGTTTTTGTTCCGGGGTTAGGCATAGAAAATTATGGGGCAAGAAGATGGATAGGACTTGGTTTTTTTAGTATTCAACCAAGTGAAATAGCAAAATTTGTTTTAGTCTTTTTTTGTGCTGTTCATTTGTCTGACAATTATCAAAAAGTAAAAAGTTTTAAGACGCTTCTTCCACCACTCCTTGTTGGTGGAATATTCTGTGGACTTGTTATAATTGAACCAAATATGAGCATAACAATGTGTATTGCAATTGTTTTGGTAATAATGTTATTTTTAGGGGGAATAAGTGCAAAGCATTTTACAATGCTTGCAATTCCGGGAATTGTTGCTGTTCCAACATTAATTTTTATGGAACCATATAGAGTTAAAAGATTGATGGCTTTTTTAAATCCTTGGGCGTCTCCTCAGGCAGAAGGGTTTCAGCTAATTCAATCGTTGTATGGATTAGGTGCTGGTGGTTTATTTGGTGTTGGCCTTTTCAATTCTCGACAAAAATATAGTTTTTTACCATTTGCCGAATCGGACTTTATTTTTTCAATAATAGGGGAAGAGCTGGGATTTTTTGGTGCAATAGGTGTGATTGCGATATTTGTTGTTTTAATTGTTTGTTTAATTATAGTTGCTAAAAATGCTAAAACGAGATATTCAATGCTACTTGTTGCTGGTGTAGCAAGTGTGATTGCAGTTCAAGCGATATTAAATATTGCAGTTGTTACGGGCAGTATTCCACCGACAGGACTTCCACTTCCTTTTATCAGTGCAGGGAGTACATCACTTATGGTGTTTATGAGTGCAATAGGGGTTTGTTTAAATGTTGCAAAGCAAAATACTAAAAAAGTAGCTTTATAAAAATAACCTTTGCAAAAAGTAACAATAATAACATAATTTTGTCTTGATAATATAATTGATTTGTTAATTTATTGTTAATAAATGTAATTTTTTAAAAAACATCTATTCACAAATTTAGGCTATATACATAAGTATGGAAATAGGTTATGTGCCTTATAGGCAGGAAAAAGTAAGTGTAAAATATTTTTATTGATACACGAAAATAATTTGATAATTAATATAAAATAATTTTATTAAATTTTTTAATTAATTAAAAAAATAAAATTTTAAAAAATAAATAAAAAAATCACATTTTTATGTGATTTTTTTAATTATTTTCATCTTTGTGAAAAAAATCATAAATTCTTTTTGCTAAATTTATATCTATTCCTTTTACTAAATTTAATTCTTCAATACTTGCTTTGGCAACTTCTTCATAAGTTTTAAAGGTTCTTATTAAATTTTCTTTTTTAATTTTACCCAAACCGTAAATTTCATCTAATGGACTTTTAAATGTTTGTTTGTTTCTTAAACTCTTGTGAAATGTAATTGCAAACCTATGCGCTTCGTCTCTTATGTTTTGCAAAATTCTTAATTCAGCACTTCCACGCTTTAACATCTTGGGTGTGCTGTTGTTTGGGAAATATACTTCTTCAAATTGTTTTGCTAAACTTATTGTGTCAATACCGTATGGCTTTATAACTTCATATGTTGATGATAATTGCCCCTTACCACCATCTATCACAATTAAGTCTGGACGGTTTTTAAAACTTTCGTTTTCGCCCTTGTCTAATTCTTTTAATCTTCTTGAAAGAGCTTCTTTTAAGCTTGCAAAATCGTTTGGTCCATCAACTGTTTTTATTTTAAATTTCCTGTAGTGAGAACGCTTAGGTTCTCCGTTTTCAAACACAACCATAGATGCAACACTTAGTATTCCACTTGTGTTTGAAATGTCATAACATTCAATGCGTTTAGGTAGTCTTGTAAGATTTAATTCCTGTTGCAATTTTTCAAGAGCTCCATAAGTTCTATCAAATTTTTGTTTGTCCTTTGTAATAAACTTTTCTAAATGTTCCCTTGCATTTTTTCTTGCCATATCAATGATGGATTTTTTATAACCTTTTTGGGGATATATGATTTCAACTTTAAAACTAGAACTTAAATATTGTGTCAAAGCATCGATGTTTTCAATTTGATTTCCAATTAATATTGTTTTGGTTATTTTTTGTTTTTTATAATATTGAACAATAAAACTTGATAAAGCTTCTCCTTCGTCGATGCTGGCATCAATTACACTCAAATTTTGTACACCTAAGATTTTCCCACCACGCACAATAATTACGCTGATTGCACCACTTAATCCGTTGCTTTCATAGGCAAAGGCATCAAGAGTGACATCTTTTGGCATATTTGCAATAACTCGGTCTTTTAGCTTTGCAATCATTTTTAGTTGATTTCTAATTTCCAAAGCTTTTTCAAAGTTTTCTTTATCTGCTTCAATCTGCATTTTTTCTTTTAAGGCATTTTCTATTATATGGTCATTTCCGTTTAAGAACTCTGTAATTTTATCTATAATCTTTGCATAATCCTGCTTTGAAATTTTATTGGTGCAGGGAGCACTGCAAAGCCCTAAATGATAATTTAAACATTCCCTTTTTATTGGCTTATTTTCTGTCAGCTTTAAATTGCAAGTCCTTATTGGGAAGGCATTATTTATGGTTTTTAAAATTTCACCTGCATTAATACCACCAAAATATGGCCCGAAGTACTTTGCTTTATCGTTTTTTAATCTTCTTACAATTTCTAACTTAGGAAAATCTTCATCAAGTTTAATTTTTATATATGGAAAAGCTTTTCCATCTTTTAAAAGAATATTAAAAAAGGGCTGATGTTTTTTTATTAAGTTGCTTTCAAGAGCTAATGCATCTTGCTCGCTTAATGTTATAAAGTAGTCTAGGTCATAAATTTTTTCCACCATTGTTTTTACTTTTTGTGCGTGGGAAGAATTTTTTCTAAAATATGAACTTACTCTGTTTTTAAGGTTTTTTGCTTTTCCAACATAAATAACTTCGCCATCTATGTTGCGCATAACATAAACACCACTATTTGTTGGCAAACTTTCCAATTTTTGTTTTAAAATTTCGTTCATAATTAAATTATAGCAAATGGGCGATAAATTGCAAGAAAAAAACACGCAAAAAAGCGTGTTATAAAACTTATTTTGTTTGTGCTATTTAGATAGTCCAAAATCATAGTTAGCATTTATCCTTGTTGTTTGTCCCTTATTTACAATTCTTACATAAGGATACTCTTTTTCAGGAATAAAATCATAAATGCTATGTGTTTTGGAAATAAAAAGTTTTATTCTTATTCCTTTAGCTAAACTAATGTTGGCAACAGCTTCTTTAAAAAGCTCAGGGACTTCATAAATTACCATTGAATAAAGTTTTCCATCTTCATCAACCAATTTTTGCACAACACTGTTTTTAAGTATTTCCCTTCTGGCTTCTTTTACTGCGTTAACAAATTTTTCATCCATATGTAACCTCTTTTATTTCAAGAAAAGTATAAATCTAATTTGAAGTTGTGTCAATAGCAAATTTAAAAAATTAACACCAAAGCGCCTTAAAACATATATATTTTTGTGAAAGAATTTTTTGTGGGTGAAAACAACGCTTATTCAAAAATAAATGGAATAAAGCACAACTCGTATTATCAAGGGTTATTGCAAAATCTATATGCTGGTAATGATGGAGAAATGGCAAATTTTCTTCAACTCAGTTATCAAAGTTTTATATTGTCTCCTTTTGGAAGTTCTCAAGCAAAAGTGTTTACGGAAATTGCAGAAGAAGACTTTCTTCACGCAAAATATTTGGCTCAGGCTATAATAAGTCTTGGTGGAGACCCGATTTTTTGCAGTACGCAGGGTAAATGGCTTGGCGGAAGAGTTGTTGACTATGTAAAAGGTATAAAACAAATGTTGGGGATTAATATTGAAGCGAAAGAAAAATTGATAATAGACTATAAAACTACATTAACAAAAATTGAAGAAATAGAGATAAAAAGAATGATTGAAGGCATTTTAAATGAGGAAGAAAATCATCTTTTAAAATTGAAATCCGTTTTTCGCTCCTTACAATAAAAAAATAGATAAAAATAGTTGAATAAAAAATAAAAATTATTTTTATTTATATTTTTAAAATATATAGGAATATTTGTAATTTTTTAGTAAAAAAATACTAATTTTGTTTGATAAAAAAACCTTAAATAGTGTACAATAATTACAAATAATGGGCTTTTTAATTTTTGCAAAATACAAAAGAGCTTAGGAGTTTGTATGAAAAAATTTAAGGTTTATTTAATTGCTTCATTTTGTATGCTTGTTGGATTAATTTTGACGGCGTGTGGCAATGTAAAGGTAAAGTTTAATGAAAATGAAATAACAATGTCAGTGGGACAAGAACTTGAACCCTCTGCTTTTTTAATGCTGGAAGGAGTGGAAGTTAAAGATGTTGATTTCCAATCTAGCAACATTGATGTTGTATACATAACTCCCCAAAACACATTTGTTGCACGTGGAGTGGGTAGTTGTGTTATATATGCAAATGCTAGTGGAAGTTATTCTCAAATTTCTGTTAATGTTAAAGGAAATCCTGTAAACCTAAGCACACCTTTAGGATTGATGTACTCTAATGGAAGATTATCTTGGCAAGAGGTTATTGAAAGTGTAGATGATAAACTATATGTTTGCGATAGTTATGAGATTGAACTTATTAAAGATGACGAAACCATTGTTATTAGCAATATTGTTACAAACTATTATGATATAAACGCTTCTGGAGTCTATAAGGCAAGAGTTAGAGCTGTTGGAAATTCTAATTTTATTCCATCAGAGTTCAGTGAACAAATTGAATTTTCTGCAATATTTGCAGTTACAAATTTAAATTATGATGAAAACACATCATCGTTGGTTTGGACTGATGATAAAAATTCATCTGGAACAATATATAAAATAATTAAAAACGGGGTATATTTAGATAACAAGATAACTAAAAATGACAATGTCAATTATAGCTTTAACATAAATGTTGCAGGTGGAGAACCTGTAAGTTTACAAGTTGTTTCTGTAATTGCAGAAAAGTACGAAGCAAAAAGTGATGTGTTAAAACTTACAAAGTTAAATGCAATAACAATTCAAGTCCTAAACGGAGAAATAACTTGGAACGAAGTTGCTGGGGCAAGTGAATATAGTGTGTTTGTAGAGAATATTTCAACAGGAGTTGTTGATAATATTTTGGTTGATTCTACAAGTTATAGTGTGTCAGGTAAAAGCGCAGGGCAGTATAAGGTTTATGTAAAAGCCGTTTCTTCTTCTCAAGATATCTTGCAAAGCGACAAATCAAATGAATTGACAGTAACAAAACTTCCACAAGCAAATTTGTCCTATAATAAAACGGACAAAACTTTTACTGTTGGAAACACATCTACCTATTCTCCTGTTATTGTAATAAAAAACAGCAGTGGGGAAGTTCAAAACTTAGAAAATGGAACTTATACATTTGACAAACAAGATTTAGATATGTACTCAATTTGTGCATACTTTAAGGCAACAACAAATGAAGAAATAAATGGAGACTTCTCCAAAACATATAATATATCACAACTCGGTACTGCAACTTTAAACCATTTTGAAAATGAAAATTCCAATGTGATTACATTTGATTCCATTTTGAATGCAAACACATATAAAGTATATGTAAAACAAAACGATGGACAGTATACAGAACTTGCAACTTTTGAAGCAGGTCAAAATTTAAGTGAAACATTTGTTATTGGTCAAAATTTATTTAGTCAAGCAGGTTACCATACAATAAAGGTTGAAGTTATAAATAATGGTGACGATTATAGCATTTATCTTTCATCAGAAATGACATTAGAAGTTGAAAGGTTGGAAAATGTTCAAAATGTAATTGTTGAAGATAATCTTGTTTCTTGGGACGCAGTACAAAATGCAGAAGGTTATGAGTATTTCTTTAATGTTTATGGAACTGATGAAATTGTTGGTGGTGTTCAAAAAACAACAGCAACCAGCATTGCAATTCCACAAACATTGAGTTTTGGCAAGTATTCATTAAATGTTAAGGCGCTTGGAAATAATGAAAATGTGTTGTCAAGTGTCGATTATAGTCAAAGTCCACAAATCACCATAATTGAGCAATTGCCATCTCCTGAACTAACATTTGACAAAGAAAATAATTTATTAACCTTGATACCAAAAGATAGCATACAGGGAACGACCTATAAACTTGAATTTTATAATCCACAAGGAAGTTTAATCTTCTCAGAAACATCACTTCAAAATGATAGGTTTGAAAAAAATATACAAGAATTTTTAACTAGCGCTGGCGTTTATAGGGCAACAGCACAAGCAATAAACGTCAATCCACTTGTTGAATATTCTCCAATTTATGAAATACACATTGAAAAACTTGAAGCACCTAACTATATTAAGGTGGCAAATAATGTTGTTGGAATTGGAGATAGTCTTAATGGAATTGAAGGAGTGTTGACAACAGATCCAATTTTAGTATTTGTCAATGGAGAAAAAACTTCTGTCCTATTAAATGAAGAAGATGAGTTTAATATTGAAGTTTGTTATCAATCAGCTCAATTTAGTATTGTTGAAGGAATAAAAACATATTTTGTCAATAGTGACTATTCGGAATTTAAAGTGAATAGGCTTTCCGTTCCTTCAAACATAAAATATGATTTTATAAATAAAAAAATTGTTTGGGATTCAGTGTATGGTGCAGATGCATATGGAGTTTATATAAACGGCTCGCTTCAAAGTAAAGTTGACACAAATGAATATGTATATGAAACCAGCAATGCATTTAAATTTAAAATTATGTCCTTTGCAAATGATAATGAAAAATTAGGTAAGGCTTCTCTTGGAAATGTTGGATATGTTTCATCTCGTTTTTCAGAAGATATTGTTGTAGAGAAGGCAAATAGTGTTACAGGATTAAAACTTGATATAACAGAAGAAACAATTTGTTTAAGCTGGAATGAGTCAGAAGAGTCTGGATTGATATATTTAATTTATGTTGATGAAGACTTGGTTGGACAAACAGACCAAAATGAATTTGTTTTAACATCAAGCTTTAGCGAAGCAAAAACTTATGAAATTTCCGTTATTTCAACTTCATTAAATTTGCTTAACAGTGAAAAAAGCTCTGTACAACTCCAAAAACTTGCTTCTCCTACACAATTAACAAAACAATTAATGTATGACAAGTATAGTTTAACTTTAATTGAAGGAGCTCAATCGTTTAGTGTTGACGGAGTTGTATTGACAGAATTAGATTTGACCAATTTAACAATGAATGATGGCGAAGTGCAAAAAAGAGTTAAATTTAATGCTATTTCTTCGGAATCTATCATAGATGGCCATTATTATTTATCAAGCGAAGAGAGTGTGTTTACATTTAAAAGGCTGGCAACTCCAACAAATTTAACATACAAAAATGGAATTGTTGGTTTTGATGAGGTTATAAATTCTACTTATATTATTGAAATTGAAGATGACAATGGTATAACAACAAGAACTAGCGAAACAAATTCCATAGATTTAAGTGAATTAACAAATGAATTTACATTCAAAGTGAAAGCTGTTTCTAAGTTTGGAAACTTGCAAGCTAACACCGATGAAATAACCTATTTAGATTCTGAGTTCTCTGATTCTTATTCTGTTATAAAAGAAAATTCGGTAAGTAATTTAAAACTTGTAAAAACACTAGATGGATTGAAAATTGAATTTAAGTGGAATTCAAAAGAACAGAACACGCCAAACACACCAACATTTAAAATTCAAATAGATGGGAAGTATGCTGACGGCGTAATCTCAAATGATGGAAATGTTTATAGTTTTGAATTTGAAGAAAAATTTAATGAAATTAAGATTTATACAATAAGTGTTCAAGTTGTAGGAGAAAATTTCCTTTCTTCAAATGAAGAAAGCATCTATGTTGAAAGAATTAATGCACCACAAAGTGTATGCGTTATAGAAGGTGTTGTTACAGTTAACAATGTTCCACAAAATAAAATTGCAAACATTTTAATAAATGGCGAACTGCAAAATTCTATAAATTTAAATACTTTAAGTGAGAATTC
Source organism: uncultured Clostridia bacterium (assembly GCA_944349805.1). Taxonomy (GTDB): domain Bacteria; phylum Bacillota; class Clostridia; order Christensenellales; family UBA1242; genus Caccopulliclostridium. The sequence goes on from CALVNP010000035.1 coordinate 24,414, forward strand.
TAATCAAAAAATAAGTGTACAGTACATAGCTCCAAATTTTGAAGATATAACAGATGGACATTATTATTTAGACAGTTTTGAAACTGTATTTATGACATACAAGCTTTTCACCCCAACAGATTTAAAAGTTGAAAACGGCAATTTGGTATGGAAGCAAGATGCAAAAGCAAGTTCTTACACTGTAAAAGTTACAAATTCTACAGGTGAAGAGCTAATTATAGAAAATTTAACACAACCAAATTTAGCTCTTTCAGACGAGCAACTTTTAAATTTTGTAAATGAAATTGGAAATTACAATGTCCAGGTTAGATACATAACAGATGACATAGCCAATTTGACAGCTTATGTTGAAGAAGAAAACTCTCCAATAGCAAATATAAGTTCTAATTATAGTGATGTATTTGTTTTAACAAAACTCAGCGATGTTGGAGTGTTAAATGTTTCTACAAATGATTTAGATCCAGAACAAAAGGAAGTTACAGTCAGCTGGTCAGCTGTTGAAGGCGCTTCAAATTATTCTGTTTATGTAAATGATATTTTAATAAATACAATTACAGATAATACTATTGTTTTAAAAAGCGAAGTTGCATCAAGTGGGAATTATACAGTTTCTGTAAGAGCAAATGCTAACGACAAAATAAGTTCAGAAATGTCCTATGTTTCATTTAAAAGACTTGCAAAAGTAAATTATGCAAGTGTAGATGCAAATGCAAATGTTACTTGGGAAAAACTTGAAAATTATTCGTATTATTTGATTATGTATATTGACTCAACATCTGAAATATTTTATGAAAATGTTGTTGAAACAAACAATATTGACTTTTCAGCAAATGAAAATCTATTAAACTTTGCAGGTGGTTATGTTTACTTTAAAGTTTTAGTAAAAGGTGATGGCACAACAACACTTTCTGGTGATTACTATGAATTCTCTGCTTTAAAACTCTCTGCCCCTAAACTTGTTGTAAAAGCTTCTATGCTTACAATGGAAGAACAGGGAATTGCATTACAAGGAAGTTATTCTTTTAGTTTAACAATAGAACATAATGGGAAATATGCATTAGATAATTATGGTGCAGAAATTAATAATATAGTTTTTAACAACGGGCAATCTTTCAGTTATCCAAACTCTTGGGACAGTGGAGATTATACCTTTAAAGCAAGAGCTGTTTCCAATACTATAAATGTCATCAGCTCTAATGTTTCTAGTGTTACAAAAACAAGATTGGAAACTATTTCGAACCATAAATTTATTCGTGAAACACTTTCTGATGAAGTAAAAACAACATATCATAGTGATAGTGCAGTGGAATATTTAAGTGACAAAATCTATATTGATTTTGACGCATCAGAAAATGCAACAAATTATCAATTAAACATTGGTGGTTATACCACAACATTACAACTTTCTAATTCCAGAATTGATATAGATAATGAAATTGATGCTCGTTTAAATGGCAAGTTCACAATCTATGTAACATCTCTTGCAACTGATGATTCTAACTTTATTAACTCAGCTAGATATGAAATTACAGGAACTAGACTTTCTGCTTTAAGTTATGATGATTTTAAAACTAACAATGGAAAGGTTTCTTGGGTTGATAATCAAAATGGTGTAAGTTACTATCTTATTAAAATTTCAGAAGACCAAAATGAACCTTGGGGATATTGGCAGAGCGCTGATTCCAATGTTAATTCTGCAAGTTTAAACGGCATAAATGAAGGGACAAAATCTTACAACATAAAAGCGCTGGGAAATATTACAGTAGATGGTGTTTCAGAAAATGTTGTGTTAGATTCACAATATTTAACACAAACAAAACAGTTTACAAAACTTGCAAAACCTTTTGTTACTGTAAAAAACGGATTTATAACACTTGCAAATAGAATAGAAGGGGCTTCATCTTATTATGCAGTTATTGGAGAAAATAGGTATATTTTAGGAGATTATTCATCTCTCACCCCAGATCAAAACGATTTTGTAGGCTATAATAATGATTTAGCAAATGCTTTACAATCCAACACACTATATTCTTTACAGGTACAAGCTTGTGGGGGAAATAGTGAAATATATTCTGATTATTCCGATGCAATAAATGTTAAGTTTTTAAGCAATGCAAATGTTGATACAAACAGCATAAAATTGATGCTTGACCCATCAGGAGATTTGACAAAAACAAAACTTGTTTTCAATATAGATATTAATGGTAAAGGTGCTATAATTAGGTATCAAAATACATTTGTTTTGTATAATTTTGTCCCAACATCTACAACTTTCTATCTTGATAGGGAAAATTTAACAATTTATGCTAATCAAAACATTTCAATTGCTTCAATGGGTAGTAGTGAAATTGAAAGTGGTGGTTTTTATTACTTAAATTCAGATTTTTCATATAGTAAAACCATTTCAAAATTAAACGAACCTACAAATGTTAGAATTGAAGATGGAATAATCAAATGGAATGGTGTGAGTGAAGCAAGTGGTTACTATGTTTATGTTAATGGAAGCAAGTTATACACAAACAATATTTATGAAATATACACCAAAAATTCACTTGATTTGTCTGAATTTGGCTATGGCAGTTTGGAGGATAACAAAATATACTCGATAGGAGTTGTTGCAGTATGTCAGACAACGGACTATATTTCAAGTATGTGGAATGGTGGAGCTAATGATGTATCCGAAGAAACATCATATTACATTGAAAATGTTGTACTTCCACACGCTCCTTTACAAATTGATATAATTGATGGTTCTTTGGTTTGGAATTCTGGATTAAGTGGATTAAATGGAAGAGATATCAATTTGTTGACATTAGCAACATATCTTAACCAATTGTTAAATGAACCTATTTTACTATTGTATAATAGTGGTTCTTTAACTGATATGAAATTAAATTTTGGGTTGCCAACAATTGATTTGCAATTCACTAATATAAATAGTGGTGAAGTGTACCATACGACATTAAATTCCAATATAGGCTTTAATGCAACAGGGCAAATTGAAATCAATTTTGAATATTTGGATTTAATAAATGTTTCCGAAGAACAGGTTAACAAGTTAAAAGAATTAAAAAATGTATTGATTGATAATTCTATTATGGCAGAGGACTCCATAGAGATTATAATTCTTGATAAAATGATTGAAATATTTGAAGAAAGATTGTCATTACAAGAAATAGGACTTCCAAACATTAATAAATTCATAGAAGAAATTAAGGAAAACAATAACATTCCTGCTGGTAAATATAATTTACAAATAAGACAAATTGGTGATACGGTTTTCTTGAACTCTAATTATAATCAAGCAAAAGAAATTTATATTCCACAAGCTCCTAGCAATATTACAATAGAAGCGCCAACAACGATAGAATCAGAAAGACAATTCTATCTTAGCTGGGATAATGTTACAATTGATAGTACTGTTGGATATACTGTTGAGCAAAAATATTTGGTTATTGTTGAAGATATTTATGGAGCTAGAAGGGTTGTTGCAAGAGTAAACGAAGATGTATCTAGTGAAAACAATAGAACAAGAATAAATTTAACTGACCTTGTCAATGACGATTTATTGACTCCAGATGATATCAAAATTTTTGTTGTTGTTGCAGGAGATAGCAACAAGACAATTTATGGTCGTATGTCCGATGTCCTTAATATTACGGTTTTGCCACAAGTTGAGTCTTATATGGATAAGGGTTACCTATCTTGGAAAACAATACCATCTGCTTATGGAGTTCAAATTATTGCAGTGGGCGATACCCAAACTCTATCCACAACTGTTAAACTTTCTGACTATACCAGATGGGCAGGAGATGATTTGATTGCAAATATAAGTTATTCAACATCTATTAGAGCTGTGGGCGAAGTTTATGTTTCTACAAATAACGATGGTGTAAAAACTTATGTTATTTCTGGTAAAAAGACTGAATTTACATTAAATAAGCTTAGTGCTCCAAGTGTTTCTGTTAACACAAAAGGAATATTTATTTGGTTAGAAGTTGTTGGGAATGTAAGTGGTTACTTAATTGATGTGAACGGACAAGAAATAAGCTTAACTCCAACAACCACTCAATATGAAAGCACATTTGCTGGCTATAATAGATATCAGTTTAGAGCGCAAGGTGATACTTGTGATATTCAAGAGTTTAATACTTACTATTTAAGTTCACTTCCAAATAAACAAGATGGTAAAAGCTACTATGGTATTTATGGTTTTATGTTACCAGAAGTTACTGAGATTCAAATTGAAGAAGGTAAATTAAAGTGGAAAAAATTAGAATCGTTAAACAATATAAACGAAATTGATGATAAGGAAAATTACAAGCAAAACATTATATATAAATTGATAATCGGCGAAAAAGTTATATATGTAGAACAAGACAGCTACTTAAAAGATGATTATATAATATATGATAATTTCTCAGATTTAGAGTCTGGGACATACAATATGTCAATTCAAGCATTTGTTTATTGGAAACCAATAGATAGTATGGGAACATTACCTAACATTGTGTCTACATTAGAAAATTATTCACAAGGAATTAAGGATTATTATGCTCTTCTTGGAGAAAAGAGTTCTACTCAAAGTGGAGAAATAAGTAAGGCAAAAAGCATAACGAGTGGACTAAATGTTAATAATGTAATAGCAGTTGAAAACGGTATGCTTGTATGGGATTTTGTAACTGAAAGTTTAAATAACGGGGGCAAGAAACATCTAGATTATATATTGACCTTTGCATTGGACGAAAACTTTACATCAGGAATTATAACAACCAATGTAAGCTTTGATGGAAATGAGTTATATGCAAAATGGTGGGATGAAGTTTTAGTTGAAGGTGTAAATTACTATGTTAAAATTAATGTTAATGGAAAAACAGAATATTTGAATTCTTCATTTACTCCTTATGCAGATAATTCTCAAAGTCCTATTGTTTACAAAGTTACATCGCCTTTGAATTTCCAGAATATATTGTATGATGGCTACAATAGTATCACACCAAAAGGTGATGAGATAAATGGAAATTCAATTGAAATAAAACTTAAAAAATCAGTTAATGTATTGTCTCCAACCTATAACATTGGTTTTGAAATTAGATATAGGGCAATTGGTAGTGATGATGAAACTCCTTGGAATTATTATGATTTCGGGAAATTGAACAATATGGTTTCAGATGACATAGTAGAATATTCCTTGGATATATCCAAATTAGGTGGAGTTAATTCATTCGAATATCAAATTCAAATGACACTATTAGATAAAGATAATCAAAAATACTTAAAATCAAATTGGTCGGAATTAGATACATTCAATACACCAACACAAGTTGAAGAAATTTATTATGACGAATCTACATATGAATTCTATTGGAAAGATGAAAAAATAGAAGACACAGAAACTTATTATGGTTATATAATTTTAGATGAGTTGTTAAACGAAGATGGTTCAATCTTGGAAAGCTATAAGTATATAATACCAGCTGGTTCACACTATTCACTTGATTATATAAAATCGTCTAATGGAACAAGATATGTTTACTATGCTCCATTTGAGATAGGCAACCATAGGATTTCAGTCAGAAAAACAGCAGATAATCAGGGTGCATTAATTTCTGCTCCAACTTATTATAGTGAAAATGGAGAAGAATTTACTGTTTATAATTTTGACTTGTTTGAAGTTGAAAATTTATCTGGATTAAATCACGGTTCTGCAGAAAATCCATATTTAATTTCAGATTCAGAAGATTTTGCAAACATAAAAGCTAGACCAACAAAATACACATATATGACTAGTTATACTGATAAGAATAATATAAGTAAAACTTCCGATTCTACTTATACATTTAGACAAAATAACGATATAACAATTACAATTAACAATTATTTCTTGTCAAAGTTTGATAATGTTTATGACGGAAATGAAAAAACTTTAAACTACACTATAATTAATACAAGTGCTAACGCAACCTTATTTAATAACATCGGAACAAATGGTGTGTTTAAAAATACAAAAATTAATGTTACTTTGCAAGCTAATAGTGGAAGTGTAAACTTCGCAAGTATTGCATATCAGAATAATGGTTTAGTTTATAATTGTTTAATTAATGGGTTAGGAATAACAGGAAATGCTTCATCAATAAATATTGCAGGTTTTGTATTTGAAAACTATGGCACAGTTCAAGGAGCAATTTTAAATGTTAATTTAGAATCTAACAAAATTAGCAATGCTTCTGGTATTGTAAACACTAATAATGGAATAATAACACAATGTGGAAATAATGGGAACATTACAATAAATGGCTCAAATGCAACAAGGTTGGCAGGCATAGTGTTGTATAATAATAATAGTGTAAATGAATGCTACAACAAAGGAATCTTAACTTTAAGTTCAAATGTGGGTGAGGTTTATGCTGGGGGTATAAGTGCTCAAAATGGAGCAAACTCTTCAATTAATAATTCTTACAATACAGGAATTATACAAATTAATGGTTCACATAGTATTTTAGCAATAGGAGGTATTGTTGGAAATTCTTCAACTAATTCTATTGATAACTGTTATTCAACTCAAGTAATTATTTCAGAAATAAGTGCAAATCAAGGTGCAATAATTGGCAAATTAAATTCTGCTTCTTCAGGAAGAAATAATTATTATCTTGAAGGGTCATCTTATGCGATTGGAAACATCATAGATACATCGTTTGCTCAATCTACCTCTGAAGGTGATATGAAAGATGTAGAATTCTACAAAAAATTAAATGAATCTTCTTATGTTTATGATGAAGATAATAGGAATAATGGATATCCAATCTTGCGATGGGAAAACAATGAAAATTTACTAATAAATATTCCTTCAAGTATCTAAGTTTTGAATGTTTTGGGTTAAAATTATAATTGATTGAATAATATTATGTTAGGGAGATTTTTCTCCCTTAACATAATTATAAAGGGAAAATATGAAAAGAACATTTTTAATTGTTATAGCATTATGTTTATCTTTATTAACAGGGTGTGGTACTGTAGATTATCAACTTATCATCAACGGAAACGGAACAATAACAGAAAGATTATATCTTCCTGTTGATGAACAATTCTTTTTATCTTCAGGGGCTACACCTACACAATTTCTTGATTTAAGAAATGAAATTATGTTATTTTCTAAAAACGAATGCGAAAGTCAATTATTAACATTTTATCAAAAAGTTGAAAATGACAGTGATATAGAAAATAAAGAAGATTTTAAAAACGGCGTTAGTATAAAATACTATTATAACAGTGAATATTTTGTTGTCGAATACAATTTTAGTAGTTCAGAAATAAGGGATTATTTTTACAATATCGAAGAAAAAAGTGAAAGTGATGAAGAAAGTGTGAGTGATAATACAAAACAAGAGAATGGGTTTTTAATAAATAAAACAGTTATCACAACACAGACAAAGTTTGCAACAACATCTAACGGAGAATTGCTTGTAAAATACTATACAGAAAAGTTTTTACAAATTGTTTTAGAAAATGCACCAATTGTTTATAGTAAAATTCCAGAACCAGAGTTCACTTATAGTTATGTTACACCACAAAAAAAATTACATTCAGATGCTCAAAGTGTTGAACTTCAAGATGGATTTTATATTCACACTTGGGAAATAAGTGGAGACGATTTAGAAAAAACAATCACTTTTTACACAATATCTGCAAACACTGCTGTTTGGTATGCATTAATTTTGGGAATAACTTTTGTAAGCTGTGGCATAATGTTTTTGGTATATTATGTAAAAAATAAAAAAAATAAAAATGTTTAAAAAATAAAAAAATAAAAATAATATTATTATGAAAAAAATAATATTATTTTTTTTAATATCCGTTTTAATTATTTCGTCATTTAAAATATCGGGAGAAGTTATTGCGAATAATAACAACATAATAGCATTAAAAAAAATATATATAACTCCCACTGATATTGCTAGTTATAAAAATAATAATTATCTATATTTTAATGATAATAAAATGTGTATTAAAGTTGACAATATAAAATTAAAAGATGAATTTCAAGAATGTTTACTAAACAATGAGATTAATTATTTAATTAAAGATAATTGTTATGAATTTGAATTATCAAAATTTAAAATTGAAGGTAAAAATAAAATAGTTCACAGTATTACAATTAATTTTCAAACATTTTTTAAGTTTGGAGATTTTCATTATGAAATAAAAAACAATAATGATGAAATAAAATTATTTGTGGATAAAATAGTTGAAAATAATAAAAAAGATTATTTTATCAGTTTTAATAATGTAAATTCTTCAAGGAAAGGTGTTTCTTATAAAATTGTTTTGCAATATGAAGTTTTATAAAAATTATGCTTTTTTTATTTTATTTTTTTATAATTTTATGCTAAATTATTTATAAAGGAAAAGCTTATGAAAAGAAAAATTTTTATATGCGTGTGTGGACTGATTGTTGCATTAAGCAGTTTTGCAATTGCAATGATGTTTAGTATCAATTCAAATTTTGCTTTACAAACACTTTCATCACCACAAAATTCTGAAAATCAAAACAATTTTTTATCAAACGGGAATGGACAAACAGTTGAAGGCGTAGAGCTTGGAGTTTATTATTCTGAAACATCTTATGGCAATTTAGAAAAAGTTCTTTCGCAAACAAACAAATTCACTTTTGTTTATACAAAAGATGCAAGGTTTGAGTTAAGAGTTGAATCTGAGTTGCAACCAACAGACAGTATTAAGTTTTATTATTGTAAAAATCAGGATTTTAAATATGTTGAAATACCAAACATAAACAATTTTCCAGAGATGGAAGTTACAAACATTTTAACATCTGTTGGAACTTATCAATTTTTTGCAGTGCTTAATGACAACCTTTCTGGTGAAAATATCAACTTATATGAAATTGAAATTACAAAATCAACGGAAACGGAATTTAATCCCACAATAACTTATGAAGAAATTATTGGTAATCCCGGAGAAATAAACAAATATAAGTTTATTCTTCAAAATTTGAATGAAACAGGCTATGATATAGATGACTTAACAATTCTTTGGTATATTGTTGAAGATAACACTGAATATTTAATTGCAACAGGTAATAGTGCTTTATATACCCCTTTAACACAAGGAAGGTTTACCGTAAGGGCTAATGTTTTGCTTAACAGTATTCCTATATTGGATCAATCCAGCAAACCTGAAATGGAAATCCTTGCAAGGTCGAACAATTCAGCAAATGTATTGATGTATGTTTTGATTGTTGTTGGAGTTTTATCTGTTGGACTTGCAATTAGCATAGTCATAAAAATTAAAAGTGAAAAAGTATGGTAAAAAATCTCACGATGTGAGATTTTTTTAACAAATTTTATCTTTAACAAATATCTATATATTATGGTAAAGATAAAATATT
>CALVNP010000036.1 GCA_944349805.1 uncultured Clostridia bacterium
GACCTCTGCCTTAGAAGGGCATTGCTCTATCCAGCTGAGCTACAAACGCTCGTGGAGCGGGTGAAGGGAATCGGACCCTCGCAACCAGCTTGGAAGGCTGGGGCTCTACCACTGAGCTACACCCGCATACCTCATTGTGACTTTAAAAGGATATCACATAATATTACCTATGTCAACAAAAATATTAAAAATGTTTTATTTTTTAAAAAATAATATAATAATGTTTAATCATCTGCATACAATATAACTATATGTCAAACTATGTATGTTTAACCAAAATATAAAGGAAGATAATATGAAAAAATTTATTAAAGTTGCCACTTCCCTACTTCTTGTTTGTGCATTTGCAATTGCTTTAACTGCTTGTGGGCAACCCGACTTCAAAATTGATAAAACAACCACAAAAGTTGATGGTGTAACAATCACGCTTGAAAAGGAAATTGGCAAAAAATTTTTTTCTTTAGAAAATGAAGATCTTCAAGGAAGAGTTGACCAATTTGCTAAGTATGGAGAATTAGATGAAGTAACAATCAATGTTGAGGGTACAGTTTCTGAAGCTGATTGTGTGGAAAGTGCAACACCTACGGATGCAAATGGCAACCCAATAGAATCCAATGATGGAGTTGTTAGCTACTATACAGACACATTTGAATTCTCAATTAAAATTCCTGAAAATGCAACAAAATTCATTGTTTCTGACGGACTTCCTGCAAAGGAAATAGCTGAATTAGAAAATGTTAAAAATGGTTATGTTGTAGAAAATGTTCAATGGCTTCTCGGCGAAGCAGATCAAACAGGTTGGAGAATATGTGGAAATGCTCAAACCAATGACGGATATTTCTATTACGCATTCTTAGACAACAATGATGAAGTTGTTAAAGAATTCTTTGTTCGCGTTGTTTATGATGTTGAATTTGTAGCTTAATGCTAATTAGGTTAAACATAAAAAGGAGTTATAACTCCTTTTTTATTTGACAAAATAATACATAATTGATATATTTTTATTACTAATTTATAATTATTTTTTTAAATTAAAAACACCATCTATTTAGGAGCAAAATGTATGCAAAACATCTATGACAATAATAAATTTTTTAATGATTACATTGAAATGAGAGAAAAATCAATTAATGCTAACAACCTTATTGAAAAGCCAATATTTTTAAACCTACTTCCCTCATTTAATGGCAAAAGGGTTCTGGATTTGGGGTGTGGATTTGGTGACTTATGTAGTCTCGCACAAAATGATGGTGCTTCAAAAGTTGTCGGCATTGATATATCAAAAAATATGATAGAGATGGCGAAACAACGAAATGATGAAGGAAAAATTGTATTTTTAAATAAACCAATGGAGAAAATAAATGAATTAAATGAAAAATTTGATTATGTTTTAAGTTCGCTCGCCTTCCATTATGTAGAAAACTTTAATAAATTGATAAATGATATAAAAAACTTACTAAATGTTAATGGATACTTAATTTTTTCACAAGAACATCCTATTGCAACATCATTTACTCCACCTAAAAACAAAAATATAGATTCTAAAATAGATATTGAAAACAAAAGATATTATTTAATCAGTGATTATAACAACAACGGGAAAAGAATTGTACATTGGAATATAGACGGCGTGATTAAATACCATAGAAATTTTAGTAATATTATAAATACTTTGATAGAAAGTGGTTTTTGTATTGAAAAAATAATTGAAAGCTATGCTGATGATGAAATAATTAAATTAGAACCAAAATATAAGTATCAAAATGATAGACCATATTTCCTATTTATAAAAGCTAAATTAATAGAAAAAAATATCTCTTAAAGAGATATTTTTTATAATAATATACAAATAATTCCACCTTTGCCTTCATTTACTATTCTACCTAATGTTTTTCTCATTTTTCTTTGTGCTTCAAGAGGCATTAATGTTAATTTTGAATGTATTCCATCTGACACCATTGAATGTAAACTTCTACCAAACATCTTTGTTTCCCAAATACTTTCTGGATTGTTTTCAAACTCTGATGTTAAGTATTGAACCAACTCTTTTCCTTGTTGTTCAGTTCCGACGAGTGGGCTTACTTCCGTTTCCACATCTACTTTCATTATGTGCAAGCTTGGAGCTGATGCACGAAGTTTAACACCAAATCTTGAACCTTGTTTTACGATTTGTGGATCATCTAGTGTCATATCTTCTATAGTAGGATTAACAATTCCATATCCTGTTTCTTCAACTTGATGTAATGCATCTTCCAACTTGTCATACTCCCTTTTAGCTTTTGCAAGATCTTTAATATAACTAACAAGCTCATAATCATCTTTAATTTCTGTACCACACTGATTTGAAAGCACTTTATAGAAAAGTTGTTGTTTAGGTTCAACATTAAAATACACACAACCTTCCCCCATTTTTATACTACCAACACTTACAGGATTAAAGTTTTCATCTTGAGCAAAAGCGATTGTTGTTTTATCAATTTGACCAATCTTAGTTACATCTTCACTAAATTTTTTTATTTCTGATATTATACTTGTTATTATTGGATCATTATAAGGAAGCGCTTGTAACCATTCAGGCATTTTTACTTTTAACGATTTTATTGGAAATTCTAAAAGTATCTTTTCAAAAATCTCATCAATATCTTTTTCTTTTAAATCTATGACATCAATTGGTAAAACAGGAACTTCATATTTCTTTTCTAAATTTTCTTTAAGTTTTTTACTTTCTTCACTTTCTGGATTGTCAGTGTTTAAAACAATTACAAATGGTTTGTTTTGTGTTTTAAGTTCAGAAACCACCCTTTCTTCAGCTTCAATATAGCTCTCTCTTGGTATACCTGTAAAACTACCATCAGTCGTCAAAACAATCCCTATTGTTGAATGCTCTTCAATAACTTTTTTAGTTCCAATTTCAGCAGCTTCTTCAAAAGGGATTTCCTCTTCACTCCAAGGAGTTTTAACATATCTTGGTCTGTCTTCCTCTTCGTGTCCCATTGCCCCATCAACCAAATATCCAACACAATCTATCATTCGAACCTTCATATCCACATTTCCAGCAACACTAATTTTAACTGCTTCATTGGGTACAAATTTGGGTTGCGTTGTCATAATTGTTTTACCTTCTGCACTTTGTGGCAGTTCATCAATCGCTCGTTCTTTAGAGTGCTTATTTTTAATGTTGGGAACAACTAAACTTTGCATAAATTTAGTAATAAAAGTAGATTTCCCACATCTTACAGGACCTACCACACCAACATATACATCTCCATTAGTTCTTTCTTTTATATCTTCATAAACTTTGTATGTTTCCATTTTATTCCCCCTTTGTGGCTATTGTAGTTTATGAAGTTAAATTAATTTTTAGAACAAAAAAAGACTTTGTTTTGCAAAGTCTTTTATATAAATTTAATCAAGCATTATGCTTTTTCTATTACAAAGCCCAAAGATACATCAAGGTCAATAGGAGAATCGTTACTTGTTACAGTGAAGTCTATTTGCAAAACTAGATCTTCTGAAGTAGTTCCACTTGGTTGATCAATTGTCACTGCTGAACCAAATGCCTTATTAGTATTAACCTCAATACCATCAGTTGTTTCAGTTGAATTTGTTGTTGTAACTTTTATCGCATAAGGAGAATAGTTTTTAATTGTTATTTCATATCTAACAGTTGGTTTTTTCAAGTACAAAGCAATAGGATTAGCCGACCAAGACTTTAAAGTGTCCGAGCCAGACAAAAATCCGTCTACAGAATCTTTTGTCATATCAGGAAACCCATTTGCTAATGGAGTAAAGTTTTTTAATTCGCCCAAAGAATATCCTTCTTCAGACAACTCAGTAAAAGTGTTTGTCGAGCGATCACCTTGATAAGTTTTAACCACAATTCCTGCATAAACATTTCGTGGAGTAAAGTTTAAATTTGATGTTGTCTGAAAGCTTAATGGTATTGCTGAAAACACCCCCACCACCAAAAGTGATAAGCATAACACACAAACAGAAATTGATAAAAGAATCTTTCCCCTCTTTTTCATTCTATACCTCGCATATTATATTTCAGAGTTATTATAACACCATTTCATAAAAATTAAAAATAAATTTTATTCTTTTTTCTTTTTCTTTCCAAGTTTTTTTAAATGCCCCATTAAGTTGACTTTATTTTCTTTTCCGATAAGCATTCTAAATATATTTTGCCTATGCATAAACCAAGTGAGGAAAAACAGCACAAAAAGGAGCAATGCAATTGTCATATTACCCCTAAACCTAAAAGCTTCTAAAATGGTTAAAGCAGTTGTAAATATAAAACTTGCAATAGCTGCATAATCAAAAATACATAAATAGATAAAAGCTACAACAAAAAATATTAAAACAGCAATTGGTCTTGCAACTAAAAACACACCCAAAACACAAGCAATACCTTTTCCACCCTTAAAATGATAAAAAATTGGAAAACAGTGACCTATAACAACGGAAAGTCCACCAACATAAAGCCCAATATATGCCTGTTCACTACCATCACCACCAAATAAAAAATATCCAATAAGAGCAGGAATTAATCCTTTAATGGTATCTAATAGTAAAGTTAAAATTCCAGCTTTAAAACCATAAGTTCTCAGCATATTCATAGTTCCAGGATTTCCACTTCCAGATTTAGTTATGTCACTATGCATAACTTTATTTGAAATTATTCTAGCAAAATTAATAGAACCAATAAGATATGCTCCAACTATTAAAAGAATGTATTTTAAAACAATCATTCTTCCTCCTGTTTAGATTTTACAATAATTTTTATCGGTGTACCAGAAAAATCAACTGAGTTTCTCAAATAGTTTTCCAAATATCTTAAATATGAGTAATGCATCAAAGTACCGTCGTTTGCAAAAATTACAAAAGTTGGTGGATTAACATCAGTTTGGGTTATATATTTAAGTTTTAATTTTTTACCTTTTCTATAGGGTGGTTCATTTGCAATCATAGCATTTTGCAAAATTTCATTTAATGCTCCCGTAGGAATACGCCTGTTAGAATTTTCCAACACCTTTTCCACTTCTGGCATAATTTCATTAAATCTTTTTCCTGTCAAAGCTGAAATGAAAAGGGGCTTATAATAACTCATAAATTTCAATTTTTCATCTAATTCTTTTTTATACTTCAATATAGTTCTATCATTTTTTTCCACCAAGTCCCATTTGTTCATTATAATAATACTTGGCTTACCCTCTTCGTGAACATAGCCTGCAATTCTTATATCTTGTTCAGATATTTCTTCATCTGAATTGAAAACAATCAAAACAATGTCTGCCCTTTTAATTGCATCCATAGACCTAATGATAGAGTAACTTTCAATACTTTCCTGCTCAACAGCTCTTTTTCTTCTCAGTCCAGCAGTGTCTATAATAGTATAGTCTTTTCCATTATATCTAAAATTAGAATCAATAGCATCACGAGTTGTTCCAGCAATATTGCTAACAACAACCCTATCTTCGCCTAAAATTCTATTTACAATAGAACTTTTACCAGCATTTGGTCTGCCCACAACAGCTATTTTTACAGACATAGAATCTTCTTCATCTTTTATGTCGGGGAAATATTTTACAATTTCATCTAAAATTTCTCCTAGTCCTTTTGCTTGCAAAGTCGACATTGGCATTGGGTCCCCAAGACCAAGCGAATAGAAATCATAAGTTTTATCAATTTCAAAATTGTCCAATTTATTAACAGCTAAAACAATAGGTTTTTTACTCTTTCTTAAAAAGGAAGCAACCTCTTCATCATTTCTTGTAACACCTGCATTTCCATCAACAATAAAAACAACAACATCTGCAAGTTCAACAGCAATTTCAGCTTGCATAAAAATGTTTTTTTGAAAGACATCTTCACTTGTAGAATCAAGTCCACCTGTATCAACCAAAGTAAAACTATGCCCACACCAAGTTGCGTTAGCATAAACTCTATCTCTTGTCACCCCAGGTGTTGGATCAACTATACTTATTCTTTTACCTACAATATAATTAAAAAAAGTACTTTTCCCAACATTTGGTCTACCAACAATAGCTACAAGTGGTTTTTTCACATTAACTCCTATAACTTTGTTAGTTTAACATATTAAATATTATTTTTCAAATAATTTTTCATCTATTGCTTCTTTATTTGCTCTTTTTTTAATCCTATATTTATCAACAATAATTTCAAATAATAGGACAAAAATATTAGAAATAATCATAACTGAAAGAATTTCTCTGCTTCCTAGCAAAAGCATATTCCCAGGAATATCATTAAATTTTATTAAAAAATATATTAAATTCCATAAATTTAATCCTAAAAATAGTGAAATAAATGAAATTTTACTATTTTTATTGATAGAAAATGCTAAAATTGCTAAACATATTCCATAAAAAAATATAAAAGTGAAATTTATGTTGTTTAAACCCTTTTCATCTAAAATGTTTATAAGCATAACACTTGTTATAATAACTAAAACACTAACAAAAAAAGATAAATATGCTCTTTTAGAATTTAATTCTTTTAAAAATTTAAAACATAATAAAAAAGGAATGATAACACCTGAAATTGTTATACCTATATTGTCAAAAATGATATTTGGCAAAAATAATGATAATAACAATAATATTAAAAATATTGTTACAACATAATTTTTTAGTCCTATTTTTTTATAAAAGATTTCTCCAACATTAAATAAAGATAAAATTATCAATGTACCTAATAAAATAAAAATTAATTCCATCATTTCTCCTCTGTTATATTTTGCATATTTATCAAAAAATTATTACTTTTTGCATTTATAACCACACAATTTGCACTTGTCCTTTGATTTTAAATGTTTAACAACAAAAATGATACTAAACAATATTATAAATATTCCCAAAAGCAAAATAAGAATAAATCCCAAACCATAAGTCAAACAAAGGTTATAAACATTATAGACTATAAACGAAATTAAGTATGCCAAAATAAACTCAATCAAAATAGAAATAAAAGTCCACTTGATTCCAATTTCCCTGTTTAAAACCCCCATAGTCGCAATACAAGGCATATAAAGCAAGCAAAAGACTAAATAACTTAAAACACTAGACTGAGTAAAAAACACACTTGAATTTGGATTCATTATTGAAGATTGAATTTGCTGATTAACAGATGTTTCCGATGCGTTGATACCATTAAAAATTGCAATTGAAGAAACAATAATTTCTTTTGCAACAAGCCCAGCTATTAAAGCTGATGTTGCTCCCCAATTTCCAAAACCCAAAGGGACAAATATAGGTGATAAAAATCTTCCCAAACTTTCAAGCATACTTATTCCACCATCAGTAGGAATGTAATTAAAGCCGAAGCTAAAACTTCCAAGCAACCACACAATTATATTCATTGAGAAAATAACAGAACCAATTCTAATTATAAATTGTTTTAAATTATCAGAAATAATATTAAAAATTCTTTTAATTTTTGGTACTCTATAAGGTGGAAATTCTAAAATAAAAGATTGACTTTTGCTTTTTAGTACTGTCTTTTCTAAAATCATACTTAAAAGTATAGCAACTACAACACCAATAAAATATAGCAAAAAAACCACAAATACATTACTTGCACCAAAAAAAGCTCCACCCAAAACAGCATAAATTGGAAGTTTTGCACTGCAACTCATATAAGGTGTTAACATAGCAGTTTTTATTTTAGAATTTTTATCTTCCATATTTCTTGCAGTCAAACAAGCCGTTGCACTACAACCAAAACCCATCAAAAGAGTGTAAACACTCTTTCCAGAAAGCCCAACTTTTTTAAATATGTCTTCAAAAGAAAAAGCTATTCTTGCAAGATACCCACTATCTTCCAAAATTGAAAGGAACAAAAATAACAATACTACTTGTGGTAAAAATGATAAAATACTTCCAAGACCTGCAACAATTCCACTTTCAAACAACCCAATCACCCACGGAATGTTGCAGATTTGAGAAACAAAACCAATCAACTTAGCACCTAAAACATTTTGTATAAAATCTCCAAGAAATGAAGAGAGATAAGCACCAACAGAAAAAAATGTTAAATAAAAAATTGTAGCCATAATTAGCAAAAACATTGGAAGAGATAAGAATCTATTCAAAAAAATTTTATCAAGTTTGCTTTCTCCATAAGCTGAATGTTTATTTCTTGTGATAAATCTTTTTGAAATAAAATTTATATAATCATACCTTATTTTTGCAATTTTATTAACATATTTATCGCTAATTTCGTAGCTAATATTAAATTTTTTCATTATATTTTCATCTTTTTCTAAAACCTTAATAGTTATAAAATTAGAAAGCATATTATCATTTATATTTATAACTTTTTTAATTTTGAAAAAATCATCAAAATTTGAAAATAAATTATAATATTGTGGAATTTTAATATTATTATCAATTTCTTCTTGATTTTTTATTAATTTTTTTAAATTTTCTATATCTTTTTTATTATCTGCGTTAATAATTATTGCCTTTATACCAAGCTCAGATTGGAGTTTGTCCAAATTAACTTCATTATAAAATTTTTTATTCCCCATAGTATTTATCACTAAAATTGTGTTAATTCCAAGTTCAAGCAGTTGAAGTGTTAAATACAAATTTCTTTGTAAATTATTTATGTCACAAATATTTATAACCAATTTGTCCAAATTTTTAAAAATATAGTCCACTGCGACTTGTTCTTCAAAACTAAGCGCAGTTAAAGAATAAATACCTGGCAAATCTACAAGTTCAAATTCCTTATCATCAATTTTAAATTTTTTTCTTTTTTCTTCAACGGTTACTCCGTGCCAATTCCCTATATGTTCATTACTTTTTGTTAAGTTATTAAACAATGTGGTTTTACCTGTGTTTGGATTTCCAATTAACAATATCTCTTCCATCAACTAACCTTCTTTATTTCAATTATCTTTGCTATGTTATCTCTAAACGACAGAGTATAACCATTTAAACTAACAAGTAGCGTTTTTCCTAAAAAGGATTTTTTAAGCACACATATATCCACACCTTCAACAATTCCTAAATCACCTAAGCGCCTATACATATTTATACCTAAATCATTATGTATTTTAACAACTTTAAATTTTTCACCCAATCTCGCTTGTTTTAAGGATAGATATTCATCAACCATTTTACACTTCATATAAAATTAATATGTTAACAAGTGCTACAATATTCTTATTTGAAATAAAAAAAGAAATCTGTCGAAAAAAGTTCTTTAATATAAAAAACCATCATATATTAAATAAAAAAACATAAAAGGATACAATTGTGCAAGAGTGTTCATTTTTAGAACTTAGATGTAAAGAAGTTGTTAATGTGGTAGATGGCAAAAGATTGGGACATATAACTGATGTCGTTTTTGACTTGCAAACTGCAAAAATAACAGGACTTGTTGTTCCTGGTAATAAGAGTTTTTGGAATGTTTTTAAAAACGGAACAGAGCTGTTTATTCCATTTACACAAATCTGTAAAATTGGCGAAGACACAATTTTGGTTGAACTTTACGGAAATGGTCCAACATCAAACGTTTGCACACTAGCAAATAAACAGTAAAAAAGCTTTGCAAAATAATAATTTTGGTTTATAATATAACAGAGGAGAAATAATATGAAATGTATTTATTGTGGTTGTGAAAGCAGTAAAGTTTTAGATTCCAGATCAACAGAAGAAACAAATTCTATTAGACGAAGAAGAGAATGCTTAGGCTGTGGCAAAAGATTTACAACATACGAGACAATAGAAACCACACCAATATTAGTTATAAAAAGAGATGGATCTAGGCAACCATTTGATATAATGAAAATAAAAAGTGGAATTATTAAAGCTTGTGAAAAAAGGCCTGTAAGCTTGAATCAAATTGACCAAATTTGTATAGAAATTGACAAACAAATTCAAAATTCATTGGTTCAGGAAATTTCATCAAAAGAAATTGGTGAAATGGTGATGGAAAAATTGAAACCACTAGATCAGGTTGCGTATGTAAGGTTTGCTTCTGTTTACAGACAATTCCAAGACGCAACAAATTTTATAAACTTTTTAAATGAAAACATAGATAGATAACAAAAATCCACCAGCAAGTTTGGTGGATTTTTTTATGTGATATGTTTTTTTATAGAGTCTAATGCATTTTTTTCTAATCTAGACACTTGAGCTTGAGAAATACCTATTTCGTTTGAGACTTCCATTTGAGTTTTTCCTATAAAATATCTCAATGTTAAAATTTCCTTTTCCCTAGGATTTAAGTTTTGCAAAGCTTCTTTAAGTGCAATTTTTTCCAAAAAATTATCCTCACTAGCTTTATTATCGGATATTTGATCCATAATTCTTACCGTTTCCGATCCGTCATTATAAACAGGGTCATTCAAACTTACCGTCTCACTTATTGCATCTAATGAAATTGAAACATCTTTAACAGGGACATCTAATATATTTGCGATTTGCTCCACCGTTGGTTCTGAATTAAACTTTTTAGAAAATTCTTCTTTAACCTGTAATGCTCTATAAGCAATATCTCTTAAACTTCTTGAAACTCTTATAGAATTATTATCTCTTAAATACCTTCTTATTTCACCTATAATCATAGGAACAGCATAAGTTGAAAACTTTAAGTTTAATGACATATCAAAGTTGTCAATAGCTTTTAACAGTCCTACACACCCAACCTGAAACATATCATCGCCTTTTTCTTTTTTGTTTTGAAATCTTTGGACAACACTTAGAACAAGCCTTAAATTTGCAACAATAAACTGTTCCCTTGCAAGTTCATCACCCATTTTTACTTTTTTTAATAGCTCTTCAATTTCAGAATTTTTTAATTTCGGTAATGAATTTGTATCAACACCACAAATAGCTACTTTTTTTGCCATACCAACCCCTTTTAATTACAAATAAAGGGTTGCCAACATAAAAAAAATAATTCATATAATTATATATTCGTCAAAAATACAACTTAATTTAAAAAAAAGATAATATTAATACAAAAAAATCATTTATTCATTTCCAGCTTTTTGAATTTCAGATTTCATTTTTACTAAAATCTTTTTTTCAATTCTTGAAATATAACTTTGAGAAATACCCAACATATCTGCAACTTCTTTTTGTGTTTTTTCCTCAAATCCTCCAAGTCCAAATCTCAGTTTCATTATATCTTGTTCTCTCCTGCCCAATTTGGAAATAGAATTCCACAGAAGTTGTTTTTCAACAGACAAATCTAAACTTTTGGAAACAGAATCTTCTTCACTAGATAAAACATCACTTAAAAGAAGCTCGTTTCCATCACTATCAAAATTTAAAGGTTCATCTAAGCTTACTTCAAGTTTTTGTTTTGTTGTTTTTCTTAACTGCATTAATATTTCATTTTCAATACATCTTGAAGCATAGGTAGCAAGTTTTATATTTTTATCAAAATTATATGTTTGAACAGCTTTAATTAATCCAATAGCTCCAACAGAAATTAAATCTTCCAAATCAATACCTGTAGCTTCAAATTTTTTTGCTATATAAACAACAAGCCTTAAATTATGTTCAATCAATTTTTCCTTTGCCTGTTCGTTCCCTTTGTTCATTTCTTCAATAAGTATATTTTCTTCCTCAGGTTCTAGTGGTAAAGGTAAAGCCTCATTGCCACATAAGTACAATACAATATCACTCAACTCTTCAAATAAATTTTTATTTATTATGTTATCTATTTTTTTTAAAATGTTTTTTAACAATTTCATTCTACACACTCCTTAAAATTGCTATTCAATATCATTCCACAATTGAGTTTTTGCTCTAAATTTTGGTAACTTAACGCAAGCATAGGTTTTGATATTTTATATTTATTTTCGTTTTGTATTATTTCAATTTCATCAATACAGAACACTAACATTTTTGATGTTTTTCCCACACTCCCGACATCAATGTAATGTGCATCTTTTAAATTTTCCTGAACTTTACCCTGAACTATTTTTTCCAATGTCAAATCAAAAAGTTTATAAAAATTTTTATATGTAATTATAAAAACAGGTTTGCCCGTTTTTTTGTCAATTAGCGTATTACCCGTATCAAAATAAGCATTCAATTCTAATTCTTTATCATTATTTCGTAATATTGTGTTGTAAATAAAGGTATTTAATTTGTTTTTATGCCTAAAAACATTTACTATTTTCAATAATATATATCCTACAATGGCAATTACAAAAATTATAACTCCCATTGGCAATGACAGATTGTAAGTAATAATTCCATCTATGTTTACACTTTGACCAAATGAATAACTTATAAAAAAACACATTCCACCTAATATTGCAGTGTTAAATATAAAACAAATATAGTTAAAGAAAAATTTTTTAAAGGATATGTAATCAAATGAAGATAATATCATTAACACACTTGTAAATAATTTAAAAAGCAATAGAGATATATCATTGATATCAAAAATGCAAAAAACTATACTTGATATAGTTCCAATAATGCTTCCTATTACTAAGAAGACATTTTTTGATTTACTTTTAACAATTCGTTTTGTTAAAAACAAAATTATGAAATTTATAACAAGATTATCAACAATAACATCTTCTATGTATACTTTCATAACTAAATGATAACTTATAATTTAATAAATAGATCAACAAAAAAATATATTATTTTGTCTTTAATTAAATAAAAAAAGCATTCATTAAAAATGAATGCTTTAAACTTTTATTCTATTAAAATCTATCTTTTTTTAATTTTCTTAAAAAAGGTGGTATATCTGTGTCATCTATATGTATTCTAGAACTGTTTTCAACCTGTTCTGGTTTTGACTCTGGAATGTTTGGTTGAGTGTTACTTTGAGTTTGTCCAAAATAATTTGTTCCAAATGCCCTTTTGCCATCAAAGTTATTGAAAGCTTCCACATCTGATTTAACTTTATTTAAATCCTTTTCTTTTTCATCAAACAATGAACCATTAAAACCTGTAGCTATAATAGTAATTTCAACTTCATCATTCATTGATTCATCAATTCCAGAACCAAAAATAATATTACAGTTTGGATCAACAACTTGTTTTACTAAATCAGCAGCTTCATAAACTTCATTTAAAGGCAAGTCCAAACCACCTTTAACATTCAATAGAACACCTGTTGCTCCTTCAATTGTTGTTTCCAAAAGTGGACTAGAAACAGCTTGACGAACAGCTTCTATTGTTTTATTTTCACCTTTATAATGCCCAATTCCCATATGAGCTAAACCTTTGTTTTTCATTACGGAACGAACATCAGCAAAATCAAGGTTAATAAGTCCTGGTGTTACAATTAAATCTGAAATTCCTTGTATACCTTGTCTTAAAACATCATCGGCATATCTAAATGCCTCCACAATAGGTGTACCTTTTGGAACAAGTTGGAAAAGTTTATCGTTTGGAATAACAACAAGAGTGTCAACATATTTCTTTAAATTTTCCAAGCCCTTCTCAGAATTTTCCATTCTTTTTCTACCTTCAAAACTGAAAGGTTTTGTAACAACAGCAATTGTTAAAATTCCCATTTCTTTTGCAAGTTGAGCAACAACAGGAGCTGCACCTGTTCCTGTTCCACCACCCATTCCTGCTGTTATAAATACTAAATCTGTATCTTTCAAAATTTCAGATATGTTACCCTTACTCTCTTCGGCAGCTTTTTGACCAATTTCTGGTTCTGCTCCAGCACCTAGACCTCTTGTTATTTTTTCACCAATTTGCAAGCGCTGGTCAGCATTGCTCATCAATAAATCTTGCTTATCAGTGTTGATAGCAACATAATGTGCACTTGTAATATTTGCACTAATCATTCTATTAACGGCATTATTTCCACCGCCACCAATTCCAATAACTTTAATATTTGCAACTGGTCCTATATTTGTATTGTTATACATACTTTGCTCCTTATAAATAATATACTACCTTTTTAACAATTTGGCAAGAAAACTTATCTTATTTTTTTCATCTTCTTTAATTCCATAACTTAATAGTCCTAAAATTGAAGAATAGTTGGGTTTATTAAGCTCTGGTAAAGGAGGATAAACAAGTTCAACATTTCTACCAAGTTTTTTTGCGATGTAATCTTTTGCCCCTTTGATAAAAGAAACACCACCACCCGTCAAGAATAACGGAATATAACTTTCAGTTTCTTGATTGTAAAGACTTATAGATTTTTGAATGCAAGAACATATCATATCAAGCCTTGCCATAACAATTTCATTAGCCATCTTAACAGGGACTTTCTTTGCCACACCAGATTGATTAATTTCATAATAATCCTTTTCTGTTGCATTTAAAGACAAAATAATTTTTCTTTTTAATTGCTCAGCTTCAGAAAATGTTATATTTAAACATTCAGCAAGGTCTGCCATTATATGCCCACCACCAATTGAAAAAGAACTTAACATTAAAAGACCTTGTCCACGAATAGTAGCAACAGATGATGTTATGTAACCAATATCAATAAGCATTGCAGAGCCTGAGCGAGATTCAGGTTCAAGAATATATTGAGCCTCACAGAGAGAAGAACATACATAAGTTACTTTTTCAATTCCAATATTTTGCAAAATTTTATTTATACTCTTAATAAATTCACTCTGAGCAAATATCAAACTCACCATACTCGTTATTTTTGTGGTTTTGCAATTAATTGGATAAACCATTCTTCTTCCATCATCAACAACATTATAAATAGGATTACAAGATATTAAAACTTGTCCATCTTTATTTTCGTATGCTTTTTCATAATGTTCAGAAAGTACATCTTGCGTAATTCTTTTTCTAACTGAAAAGTTAGAACTTATTGTTTTACAAATACAATTACAAAACTCAGCAGGAATTCCAACATATAAATTTTTTATTACAGTACCTGCATTTTCTTCTGCTCTGGTAATAACACTTGATATGCAAGTTTCTAACTTTTCTGGTTCAAAAAATTCACCATCACCAAAGCCAGCATAGGAAACTTCTGCCTGTCCCTTTATAATAAAGGTTGAATTAATACCCTTTGCCCCAATCAAAACGCTTATTCTAGATGAGCCGATATCCAAAACTGATACATAAGATTTTATCACTTTAACCTCGACATTTAATTAGTGAATAAATATTACTTTTTTTTATAATTATAAGTAATGCGACAATTAATGTCAAGATATTTACATAAATTTTAAAAATATTTTAAACTTTTTGAGTTTGATGGCAGAAAATTTCGCCATTTGAGTTTTCTAAAACTCTCAATTCGTAGTCATTTACATTAGCAGGGTCAAAAACAGATTGTACAGCAAGTAAACAATTTAATTTTTCAACCAAACTATCTTCTGCTTCAAAAACGCACATTTTTAATCCTGTATAGTCATAAAGTTCTAAATAAGCTCTATTTTTAGCAGATAATGGGTCAATTCTAAATTTTAAAGAAACGGATTGAAAAAGAGCCTTTTGTTCTGCAATATTTCTATTGTTCAATTTCATTGCTGGAACAAAATCCTGTAAAAGCTCTTGTCCAACATTTAATTGCAAAAAATCTCCCTTGTCAGCATCTGGATTTAAAATTGTAAAATTTCCATCTAAAAATATTGCATTTGACTGATTTGAAGAGAAAGAAGTTGTTTGATTGAGTATTTTTAAATCCTCATCTAAAATAAAATAATTATTTTCTGAAACTTTAACAGCAAAAGCCTCCTCTCTATCAACGCATTTTACAACAAGCGTATTAGGAAAAACACTTTGTATGTTAATTACCTTTAAATATGGATTATTTTTTTCTAAATTTTCAACATATACTTTTTTGTTTTGAAAAAAAATTGGCATATTAAATGCAAAATTTCCACTTTCAATAACTTTTTCTTGAGTTTCTGGACTCGAAAAAATGGAATTATTTGTTCTTAAATCCAATTTTACATTTTTAACTCCAAATAATGTAAAAAGCAGAATAATAAACAAAACAATAATTCCACCAATTATTGAAAATGATAAAATCAACTTTTTTTTCATTATAAACTTATCCTTTTTATATCAGCCCCAAGTGAATGTAAATCTTGTTCTATATTTTCGTATCCCCTATTTATTTGACCAATATTTGAAATTGTTGTATATCCATCTGCAACAAGTCCAGCTAGCACCAAACCTGCTCCACCTCTTAAATCCGTTGCAACAACTTCGGCACCATAAAGTTTGTTAACTCCTTTTATTATAGCACTTCTACCTTCAATAAGAATATCTGCCCCCATTTTAACCAGCTCTACTGTGTGTTTAAATCTTGTTTCAAACAGATTTTCTACAATTAAAGATGTTCCTTTAGAAATTGTTTGCAACGCCATAATTTGTGGTTGCAAGTCAGTGGGGAACCCCGGATACGGCATTGTTTCTATTTTGTCAATAGAATTAAATCTTCCACTTGATGACAATCTTATTTTATCACCTTTTGTGACAATTTTGCAAGAGTTATTATCAAGTTTAGAAATTAAAGACTGTAAATGTTCAGGTCTAACACCGTTTAATGTAACATCTCCACCACACATTGCTGTTGCAATCAAGTATGTACCTGCAATTATTCTATCTGGAACAGGTGTATATTCAACATCATAAAGATTTTTAACCCCTTCAATACTAATAGTCGAAGTCCCTGCTCCTTTAATTTTAGCACCAGCCTTATTTAAAAAATTTTGTAAGTCAACAATCTCTGGTTCTTTTGCAGCGTTGTAAATTTTTGTTTTACCTTTAGCTAGCACGCCTGCCATCATAATATTTTCAGTTGCACCAACACTTGGAAAATCTAAATGGACATTTCCACCAACCATATCCCTTCCATCACAAGTCAGATATCCTCTTCTATCTACAACCTTAACATTCAATGCTTGTAAGCCCTTAATATGTAAATCGATTGGTCTTGCTCCTATTTCACATCCACCAGGGTAAGCAACTTTTGCATATTTAAATCTTCCTAAAATGGAGCCCAAACTAAAAATTGAGGACCTTGTCAAACACGCAAGCTCCTTAGGTATTTCAAAATTTGTCAAATTTTTCATATCCAAAAAAAGTGTATTGTCAACAATATTTTTCTTACCACCCAAATTTTCAAGTATTTCTACCATATTTGTAACATCATCGAATTTGGGATACTTATGTAAAGTAACATTACCTGAACAAAGTATACTTCCAGCTAAAATTGGTAAATAGGCATTTTTAGCAGAACTAATATCTAATTCTCCAAAAAGTTGCCTTCCACCTTTAATTAAAATTTTATCCACAGTTTTTCTCCACATAACATTTTATGGGATTAAAGAACTATTTGTCACTAATAAAAAACGAATCCTTTTGGATTCGTCAATTTATTTATTTTTTATCACTTGGCTTAACAGGTGGTGCTTTTGGTGGTGTACCAGCTTTTGCTGGTGCTTTTGGTGGCACACTAGCTTTTGCTGGTGTACTTGCCTTTACAGAAGTTTTAGCTGTCGTTGATGAAGTAGTCGTTTTCTGTGTTGGAGCCTTTGGTGGAACAGCAGTAGACTTTGCTGTCTTAGATGCTGTTGCTGTTGTTTTTGGTTGTTCAGCTTTCACTGTTGGAGCCTTTGGTGGTACACTAGGTGTAGTTTTTTGTGCAGTTGTTGAAGGAGTCGCTTTTGGTGGTATAGGAGCCTTTGGTGGTACAGCTGACTTCTCGCCTGCATTAATTTGTGCATTTGAAGGATTAGATGCTTTAGGTGGCACATTTGTTGCCACATTTTGTTTAGCAGTTTTATCTGTATTCAAATTAGTTGTGTTAGCAGATGTTGACTCTCCCTGCAAAAGTTTTTCTGTTTCAATAAGTTTCTTTCTGTTTTCCTTCTTTTCATTAGATGCACTCTTAATTTGTTCTACCAAGCTTATGCTTACCATAACAAGAATAATTCCTGCTGGCAACAACACTAAACATACAATACCTGTTGTTGATGCACAAAACGAAAATAGTCCTGTAACAAAACCTGAACTTGGGGTATAAACACCAACAACAAAATCATCTCTTATGTATGCAATTTGTGACTGATTTTCACTATCTACATAAGAATCTGAGTACTGATTATTATCTCCTTTTGTTTCAAAGAAATAATGTTCAATTTCCCCTGTATCTTTATTATCTTGATGTTTAATGTCTACAATTCTATGAAATATTACATCTGACCCTGAGCTAGAAGCTTCGTTTGTTGTTCCCCCAACATAGTCAGAAAAATTTAAATTCACATTAAGTGTGGAAGCAGAAGCAAAAGTCTGTATTGTTTCCTCATCTTCAGGAGCAACATATTTATAAAAAGCAATGATATCACCAACCTTAAGAGTTTCAGGATTAACTTTTTTTACCAAAACAACATTACCTTCAGCAAATTCAGGTTGCTCACTTGTATGCATACTTCCTGTCAAAATTCTAACAGCAGAATACCCAAAAAGAGAAGGAACTCCGTTATGTTGTTTAGCCGAAAACATAAGAATACTGCAAAAGAGCCCTATCAATAAAACAGGGACAATCAAAACATTTGTAATGATATCTAAAATATCAAAAATCTTTTTCCTTGCCATTACTCCTCCTACCAAACCACTTCTAAATCTGTGATAATTATATCATTGAAATTAAAAACTGTCCAACAATTTAAGCATAAATGTAAAAAAATGCTAAATAAAAAAGAAAAATGTAACAAAACAACATACTTCTTTATAAATTTATTATTCTCCATTTTTCACATAATATTTGATAAAAAGTTTTAAATTTAAAATATAAATAAAATAAAAAAACACAAATAATTTTTCAAAAAATTGATAATATAGTTTAAAAAAAACATAAATGGAGATAATTTTATGACAATAGATTACCAAAATTATAATAAAGAATTAAAATTACAATCAAAAAATATAGTATATGATAAAAAAGTTGAAAAAGTAATTTTTAACGAATATGCAGTTAAATTGCATAATATGAAACAAGAAGAGATGTCTAAAATTGTAGATAGTGTATTTTGTGACCCCGATTTAGATTGTCTTTTAAACTATGAAAAGGAATTGTATGGAACAAGAAATAATAATTAAAAGAGGAGATATTTATTTTGCCGATTTAAGCCCTGTTATAGGAAGTGAACAGGGTGGGATTCGTCCTATTGTTGTTTTGCAAAACGATATAGGAAATAAATACTCCCCTACAATTATAGTTGCAGCCATTACAAGCCAAATAAATAAAGCTAAAATACCCACACATATAGAATTAAGTGCAGAAAAATATGGTTTGAGCAAAGATAGTGTTATTTTATTAGAACAAATAAGAACAATAGATAAAAAAAGGTTAAAACAAAAAATTTCAACCATAGATAGTTTTAAAATGAAAGAAATTAATAGAGGTTTGTTAATAAGCTTAGGTTTTGCCCAAACTTAGATAGTACATAACCATCATTCTAAAATCACTGTTGCCATTCCAATTTTATTTGAATGAGATAAAGAAACTATAATATTTTTTTCCTTTAAGGAAGAAAATATTTTTTTTACATCCCCGTAAAGAATAACAATCGGAGCACCATTTTCCTTATGTAAAACTTCAATTTCACTTAAACTTAAACCTTCAATATTGCAATCTAATGCCTTTAAAAAGGCCTCTTTGACACAAAAAAATCCTGCAAATCTTTCCTGTTTGTTTGTAAACTTTTCGCAATATTCAATTTCATTTTTTGTATAAACTCGTTCTATAAAAGCTTTGGTCAAATCAATAAACTTATCAATATCAACAACATCAACTCCTATTTTCAAAAATCTTCCCCCTTAAAAATAGTATTTAAAGCTTTAATAATTTTATCGCTTTCAAAACCCTTGCTTGCTAAAAACCTATATGTTTTTTGCTTATTTTTTTCATCTTTTACCTTGTTTCTCATATATTTTTCTGCTAGTGGCAAACAAGCATTATCTTCAACAACCTCCAATTTAGAAGAAATTATATTTTCATCAACTCCTTTTTGTTTGAGTTCAAAAGCGATAAGCCTTTTTCCTTTCTTTTTTATGTTTGCTTTAATGTACATATCTGCATAGGAGTCGTCATTTAGAAATTTATACTCAATTAATTTTTGGCACACATAATCAATCACTTCAACGGTATAGCCTTTTTCTTTTAAATATCTTCTGAGTTCTTTTTCCGTTTTAGGATAAGTTCCAAGTAATTTCAGGCAATTGTCAAAAGCAACATTTTTTTGACCGTTAAAACAAATTTCTCTTAATTTAACTTCATCAATTTCCAAATCGGTTTTCAAATGATTTTTAACGATATCTTCATCTAAGAGCGTTGCAAAGAACACATCATCAGCAAAAATCCTATATTTATTACTATTCCCAATTTTTTTAATATCTGTAATCAACATACACAAATAGTAACATATTTACAACCCTAATTGCAATAAAAAAGTATAAAAGCACCAACAATGTGGTGCTTAAAACACAACAATTACATAATACATTTTGTATTAGTAATAATTATTCCCTTTGTAGAAAACTCTACAATAACCATAAGGATCATCAGGTCCACTAGTAGATCCCAATGATTGTTTTAAATCAGAGGCATTTTGAGATTCACTTCCCCAAGTTTGTTCGGAGCTGCTCTGTGATGGATCTTCTGGGGAAGAGTAACGATACCAACCACTTGGATCTTCTATAATAGCAGAAGTTAAATTGTCACAATCCCAAAAGGTGTATGTTCCGATATGAACTACTTTTGACGGTATAACAATACTTGTTAAACTTGTGCAATAAGAAAATGCTAAGTGTTCTATTCTTTGCAATTCGCTAGGCATATCAACGGAAGACAATTTTGAACAATTAGTAAATGCAGAGTCTCCAATAACTGTAACCGAATCAGGTATTGTCACTGCAGTCAAATTTACACAATTTGCAAAAGCATTATCAGCAACCTCTGTAACAGTATGAGATACTCCATTAATTAAAACCGTACCCGGAATTACAAGATTGCCTTTTGGTAAATTTGAAGGGTCTTCTTTTACACTGGCTTTACCACCACCAAGAGAAGTAAAAATTAAATATTCTTCTGGAGGTACATATTCTTCAAACGAAAAACTTACACTTAAATCTTTTGTTACTGCTGTTGATGATGTGACTTCTATTGTAAGTTTATATGTTGCTGTAGTGGTTGGAGCAATTTCATTCAATTCTGTTGTATAGTTTGTTACATTAAAATCTGTTACTGAACTTATATCCTGACCACCAATTTTAACATTGGGTGTTGATGTTATACTGAAATCTGAATAGTTTGTTACATACACTTCTATTTGTATGAACTTTAACATTGGTGCAAAAACTATGTTGTCTATGTCCCAAGATGGCAATGGAAAATTTCCACTTGGTTCATCTGTACTATTATCAAAGTTCGTTTGGGGTTCTAAGGTGTACCTTGTGTCATTTGTAATAGGTTCCAAAGTTTCTAAACTATTTCCCCTGAACACCTGTCCACTGATTTCAACAAACACTCCTTCTGGTGCAAAGGTCAAGTTGCCGTACATATTAAAGTTTACTATCACTGCTGCCCATATTCCTACCAGCAACATCACCAAACTTAAACACAATGTTGACACCATTGCAATTAACTTTGTTCTCTTCATTTCTTTTCCTACCTTTTTACTTATTTTACACAAAATATTACATTTTATTTATACAAGTGTATTGTATCCCCCCCCCGCATTTTTTTTAATCTAAATTACATACTTTTCTATTTTTTTATTTTTTCTTTCCTTTCACTTGACAAAAATGCAATTTTATAAGGTTTAACATATTAAAAAAACGAAATGGAATCATTTCGTTTTAAAATTAGATTATTATAAAAAATTTGTATTATTTTTCTAATATAACTTTTATAAAGTTCTTTTTCCCCTTTTTTAAAATGGCATACCCTTTTTCAAAATTTTTCGCCGTCAATGTTGTGTTAAAATTTTCCACTTTTTCATCATTAATTGAAATTCCACCTTGCTCTATAAGTCTTCTTGCCTCTCCTTTACTGCTTGCAAATTTACAATTAACAAGAAGTTCTGATATATTAAGAAAATCTTTAATTATAATTGTTGGAGCATTGTCTAAATCCATTCCACCAGAAAATAATGCTTTTGCAGTTTCCTGTGCTTTTAATGCCTCTTCCTGTCCGTGAACAAGTTTTGTTATTTCAAAAGCTAATCTTCTTTTTGCATCCCTTATATCTTGCTTCATAATTTCAGAAATTTCATCTAATGGTAGATATGTTAAAATTTTAAAAAATCTTTCCACATCTCTATCATCTGAGTTATAAAAATATTGGTAAAAATCATAAGGTGAACACTTTTCCTTGTTAACCCACAATGCACCTTTTTCCGTTTTACCCATTTTTTTACCGTCAGCATTTAAAAGCAAAACATTTGTAAACGCTTGAAATGTTTCAGGATCTTTTCCTTCCATTAAAGATAGTTTTCTGCCTAAATCTGCTCCGGCTACAATATTTGCCCATTGGTCGCTTCCACCAAATTCAATTCTGCAACCATATTTTCTATTAAGATAAATAAAATCATATGCTTGCATTAACATATAACCCACTTCAAAAAATGTTAATCCACCGTTTACTAGTCTTGAAGTATATGCATCACAAGAAAGCATTTTGTTTACATTAAAATGCACACCAATATCTCTCATAAAATCTACATAACTATAATTTTCATACCAATCTGCATTATTTACAATGATTGCAGGATTATCGCCGTCTAGTTTTATAAATTTTGAAATGGCTTTTTCAATGCCCGGTCTATTATTTTGTACAAAGTCCTTTTGCACCATCTTTCTCATATCGTTCTTACCAGATGGATCTCCAATCATAGCAGTTGCGCCACCAAGCACAATTATAACCTTATGTCCTGCGTCTTGCAAATACTTTGCAAGTATTAAAGGAAGGCAGTGTCCAATATGCAAACTGTCTGCTGTTGGATCTATTCCAACATACAAACAAGTTGGTTCTCCATTTAATAACTTTTTAACTTCTTGTTCATTTGTCGTTTGGTAAATATAACCTCTTTCAACTAATGTTTCATATAATTTTGTATTCATAAAAATATTTATAGTTTTTTTAACTCATTTTGTCAATTGATTTGCTTATTTTTTCCTGCTTTGATACAATAATTTTTGAGGAGAAATTATGAGTTGTAAAAATGCAAATGGTTATGGTCCATCACCAATTCCAGAAGAAGGAAAATGGATACAGAGTAAAAAAATTGAAGATATAAGTGGTTTTTCTCACGGCTGTGGTAAATGTGCACCACAACAAGGCGCTTGTAAACTTACAATAAATGTAAAAAATGGAATAATTAAGGAAGCTTTGGTTGAAACAGTTGGTTGTAGTGGTATGACCCATTCTGCAGCAATGGCAAGCGAAATTTTGACAGGTAAAACACTTCTTGAAGGATTAAACACAGATTTGGTATGCGACGCAATAAATGATGCGTATAAACAAGTTTTTTTACAGTTGGTTTATGGAAGAAGTCAATCTGCTTTTTCTGAAAATGGTCTTGAAATAGGCTCTGCTCTTGAAGACTTAGGGAAAAACCTAACAAGTAATGTGGCAACCTGTTATGGTTCTGACAATGGTCCAAGATATTTAAATCTTGCCGAAGGCTATATCACTAAACAAGCATTAGATAAAAACGGAGAAATTATTGGCTATGAATATATAAATTTGGGTTCATTTATGACCAAAGTTCAAAAAGGCGAAGATGTTAAAAGTGCTTTTGAAAGCTCACTAAAAACATATGGACGCTTTAATGAAGGTGTTGAATTTATAAATCCAAGGGGTGAAAATAAATGACAAAAAAAGAAAGTATTGAAAAGTGTTTAAAAAAATATGGTTTTAATTCTCTTAAAGAAGTTACACAATTTGTAAAATCAAATGGAATTGATGTAGAAAAAGAAATAAAATCAATTCAGCCAATAGCATTTGATAATGCTGTTGAAGCATATAATTTAGGAGTTGCGATTGCATTAAAAAAATCAGCAAAAACAGCAGAAGAAGCTGCTGAATTTATTGGTGAAGGATTGCAAGCTTTTTGTAAACCAGGTTCTGTTGCAGACGAAAGACAAATTGGAATAGGACACGGAAAACTAGCTTCCAGACTTCTAAACGAAAAAACAAAATGTTTTTGTTTTTTGGCAGGACACGAAAGTTTTGCAGCTGCTGAAGGAGCAATGGGAATTGCAAGAACTGCAAACAAAGTTAGAAAAACACCTTTAAAGGTCATTTTAAACGGACTTGGTAAAGATGCTGCGTACATCATTGCAAGAATAAACGGCTTTACATTTGTAAACACAAAATACAATCACGAAACAGGTGAATTAAAAGTATTAAATGAAATAAAATTTAGTGACGGCGAAAAAAGTCAAGTAAAAGTTTATGGTGCTTATGATGTTCCAGAAGGTGTTGCAATTATGAAAATGGAACAAGTTGATGTTTCAATAACAGGAAATTCAACAAATCCTGTAAGATTTCAACATCCTGTTGCAGGAACATATAAAAAATGGGCTATTGATAATGGCAAGGACTATTTTAGTGTTGCAAGTGGTGGTGGAACAGGAAGAACATTGCACCCTGATAATATGGCTTGTGGTCCAGCAAGTTACGGACTTACAGACACAATGGGAAGAATGCACTGTGATGCTCAATTTGCAGGAAGTTCATCTGTTCCAGCTCACGTTGAAATGATTGGATTTATTGGAATGGGAAATAATCCAATTGTTGGAGCAACGGTTGCTTTAGCTGTTGCTTGCGTCACAAAATCAAAATAAAAAAGCACCTAATTGGTGCTTTTTTAAAATAAAACTTTATCTATAACTCCACCACCCAAACAATATCCATTTTCATCGTATAGAACAGCATATTGTCCTGGCGTGACTGCCCTTTGTTTTTCCTTAAAATCAATTAATACATCATCTTCTCTAATGGTTACTTTAACTTTTTGATCGGGCTGACGATATCTAAATTTCGCAAAGCATTCAAAAATATCTAACTTTGGTTTTTCAGGAATCCAATTAAACTCTTTTGCAACTAACCCCTTTGAAAATAGAGCATCATCTTCACCTTGAGAAACAATTAAGGTGTTATTTTTTAAATCTTTATCTAAAACAAACCACCTTTCTCCATTTCCACCCTTTTTGCCACCAATATTTAAGCCTCTGCGTTGCCCTAAGGTATAATACATAAGTCCATCGTGAGTTCCAACAACTTCTCCATCTTTTGTTTTTATAGGTCCACTTTGCGCAGGAATGTAACTTTTTAAAAAGTTTTTAAAGTTTCTTTCACCAATAAAACAAATCCCTGTGGAATCTTTCTTTTTTGCATTAGACAGTTCAAGTTCTTCTGCAATTTTTCTTACTTCTGGTTTTTCAATGTCAGCAAGTGGGAAAATTACATCTTTTAACTGTTCCTGAGAAAGTTGATTTAAGAAATATGTTTGATCCTTATTTAAGTCCTTAGATTTTTTTAAATAGTATTTTCCATCTTTTTCTTCAAGTTTTGCATAGTGGCCTGTTGCAATATAATCTGCACCCAACTTTTTTGCTTGAAGCAAAAATGGTTTAAATTTAATTTCTCTATTACACAAAACATCTGGGTTTGGAGTTCTCCCCTTTTTATATTCCTCTAAAAAATGTTTAAAAACATTATCATAATATTCTTTTGTATAATTTACAGTATAGTACGGAATTCCAATCTTATTACAAACTCTTTTAACATCTTCATAATCTTCTTCTGCTGTACAGGAACCATCTTTTTCTTCCCAATTTACCATAAAAAGACCAATCACATTAAACCCTTGTTTTTTTAATAAGTAAGCTGAAACAGATGAATCAACCCCTCCACTAATTCCCACAACCACAGTTTTCATTTTTTCTTCCTTTTAAAGTCTAAAATATTTTCAACATTATCAGAATTTTTATCTTCTTGTTTATTATCAAATTCTGCAATTTCCTGTAGAATTTCATTTTTTGTTTTTACACCGAAATATTCATAGTCTATTGCAACCGGAATTTTATATTTATTGATGATTATTAAAAGAAAATCTGCCCACCAAAAAATGAACATAATTGCCGTCGGTATAAAGAAAAAAGTTTCATAAAAAGCAGAATAATCAATATAATTTTCTAGCAATATGCAAATACTTGCAACCAATGTAACAAAAAGAGAAAATGCACCTTTTACATATCTTCCCAAATAAAAATTATGAATTCCTAAAAAACCTAAAAAACCACAAAGTAAAAGCGCTTTATATTTTTTTACATCAGGGGGCCATTTGTCGACTTTTAAAACCTTTTCTTTTTCCCTTTTTACAACAGCAATTTTACCTGCTCTATTAGTAACATAGTTAAGTTTGTCAAAAACAAGTCCACATTCAGAACATTTTTTTTGATTTTTAAAATTCTTTTCCTTACACCTTGGACAAGTAATAAATAAATCCTCTTTTCTTTGCATATTATGAGAATAGTTGTAATTATATTTTTTGTCAAGTATACACAATTAATTTTTTTTGCGTAGTATGAAATGGAGGATAATATGAATTACGAATATTATAACCCATTTACATCTCCAAGAAGAAATTGTTGTGGAAATAATCAACAATTTTTACCCTGTAATCAATTCCCTCATAATAATTTCCCCAACAACATAGGATGCAATCCCTGTGATAATCAATTTTTTTACGATAAACAAGTACCTTGTAATATAAATAGGTCGAATTGCAACAACAATTTCATTTGGCTTTTGAGTGGAATTATGATAGGGAAACTTTTAGATGATTGCTAAATTTTGGAGAAAAAATCTCACAAGTTTTTGTGAGATTTTTTATATTTTTTTATCAAATATATTCGACATCATCAATGCTTTTATTTCTGGAGGCAAATTCCTTATTTGTTCACTTAATGTTGCCCCTGGCACAACCATATTTGAGAGTTGTGGAAAATGCAAAAATTCTTCTAAATCATCTTCATCAGATTCTTCTTCCTCTTCCCTATCCCAAGACGGAATATATTTACCATCCTGTTTTTCAATTGTGCTTTCAACTTCTATTTCCTGTGGTTCTTCCAATTTATCAACCAAAACAGGTTCTTCTGCGCCCTTTTCCTCTTCTACATCAGCATCTTTTACAATAGGTCTAAATTCAGGTTCTTTATTCCCTATGATAAGCTTTTCATTATTTTTTTCAGGTTTTGTTTTTTCTTTTTTTACCTTTACCTTATCTTTTTTAAAACCTTTAAAGAATTTTAAAAGATAAGCTAACAGCATAACAACAAGTAAACCTAAAATTACATACAAAAGAATTATCATTCGTCAAGTAATCCCCCACCTGTTTTTTTGTTTTTTGCATCTTTCCCTGCAATAGAATTTCTCATAGCAGTATCTGAATTCAAATTTTGCAATTTGTAATAATCCATAACACCAAACTTGCCTTCCTTAATTGCAGCCGCCATTGCCTTTGGAACTTCAGCTTCTGCAGATAAAACTAGTGCCTTCATCTCTTGAGTTTTAGCTCTCATTTCCATTTCGTTTGCAGCAGCCATAGCTCTACGCTCTTCTGCTTTTGCCTGAGCAACAATCTTATCTGCTTCAGCTTGATCAGACATAAGTTGAGCACCAATATTTTTGCCAATATCAATATCTGCAATATCAATGGAAAGAATTTCATAAGCTGTTCCTGAATCTAAACCTTTTGATAATACAGTTTTAGAAATCAAATCTGGATTTTCAAGTACGACATAATGAGTTTCTGCTGAACCAACTGTTGTGACAATACCTTCACCAACACGAGCTATAATTGTTTCTTCTCCAGCACCACCAACAAGTTTTTGAATGTTAGCTCTAACTGTAATTCTTGTTTTTACTTTAAGTTCAATACCATTTTTAGCAATAGCAGAAATCCAATCTGTTTCAATAACTTTTGGGGTAACGCTTTGCTTAACGGCAACGCCAACATCACGACCAGCAAGGTCAATTGCTTTCGCAGCTTCAATATCAAGAACAATTTTAGCACTATGAGCAGATATTAAAGCATTAATAACTTTTTGAACATCTCCACCTGCCATTTGGTGCGTTTCCAAATCTACAATTTCAATTTTAATTCCAGCTTTTCTTGCCTGTATGTAAGCATCAACAATTTCGTGAACCTTTAACCTTCTAACTTTCATACCAATCAATCTAAGCATAGAAACGTGAGCACCTGAAACAAGAGCAATAAACCAAGTTTTAATTGGAAGCAAACATACAATCACAACAAGCAAAAGTGCAAATACACCAATTAAAACATACCATACAACATTACTAACAAACAATAAATTCATCATTATAAGTCTCCTTCAAATTTTTCCACATAGAGAATATTGTCTTTAATTTTTACAACTCTAACAACACTATTTTTTTCAATTATATTTCCTGTTGAAAGTGCATCCATAACCCTACCTTCAATCTTAATTTTACCAACAGGTCTACATTCGTCAACAACAACACCACGCTTACCAATAAGCTTAACAAAATGTTTATCAACGCCATAATCATAAGGAACAGCTGGTTTATTTTCCACAAGTGGAGTAGAGCCTAACACCCCGTGTTTTGCTGAAAACACAAAAATCAAGAATAATAGCACGGTTGCAAATGTCATTATAAGTACCAAAAAGAAAACTTGCCAAGGTGATGAAGACAAAACTGCGTGAACAATGATACCAGCAACCTCGCAAATAATACCCAACACGCCAAAAATTCCAAAACCTGGAACAATGCCTTCAATGATACATAAAACAATACCAAGAATAAGAAGAACAATAACTACCCAATACATTTCTGTAAATATCTTAGTGAATTCTTCCCAAACCATATTCCCTCCTAACTGATTGAATTATAACATACATTTTAAAAAAAGAAAAGAGTGTTTTTAAAATAAAATAAAAAAGAGTAAGTCAATTTAACTTTACTCTTAAAATATCTCCTTCTTTTAAGGAAAATGAAGTTTTTATCATTAATTGTTCTTGAACTTTTTTTGCATCTATTACATCTTCTCCAAGCACATTTTTTATTTCTTCAACAACAAAAGTCTTATTAAAGTTTTCATCTGACGACAAAATTTCAAGTTCATCACCAATTTTAAACCTGTTTCGCTGTTCAACTTTAACCCAACCATCTTTTGCATCATTTAATACGATAGCAACAAATTCATAAGTTTGAACGGGACTTGAAGATTCGTAACATTCTTTATTGTTCTCCCCGAAAAAAAAGCCCGTTGTGAATCTTCTATGACTTGTTTTTTCAAGCTCTGAAACTTCAATTTTTTGACCAAGAAGGGCTCTTTTGTAAGCATTGAAAACACAAGCAACATAGTATTCAGACTTCATTCTGCCCTCAATTTTAAAAGAACATACACCAGCATTTTCTAGCTCTTTTAAATGTTCAAGTAAGCATAAATCCTTACTATTAAGAATATATGTTCCCCTTCCATCTTCTTGTATAGGGAATTGTTCGCCTTGTCTAGATTTTTCTGTTATAGTATACTCCCACCTACAAGCCTGTACACAAGCCCCACGATTACTATCTCTACCTGTAAAGTAATTTGAAAGCAAACATCTTCCAGAATAAGATATGCACATAGCACCGTGAACAAAAGCCTCCAACTCCACATTTGGAACGCCCTTCTTTATGCTTTTAATTTCTTCAATACTGAGTTCTCTTGCAAGAACAATTCTTTTAACACCCAAATCTGCATAAAATTTTGCTGAATAACTGTTTGTTACATTTGCTTGTGTACTTATATGAATGTCTAAATTTGGAGCAACTTCTCGAATTAATTTTACTATTCCAACATCTGCGACAATAACAGCATCTACACCGACATTATATAAGTACAGTATATAATCTTTCAAACCCACAAAATCACTCTCGTGAGCTAAAATATTTACAGTTATGTAAACTTTTTTATTTAATGAATGGGCATATTTTACTGCTTTTTCAATTTCATCATCTTCAAAATTGCCTGCAAAAGCTCTAAGTCCATATTTTTTTCCAGCAAAATAAACAGCATCTGCTCCAAACTTAAATGCTGTTTTTAATTTTAAATATGTTCCTGCTGGTGCCAATAATTCTACCATATTTTTATTATATCACATAATTTATATTTGTCAAATTACATTTTCTATGAAAAATAATGTTGATTAATAAAAATAAGGAAAAATATGTAAAAAAATAATTAAAATTAATTTTTTTTAAATTAAAAGCAGATTAATAATAAATTATTATAAATTTATTGAATTAATTTCATTTCTTCTATCGTAAGCTTCTTGAACAGCAGCCTGATGACTTTCGTCAACTCTTTTTGTACCGTGAGTTTTACTATTTAAAAAATGAATACAGGTATGTCCGTCCTGCCCATTATCAATTAAGGTGTAACCGTGTGGCATACCATTGATTGACCCTGCAACAAATACACCATTAATTTCCACCCATACAGGTCTTCTGACCCAGCTCCATTCATAATTATATAAGCTATGAAAAATATCTACATTTTTTGCATCTATTGGTTCTACATCTGCGTGATTATATCCCCCTGTTCTTTTAACATAATATTGTTTTTTTGTATTGACATCAATAACTCTAACAGTTACATACTTTTCAAAAAATGTATCCATAACATCAAACCAATCCAAACTTACAACTTTTACATTAGATGAACCTATTGCAGGTGTATTTTCATTTTCGTTTTTATCATTTAAGTCCTGATTTTGTCCAACAGTTAAAGTTGCAGAGCTAGAAAAAAACGGATAAGGAAAAGCACTTGCCCAAAAATTAGCAAGGAAAAATGAAACTATTAAAAAAAGTGTGAAATATTTATTCATTTCACACTTATTTTGTCTAATTTATTAAAAATTAATCAAAAAAGATAAATATTATTTTAATTTATTATAAATAATCTCATGTATCTCATCAATTGTTTTTAAATCTCCAAATTCATTAATACAATCAATTTTATCCCAATTATATTTTTCACAAATCCACTTTGCAGTGTTGTAAGCGTTAATTATATGACTATCATCAGCT
Source organism: uncultured Clostridia bacterium (assembly GCA_944349805.1). GTDB lineage: Bacteria > Bacillota > Clostridia > Christensenellales > UBA1242 > Caccopulliclostridium. The sequence goes on from CALVNP010000036.1 coordinate 31,084, forward strand.
TCGTGAATATCTTTTTTTTCTCCATTTTTTAAAACTCCTCTTTGTTCTCTTAATTTTTTACTAATTTCAGGTGGAACATCTAAAAAGAAAATTTTATCTGGTTTTGGAAGCTTTAATAACTCAAATTCAAATTCATTTAACCAATTTATATACTTTATTCTTTCATTTTCATCTTTAATTTTACAAGCCTGATGTATCATATTAGACTGAACATATCTATCTAAAACAATAATACCCCCATTCTTATAAAATACCTCAAAATTTTTCATAGTACAAAACCTATCTACTCCAAAAAGTACAGAAGCTTGATATGCATCTATATCGTTTGCATTTTCACCTAATGCACCAGATAAATATAGTTTAACAGGACCTGATGAGGTGCTCTCATAATTTGGGAAGCTTTGCATAACCACTTTTTTACCTTCTGCAAGCAATCTTTCATATAATTTTTTAGACTGCATTTGTTTACCTGAACCATCAGTTCCTTCAATAACAATAATTTTACCTTTGTTCATAAAAACTCCTCATAGTTAAGGTTATCACAATAATAAAAGATTATCAACAAAACATTAGAACTTTTTTGTCAAAAAAAGCTATATCCTTACAAATTTCTTTTTTGTTAAATTTTTTTATTAAGATATAATTTAACTATCAAGGAGGAACATATGAAAAACAAAAATGACTTGTTAAAAATGTTAGTTTTGCAAGCAAAATGCAGGTTAAGGGGTGAAAATGCTCCACGAAAGGAAAATGTAAAATTAATTTCTAAAACAGAAGATGATGTTTTATATGAGAAAGTTATAACAATTTTAAATGAAGATGAAGAAGTTTTAAATCCTATAGCACGACTTATGGATATGGGAACGTATAAAAAATTAGACAACATCGGAAAAGAAAGATATTTTTTTAATCTTGTGAACAAATATAAGGATTTAAAAGAAAGATATATTAAAGAACAAAAAAAAATTTGCTAACTGCAAATTTTTTTTATTTGTTTTCTTCTTTTAAAATTCTGTCCCAATCTTCTAAAATTATATTAATAAATTCAAAAGCTTGGTCAAATGTATTTTTATCTTGTAAATCCACTCCTGCAATTTTTAATAATTCTAATGGTGGCAAAGAACTTCCACTAGATAAAAACTTAATATAGTTTTCTGTTGCATCAGCCTTACCTTCAAATATATTCCTTGCAATGACCATTGCACTTATTAAACCTGTGGCATATTTATAAACATAAAATGAATTGTAAAAATGTGGTATTCTACTCCATTCAAACTTTATTTCATCAACAAGCTCAACTTTTTCTCCAAAATATCTCTTATTTAATTCATAGTAATAATTGTTTAAAATATCTTTGGAAAGTGCATTTGTTTCTTCATAAGTCTTATGTGCAAAATATTCAAATTCAGAAAACATAGTTTGACGAAATACGCTTCCTCTAAACATACTTAAAAGATAATCATAATAATATATTTTTTCATTTACAGACTTAGCATTTTGGGATAAATATAAAAGCATTAACATTTCATTAACATTGCTTGCAACTTCAGCAACAAAAATTGTGTAACCTGCATCTTGATATGGTTGATTTTTATTAGAATAAAAGGTATGCATACAGTGTCCAAGCTCGTGAGCTAAGGTAAATAAAGAGTTGCAATTTGAAACAAAATTAGTCAAAACAACAGGATGCACCCCGTATGCACCCCAAGAGAAAGCACCAGTATCTTTTCCTTCATTTTCATAAACATCAATCCATCTTTCTTTATATGCTTTATCAATTAAGTTTAAATAATCTTCTCCCAATGGCAAGCAAGCTTTTTTTACAAGTTGAATTGCTTCTTCGTAAGATATTTTTATATCAAAAGTTTTAGATGTCTTAGCATATATATCATATATTGCAAACTTTTCTAATCCAAGCTGTCTTCTTTTGATATCAAAATATTTGTGGAAAACATTAAGATTGTTTTCTACCCCATTCATTAAGGCTTTATAAACTTCTTCACTTGCTTCTTCACTATAAATTGACGCAGAAAGAGCTGATGGATAATTTCTAATCTGAGCAAAAAAACAACCCATTTTAACTTCATTTATATAATTTGTTGCAATGGTATTGTTAAAATTCCCATAAGCTTTATTCATATTAATTATCGCATTTTTTCTAAGTTCTCTGTCATTATCTTCAACAAGCAAGGAGTAGGTTGCGTGAGTAAGCTTATGTTTTACACCTTTGCTATCCAATGCGTCTTCAAATTTTATATCAGCATTATCAAACATATCAAAAACATCGGAAAAACCACCTGTAAAATCTCCCATTTTGGAAAGTAATTTTTCTTCATCTTTTGAAAGTAAATGTTTTTTATTTCTTATAATTTCTCTAAAAACATTCTTAAATTGAGGAAAATTGTTATTATTCATTAATTTTTCAAGTTTGTCATCTGACAAAGCACTAATTTCCACACTTATAAAACTAGTTATCACCCCAAACTTTACACAAACTGAACTAACCTTTTCATTCAACTCAACAGCTATACTATCATTTGCATTTTGTTTAACTAAGAGTGAAGAATAAACATATAATCTGGATAAAACTTGACTTATTTCACTTTCTAAAGTTAAGCAATCATAAATTTCCTTATCATATTTAAGTTTGTTTTCAAATTTTGCAATTTTATCAAATTTTTTTGTTATTTCCAAAAGTTCTTTTTCGCAGTTTTCGACACTGCTACAATACTCAGTTAAATCCCATTTATACTTTTCTTCAATCTCTTCTCGTTTTTTCATAAAACTCCTTTAATTTAAGAATTTTTGGATATTAAACTCTGTCCAAGGTTTTTCTTCTGGTGGATAAACTTTAAAATGTAAAGTTTCGTCCTTCGTTGGATGCTTAAAGGTCAACTCTCCTGCCCATAATGCCAAGTGTTTTGTTGATTTTGTTTGTCTACCATATTTCCCGTCACCAAACAATGGAGCGCCAATATTTGCCATTTGAACTCTAATTTGGTGAGAACGCCCTGTCAATATACCAACTTTAACAAAGGCATAGTTTTTTTGAATTTCTAAAACATTATAAATTGTTTCAGCAAATTTAGCATTTTTTTCTGACATAGGAACAATTTTTACAATATTATCATCTTTTTTTAAATAATTTACTAAATGTCCATCAAGTTCCTTTGGAACACCATCAGTTACACAATAATAAGTTTTTACAAAATCTCCATTTTTAATCTGGTCTGTAAGCCTTTTTGCAGATTTACTAGTTTTTGCAAAGACCATAATTCCACCTGTGGGTCTATCTAATCTGTGAACCAATCCCACATAAGCTTCCCCAGGTTTATTGTATTTTTCTTTTATATAATTTTTAACCATATTTAGCATATCTAAGTCGCCACTTTCATCAGCTTGACTAGGAACATTTTGTGGTTTAACTACAACTAATAAATGATTATCTTCATAAATAATATTCAAATTTTCCATAATTCCTCTTAAAAAAATGCAAAAGCACTTGCTCCACAAGGAAGAACAATACCCTCGTTTGTTGGAACACCAATTTCATCAGCTTCAATTTTTGTTGTTTTAAATGCAAGTTGCAATAAGTTTTTTAACACACTTGCTTGCAAACCTGTCGTGTAAGAATTTAAAAGCACAAATAAAGGTTTATCTGAAAGAATTTTTTTACATTCCTGCAAAAATTCAAACAGATTGTTTTCTAGTTTCCACATTTCACCGTTAGGTCCACGACCATAACTTGGTGGGTCTAAAATAATAGCATCATATTTCTTTCCACGCCTAATTTCTCTCTGAACAAATTTAAAGCAATCATCAACTATAAATCTTACAGGTCTGTCAGAAAGTCCAGAAAGAGCAATGTTTTCCTTAGCTCTTTCAACCATACCTTTACTTGCATCAATATGAGTTACGGAAGCTCCTGCACTTGCAAGGGCAACCGTTGCACCACCTGTATAAGCAAAAAGATTTAACGCATTAATTGGCCTTTTTGCACTACTTACTAAATCTATCATTTTGTCCCAATTTACAGCTTGTTCGGGGAATAAACCCGTATGTTTAAAGCCCATAGGTTTTATTTTAAATTTTAAATTATTATAGGAAATTACCCAACTTTCAGGATGTTTTTTTAAGATTTCCCATTTACCACCACCCGTACTTTCTCTGATGTAATGAGCATTTAATTTAGAAAAGCTTTCCAAATTTTCATCAGATTTCCAAATCACTTGTGGGTCTGGACGAAGGAGATAAACATCTCCCCATCGTTCCAACTTCTCACCATTATTTGTGGCGATAATTTCATAATCTTTCCAATTATTTGCAACTTTCATTTTATGCCTTTTTCATTTTTATTTCAATTTCTTCTTCACTTACAGTTAATGTTTTTTCAAAGTCAGCATTTTCAATTTGGTCTTTAATTTCTTTAATTAAAACCTCTTCTTTAATTTTATCATTATATTTTTCAATAACTTCTAATAATGAAGCACTACTTGTTTTTAAACTTACAATAATTCTATCTTCAACTTTAAATCCTGCTTCTTTTCTTAAAATTTGTAAAGCTCTCGTCAATTCTCTAAAAAGTCCTTCAATCATAAGTTGTTCGTCTAAAGTTGTATCTAAAACAACAGTAATTTCACCATCGGACATTATTACAAACTCTTGTTTTGGTTTTGAACATACAACAAACAAATCGCTACTTAAATTTTTAAATTCCCCAACATCAACTTGTCCATTGTCATATTGTTTAACCACCTGTGACATTTCATCATCATTTAACTCTGCAAGATTGTTTTTTAACTTTTGAACATCACCTTTTAAAACTGCACCAGCATTTTTAAAGTTTACGATTAAATATCTTTCATTAAACCTTTCAACATTTTCTTCAAATTTCAAGTCCTTAATATTCAATTCTTCTTTTATGATATCGGCAAACATTTCCACACTCTTTTTAACAGAAGAATTTGCACAAACATACATTTCTTTTAAAGGTTGTTTGATTTTAAGCTGATTTTCATTTCTAAGTCTTTGAGCAAGAGTAATAATATTTCTTACAACATCCGTATCTCTATCCAAACCTGAATTTTCAATTTTTAGCATTTTATCAGGGAAATCTGATAAGATAATACTTATAGGAGATTCAGGTTCAAAGCTTCTAACCATATTTTGCCAGATATGTTCTGTCATAAATGGTATGATTGGTGCCATAACTTGACATACAACTTTAAGTGCAGTGTATAAACACCAATATGCAGTTTTCTTATCATCTTCATCATCTGACTTCCAAAATCTTCTTCTATTAACTCTAATATACCAATTTGTTAAATCATCAATATATTTTTCAAAATCTCTAACCACCATAAAGAATTGTTGGTCATCATAATATTTTTTTGAATTTGATATAAATGCGTTTGTAACTTCAACGAGCCATCTATCCGTAATATTATTCAAATTTGGTTTAAAATTTTTAAGATTAGGTTTGTCTAGAACTGCATATGTGTTAAAGAAAATATAGGCATTCCAAAGACCTAAAAGTTTTCTTCTTATTTCATCAGTAATTGCATACCCAAATCTAGTGTCACTAAGCATATTGTTAGATGCAAACATATATCTGATAACATCGGAACCAATCTTGTTTGATGCATCAAAGAAACTTATATTATTTTTACCAGATTTTGAAAATTTTGAGCCATCTTCTGCAACAAGAGCTGCAAAGCCAATAACCTTTTCATAAGGTGCTCTTCCTGTTAATGCAACACTCATAAAAAGCAAAGAATAGAACCAAAGTCTAATTTGTTCCTTCATTTCAATAACACATTCTGCAGGGAAATTTTTCTCCCAAAATTTCCTATCAGTAAAATATTTTTTTGTACTAAATGGAGTTATACCAGCATCAAGCCAGCAGTCACCAACTTCTGTAACTCTTTTCACCTTTTCACCACAATGTGGACAGGTAATTTCAATATCATCAATGTATGGTCTATGAAGATGAGGAAGCTTTTCCACTTCTTCTTTACTAGACAAATCTTTTAATTCCTGCAAGGACCCAACAACTGTTGTTTTTCCACATTTTGAGCAAACATAAAATGGAAGTGGCAAACCATAAAAACGCTTTCTTGAAATACACCAATCACCCATATTTTCTAGCCAATCGGTCATTCTCTTTTTCATAAACTCTGGTTGCCATTTTACTGTATCAACAGCTTTTAATAGCAATGGTCTTATTTCATCAGCCTTAATGTACCACTCCTTAGTAAGCCTAAAAATTAATGGATTTTTACATCTCCAACAAATTGGATACCTATGAAGGTGTTTATGAGTATAATAAAGTTTACCCCTATTTTTTAGTTCTTCAAAAACAAGGTCTGCAACTTCTGTTGTACTTTTATTAGATAAGAAACCAAAATTTTTATAAAATACTCCATTTTCATCAACAGGTATAACATTTGGAAGACCCAAGCTTTGACCAAGCTCAAAATCTTCTGCCCCACAACCAGGGGCAATATGCACAGCACCAGACCCTTCCTGAGCATCTACTTGCTCCCAAGCAACAATTTTATGTTCAAAATTTTGTTCATCTAGCTCAGGGAAACAAGTCTCATACACAGAGCCAATAAGTTCTTCCCCCTTTACTGTTTTTACCACTTCTAAAACATCATCTTTTAAAACTTTTATTGCCGTCGAGCATACAATTAAATTTCTATTTGAGCTTTTAACTTTACAAATGCTATATTCCAAATCTGGATTTACAGCTATTGCAACATTTGCTGAGAGTGTCCAAGGAGTTGTTGTCCAAACTAAGATATCGTTATTAGTATTTTTTATTGGCAACTTAAAAAACACAGCAAGATGTTCCATATCCTTATAGCTATCAGCAAGTTCGTGCTCAGAAAGTGAAGTTCCACAATGACTACACCAAGGCATTGGGCGATATTTTTGAACTAACCAACCCTTTTTAAAACATTCCTTTAAAAAGTACCAAATAGATGTTATATTTTCATCAGAATTGGTAAAATATGAATTTTCCCAATCCATCCACTGTCCCAATCTTTTAGATTGTTCAGTAATAATTCCAGAATATTTTTTTACTCTGTTCATACAAGCAGTCGTAAATTTATCAAGTCCAAGTTTTTCAATATCTCTCTTGTCTTTAAGCCCTAATTCTTTTTCTGTTTCAACTTCAACCCAAAGTCCTTGTGAATCGAAACCATTTTGATAATGTGCAGAGTAACCATTCATAGCCTTATATTTCAACATAATATCTTTCAAACTTCTATTCCAAGCGTGATGAACTCCCATTCCATTATTTGCTGTTATTGGGCCATCTAGAAAACGAAAATGTTTGTCAGAATTTTCATTCTTTTTAACCAACTTTTCAAAACATTTATTATCTTCCCAAAATTTTAAAACTTCTTCTTCATTTTTTATAAAATCTGGCATTGATTCTTCTTTTTTCATATTTACTCCTAATAATTCTCTAAAATGTTATTCATATCCATAATATTCGTACTTGTAACAATTCCAAGTGGTGCTTCTTGCATACTTCCCGTTTTGGTAATTAAAACTAATAATAATTTTCTATTTTTATCAAAAAGGTCTAAAACTTCTTCAATTGTTACATCATTAGCAACAATTTCATAATATTTAACCCCTTCTGGAAATTGTTTTAATGCTTCTTCAATTGTTGTATTTTCAATAAATTGTGTTAAATCTTGCCCTTCTTCAATTCTTTTACCAAGCAAATTTAAAATTTTTTGTCCGTTTGCCACACCAAGCAAGGTTCCTTCTTTATAAACGGGAATATTACTAAATTTTGATGAACTAATAAGTTTAATTACAGTTTTTAAATCCACATTATAGTTTACCGTTAAAACATCTTGCAAATTTAAAACTTCCAAAACTTTTGGTGGTGTACAAATAATCTTAGCTATTTTTTCCATTTGTACAACTACATCATCGTGTGGTTCTGCAATGATATACTCATCATTACTTCTGTGAATAATTGCATTTCTAAGCCTGCCAAAATCTATTAAATCATCTTCATACTTTCTAACAATATAATTTACAGCAACAGCCCTTCTAATCATATCTGAGTAACCCATACTTCTCTTAAAATTATGTTGAACTCTTAAAGCATAATCAATTTGATTATAAGCTTCAATAAATCTTTTAGCATTAGTCTTCTGCATACAAACTCCTTAATCCAAAGCTAATAGATAATACAATACAAACAAATAAAAAGCAACAAATCAAAGGCAATTAACCCAAAAACTCCATAATACTAAAAACATAAGTTAAAATAAATAAAAAAATAAAAGTTTTAAAAACTTTTATTTAATAAAAAAACTGTGCATTTTGCTTTGTCAAAAACAAATAAGCAACAATAATCCCCCTTGCTCCACCAAAGCTACCTTATGGCACATAAAAGATTTCGCTTAATGATGCTGTCTTCCGACCCTGACATATTTCACGAATTTTTATTGCATAAGACCTTGATTTCAACACAAGAAAAAATCACCATTAACTTACCTGTGTTTTGCCGAGGCAAACATTCAGTTCTGCATAAAGTGGATTGCAGATACAGGGAACCACTAACTCCCCACCTAGCACAGTCAAAGTTATTATAACTAAAATTCAATAAATGTCAATAGATTTAACGCCAATCTATTGGTTTTTTACCAATTTTTTGTAAAATTTCATTAGTTTTTGAAAAATGTTTACAACCAAAAAATCCATTATAAGCAGAAAGTGGACTCGGGTGTGATGCTTTTAAAACATAATGAAAATTTGTATCAATCAAGCTTTCAAAAGCTTTCGCATTTGCTCCCCAAAGCAAAAATATAGTAGGGGTGTTTTTTTTGCTTATTAATTCAATAATTTTAGTAGTAAAATTTTCCCAACCCATATTTTTGTGAGAATTAGGACAATCTTTTCTCACAGTTAAAACAGAGTTTAAAAGCAAAACTCCTTGTTTTGCCCATCTAATTAAATTACCATCATTATAAGTTTGTACTTTCAAGTCATCTTCTATTTCTTTAAAGATGTTTTTTAATGATGGAGGAAATGCTGTTCCCTGTTCCACTGAAAAACTCAATCCGTGTGCTTGCCCGGGTTGATGATATGGGTCCTGCCCAATTATAACAACATTAACATCGTCATACTTACAATAATTCAAAGCATTAAAAATATTTTCAGCTTTAGGGTAAATAATATGATTATTGTATTCTTCTGTTAAAAATGCTTGTAATTTTTTAAAATAGGGCTTTTCAAATTCATCTTTTAAAAGATTATACCAATTGTTTGTAATCTTAAACATATGCTAATTATAACATATGTAATCATTTTTTTGCAATTTGTTTCCATTTATTTAAATAATTCATATAATTATTATTAATTTATAATAAAATGTTTGTATTTTTTAAAAAAACTTGATATCATATACATATCTAAAATGGAGAGATTATGAATATAAGTAATTTTGAACAAGCTTTTAAAAACTCAATTAATTTAATTCAGGTAACAGAAAACGAGTGGAAAATTAATTGTGGAGCTTCATTCATCAATCATCAACCAATGGATATAAGGTTGATAAAAGTAAACGATAAGTGGTATTTTTCAGACAAAAAGCAAACTTTAAGATATATGAATGATTTATATGAATTAAATTCTAATGATGTAAAATCTTGTATATCTAATGTATTAAAAATCTATGGATTTTCAATTCAATCTGGTTCTTTGATGGCAGAAATCCCATCATCAAGCGATATCTTAGACAAGTTCTTTGATTATATAATGTGCGTTGCACAACTTGCAAATATGTATGCATTTTTTGATGAACCAAAATAAAAATTAAGCAGGTGCAATATGGAATATAGAAAAGATTATCTATCTTGGGATAATTATTTTATGGGCATTGCAAAATTATCTGCAATGCGAAGTAAGGACCCAAACACACAAGTGGGAGCGTGCATTGTTACACACGACAATAGAATTTTGTCAACCGGTTACAACGGCACACCAAATGGAATTGACGATAAGGAATTTAAGTGGGGACGAGAAGGTGCACCACTTGAAACGAAATACTTGTTTGTATGCCACGCAGAAATGAATGCAATTTTAAATTTCAGAGGAAATAAAAGAGAATTTGAAAATGCAAAGATATATGTTGACCTTTTCCCCTGCAATGAATGTGCAAAGCTTATTATACAATCAGGAATAAAAGAAGTTATATATTTAAGTGATAAATATGCTGATTTAGACTCATATAAGGCAAGCAAAATGCTTTTTGATTCTTGTGGGGTCAAGTATAGAAAGCTTGTTCCATCAGCAAAAAGTATTTTAATTAATTTATAAAAAAATTAACTCTAACTATAAAAAAATACGGACAATGTCCGTATTTTTTAAATTTTTTCTGCAACTTCCCAAGCTCTCCAAACAACAGTTCTTAAATTTCCAACCTTTAAAGCATCGCCCACAATGTGTACATTTTTACCAGCTTTTACAAGTGGTGCAGGATTGTACCCTATTGCAGATATAATCACATCTGCCTTCACCTTTGTTGTTTTGCCATCTTTACCAATAACCACAACATTTTTATCATTAATTTCTTGAACAAAGCTGTCCAAATATACAGGTGTTTTATTATGCTTAAAATAATCCCTTAAATAAGAAGAATTTGCCAAACATAGTCCTCTCACTGCCATTAAATCGTCCTTTGCTTCAACAATACTTACTTTTTTACCTTTTAAACATAGGTCATAGGCAATTTCACAACCCGTCAATCCCCCACCTATAATTACAAAATTGTCACCTTCAATTTCTTTGTTATTCAAATAATCTATTGCATCAATTACTCTTTCAGAACCTTCCATTCTCAGTTTGCGTGGAGTTGACCCTGTTGCAATTACAATTTCATCTGCATTAAGTGTAGAAATATCTTTAATTTCTGTGTTATATTTAACATCAATATTCAAATTTTTAATTTGTCTTTTATACCATTCAAGAAGCTTTCTATCTTGCTCTTTAAATTCCATATTTCCTGCTGGAACAAAAACACCACCAAGTTTATCCGTCTTTTCATATATTGTTACTTTATGACCTCTAAGTGTTGCTATTCTTGCAGTCTCCATTCCACCTACGCCACCTCCAATTATAGCAACATTCTTTATTTTTTTAGCAGGTTTAATGTCGAATTTTCCCCCATCCATCGTCATAGGATTTAATGCACACCTAGACATATGTTTGGAATCTTCCATTGGTTGATCATTTGAAACACCTTTGTAGTGTGCCATTGTTAAGCAAGCATTATGACAATATATACAAGGTTGTATATCTTCCAACCTATCTTCCATTAATTTTGTGACCCAATGACTATCAGTTAAAAATTGTCTAGCAACACCCATAGCATCAATTTTACCATCTTTAATTGCTTTTGAGGCAACACTAGGTTCCATTTTCCCAGCACAAACAACAGGAATATCCACAAATTTTTTAATATGAGCAACATCATCTAAATTACAATTTTTAGGCATATATAGAGGTGGATGAGCCCAATACCAAGCATCGTAAGTTCCATTATCAGCATTTAACATATCATAACCAGCATCTTGAAGATACTTGACAGCCTTTTCGCTTTCTTCCATATCTCTGCCAATTTCTTTATACTTTTCTCCTGGTAATGCCCCTTCACAAAAGTCTATTGTTTTACTAACAACGGAATACCTTAAACTAACAGGATAATCATCGCCACATTCTTTTTTTATAGCCTTTACAACATCAACTGCAAATCTATATCTATTTTCAAAGCTTCCACCATATTCATCAGTTCTTTGATTTGTATATTTTAGTGTGAATTGATCCAATAAATATCCTTCGTGCACAGCGTGTATTTCCACGCCATCAACTCCAGCATCTTTGCAGAGTTTTGAAGTTTTTGCAAAAGCTTCTATCATATCTTGAATTTCTTTTTTAGTAATTGCTCTGCATTTATAACCATCAAACCATCTTGATGGGAGCTCACTTGGTGAAGCACAAAGTCTTGAAATATCAATAACGGGTTTTAATAATGTTGATAAAAACTTGCTTTTCACAAATGGTTTTAAAGAATTTGGAATTGAAAAAGACCTTCCAAATCCTGCTGTCAGCTGAATAAAGAGTTTTGCCCCTGTTTTATGAATTTCATCCATAAATACTTTTAACTTTTTAAAAGTTCTTTTGCTTTTGTAAAGCCATTGATTTCCAATTAGATTTCTAAGTGGAGCAATACCGGGAATTATAAGTCCAACATTATTCTTAGCAAGATCAAGAAAAAAATCGCAAGCATCTTTATCTAAATGATGTGGTTCCATCCAACCAAAAACAGATGTTCCCCCCATTGGACATAGAACAATTCTGTTTTTAATTTCGCAATTACCTATTTTCCAAGGTGTAAACAAACTTTCATATTCTTTTTTCATAACTTCTCCTTAGATAAAATTTTATAAAAAACAATATAAAAAAGTCAAACAAATTAAATATAAATAAAGTTGTTAAAAAACTTTATTTGTTTTGCAACAATTTAAATATGTGATATACTAAAAATATGGAAAATAAAATTAATTTAAACACATTAAAAAAAGTTTTGTTAATAATATCATTGAGTGCAGTTGGAATTGCTTGTGTTATGCTTATTTTGGCAATTTTTAAAGTTAAAATTTTTGAAGGCATACCACTAAGATTATTGCTTATATTTTGCACACTAGCTTTGGGAAGTGCTGTATCAATTAACGAAATAAGCATAATTAAACAAAAAAAAGTATTAGGAAGTGTAAGTTTATCCTTTTTATTGCTTTCAGTATTGTTTGCATTAATAATATTTTGTAGTCCTATTTTTGAAGAAGAAAATTTCTTTAACAGACTAACAGGTATTTTTTCCTTGTTTAGCATATTTTTTATGATGATAATATCACTTAACACCAAATTAGATAGAAAATATATAGTAATCCAAATTATATGTTACGTTGCATTATGTTTTGTTGATGGAATATTGTCCATATTAATTGGTGGATATGATATATTTAGTGTTACATCAATAACAGAAATATTTTGGATTTTGGTGGTTGTGTCAGTTGGATTATTAATCACATTATCTGTGTTAAGTACAAAAAGGTTAACAGAAAGCGATAGCAAAAACAAAGAGACAATAACAATAAGCAAAGTTGAATATGAAGCACTAAAAAAAGAAAACAAAGAATTAAAAGAAGAAATATCAAAATTAAAAAAATAAAAAGCAGACATAAAAACTGCTTTTTATTTTTTGGTGCGTCCATAGGGATTCGAACCCCAGACCTTTGGTTCCGTAGACCAACGCTCTATCCAGCTGAGCTATGAACGCATATTATTAAGTTGTAATTTGCCTTTCCATTCCGTTAGGAACCAAAGGTCTTATTGGGGCCCCCGAAAAACTTGTTTTTAGGGGAAGCGAGACTTTGTGTTTTTGTGCGTTCGCTTTGCTTCCAGCAAAGCAAAATTCCGTAAATATCATTGTTAAATCAATTTTATAAATGTTTATTTAATGTGTATTTTAACCACAAAATGACAAATAACCCAACATAAACATTTTAACACAGCTAAAAAGCTGTGTCAATAGTTTTATATTGTAGTTTGTTCTAATCCAATATTTATTATAATATTTTGTGGACAATTAAAGCTTTCATCATTTCTTTCTAAGGTATAATAAATATTAATTGTTTTTGTTTCCCCAAAGCCAACTAAAAATTCAGCATCTGCTCCACCCGTCTTATTTCCCATAACAAGCTCTTTTGCTCCATCTCCTATTTGAGTTTCAGCAATAAATCTTGGATTGCTATGTAACTGATCATCTTTACTATCTGAAGCTATATCAAAAAATGAAATTGATAAAATATTATTAGGATCTTCTGAGGTGTTTGTAAACTCAAATGACATACGCACAACATTTTCTTCTGGTAAAACCTTATTAAAATTAATATCTGGTGCATTCCAAATATTAGAAGGAAAAATATTTCCATCTTTATCTATTGATATGGTTATTGATGGATCCTTCCCCCCTGTGGTATCACCCAATGCCCAACTAGCTTCACAGACAACACTGAAGTTAATATCGTTTTCTGGACGGAAAGTAATTGAATTTGTTATTCCATATTCAGGAGAAATTGCCACTATAACACCAAATGTAATAACTGAAATCACAATTAAAGCAACTATAATTGAAGAAATCAACTTGAATTTTTTCATAATTACTACAAAGTCTCCTTTTTGATATTATATACTTTTAAAAGAAAAATACAAAACATATTTTACAAATTTTTATGAATTTAACAACAAAATATTTTTTAATAACATTGCAACTGTCATTTGCCCAACGCCACCGGGAACGGGAGTGATTAAATGCGTTTTTTTCTTCACATTTTCAAAATCCACATCTCCACATAATTTTCCATCAACTCTATTTATTCCAACATCTATTACAACTGAATGTTTTTTCACATATTTTTTTGTAATGTATTTTGCTTTCCCAATTGCAACAACAAGGATATCTGCTTTTTTAGTTATTTTTTTTAATTTTTCCGTTTTAGAATGACAAAGCGTTACTGTGGCATTGTTCCTTGTAAGAAGCATTTGTGTTGGCAATCCAACCAAAGCGCTCCTCCCCACAACAACAACTTTTTTCCCTTGAATTGCAATATTTGATTGTTTTAAGATTTCAATAACTGCACTTGCTGTACAAGGTGCAAAATCCGAAATCCCCAATGCTAATCTGCCAAAATTTTCTTGAGTTAAGCAGTCAACATCCTTTTTTGCTGAAATAGTATCTAAAATTTCTCTTTCATTTAAGTGATTTGGAATTGGAAGTTGTACCAAAATTCCTGAAATTTCAATTTTTTTATTTAGTTCTTTAATTTTTTTTATAACATCATTTTGTTTACAATTTTCTGAAAATCTAATCAATTCAAAATCTATTCCCACATCTTTACAAGATTTTTCTTTATTGCGCACATAAACTTCGCTTGCAGGGTTATTACCAATCAATATAACAGCAAGTGTAAGTTTTTTATTTAATTTTTTAACACTTTCAGCAACTTGACTTTTAATGTTTAATGCAAGTGCCTTTCCATCAAAAATTATCATAATAATATGATAACAAAAAACAAAAGTTTTAGCAAATAAAATAATTTGCTTTGAAAAATATTTGATAAGCTTTATAATGAATGAAATGGAGGTGCATTATGAACATAAACAAACAACCTTTAAAAGATGTAGATTACGATGTATATAAATATATTGAAAAAGAAAAATGCAGACAAAATGAACAAATTGAACTTATTGCAAGTGAAAATTTTGTTTCGAATGCTGTTTTAGAAGCAATGGGAAGTTGTTTTACAAACAAATATGCCGAAGGATATCCTGGAGCAAGATATTATAACGGGTGTGAAAATATAGATGAAGTTGAAAAGTTGGCAATTGACAGAGCAAAAAAACTTTTCGGAGCTGAACACGCAAATGTTCAACCACACTCAGGTTCAAACGCAAATCTTGCAGTCTTTCTTGCTTGTATGCAACCTGGAGACACTTTTATGGGTATGAGTTTAACAGCTGGAGGACATCTTTCACACGGTGCACCGTTCAACATTTCTGGCAAATTTTTTCATTGTGTACCATATGGCTTAAATCCAGAAACAGAACTTTTGGACTATGATGAAATTGAAAAGCTAGCTTTAGAACACAAACCAAAATTAATTGTCGCAGGTGGAAGTGCTTATTCTAGAATTATTGACTTTAAAAAGTTTAGAGAAATTGCCAATAAAGTTGGAGCTTATTTAATGGTCGATATGGCACATATTGCTGGTCTAGTTGCAACGGGGCTTCATCCTTCCCCCGTCCCATATGCCGATTTTGTAACCACAACAACACATAAAACATTAAGGGGTCCAAGGGGTGGAATGATACTTTGTAAAGAAGAATATGCAAAAATGATAGACAAAGCTGTTTTCCCCTGTTTACAAGGTGGTCCACTTGAACACATAATTGCTGGAAAAGCTGTTATGCTAAAAGAAGCAGAAACTCAAGAGTTTAAAGACTATCAAAAACAAGTTGTTAAAAATGCAAGGGTCTTAGGAGAAGAACTTTTGAAATATGGTTTTAAATTGGTGTCTGGGGGAACTGATAACCACTTGCTTTTAGTTGATTTAACACCATTCAATACAAATGGTAGAGATGTTGCAAATTTGCTTCATAAAGCAAACATAACTTGTAATAAAAATGGAATCCCAAATGAGAAACAACCACTTAGTATTACAAGTGGGATTCGTCTTGGGACACCTGCCGTGACAACTCGTGGTATGAAAGAAAATGAAATGAAAAAAATTGCAAGGTTTATATATGAGATTGTTGCAAATGGCGAAAATGCCGTAGAAAAAATTAAACAAGAAGTGATAACATTAACAAAACAATTTTAATTTAATTTATTTTGACAAAATGTTTAAATCAAAAAAAAGAGATTATCGAACTGATAATCTCTTTTTATTATTTTTTAAGCTCCTTCTCCTCCTGACTGAGTTCCTGAACCTTCTAAAGTTAAATATGAATTTCCTGAATGATTTTTTTCATCTTTTATTTCATTTTCACAGTCTTTTTGATAATTTTTTGTGCTATCTGGAGCCCATATATTAAAGTTGACTATACTATTTGAAGCATTTGCAAGATTTCTTTCAGCATTTCCTTCTTCCCAATAATAGAACAATTCTATATTGTCAGTTATGTCACTAGTTGTAGTTGGTTCATATGCTGAACCAAATCCTATGATTGCTCCATAATGGAAGATAACTTCACCGTTTCCCCTGTAATTTTTAATTGTTACAGTGTAAGTACAATTTGTGCTGTAATATGCTGTTTTATCTTTATAATAATATCCTTGAATTTCAGCTTGAGCTGGCATATAGTCTGAGACATAGCCATCATTATAAATAACAATTCCACTGCTTGCAGTATTTTCTCTTGAAATACCATCATAAGAAGCTCCAACTATTCCACCCATTCCAGCTGTAAATAATCCATTATACATTGTTGAATAAATTTCAAGGTCTGCTTCTACATAACAATTAATTACTTTTCTTTCAGAGTAATCAACCTTGCTATCTGCATCGCTTGTGCTTTTTGCAAATTGATTTATTCCAATAACACCACCAACAAAAGCAAGCAACAAGTTATCATTCGTAACCAAAATTTTTCCGTTGAGCACTTGCGAATTGCTTATAACAATGTTACTTTTTTGAACCGAACTATCGTTTGCGCAAGTATCGTTAGTTAAACCAACAATTCCACCTGCTATATGCATTGAGGTAATGTCACCCTGTTTAACAACTTGAGAGATTGTTCCACCAATCATTTCTCCAACAATACCACCAACGACTTCGATGTTAGGGAATATTAAATCCAAATTTACATTAATATTCTGTATAGTACCACCCGACATATATCCAGCAACTGAGCCAACAGCTGATGGAACAGAGGGTACATATCTAAAGAAGTTTGTTGTAGTACCTGAAAGTTGTAAATTATTTACAATACCACATAACTCACCTGTCAAAATTCCACCATAATACGCAGCATTAACAAATTGTCCACTTTCTACACTTATCTCTAAATTGGTGATATTTGAATCCTTTCCAACTCTACCAAAGTACAAACCAGCAACTTCTCCAAGAGCTCTTGTGATACCTGTTACTGAAACATATTTTACATCCCCACTTCCTTCAATTATACCAGCAATTGCTCCTGCATAAGATATCATAGATATGCCACTAGCTTCATTTTTATAGAAATTGAATTTGTTACCAAAATCAATAGACCTATATGTAGCACTTGCAGAAACGGAGCTTGTTAGGTTGTAAAGCTTGTAGGAATAATTTGCCATACCCAAAACGCCTCCAACAACATTTTTACCTACAACAACAATTCCACTGCTATCATATTCATCGCCAATCACATTAACATTAAACAACATTCCATTTTCAAGCGATCCTGATAGTGCCCCAACACAAGATGTATTAGGCATATTAATATACTTAGGTTTGTAAATTAAATTTTTAATTGCCCCACTATAAGAGTATCCTTCTCCAATTTTTGCAAATAATCCACCATAGTTTAAGCTTTCACGAGAATCAACCACCACACCAGAGATAGTCATTCCGTTTCCTTCTATATCTCCCACAAAAACCGTTTTAAATAACATTGAATTTAAGATATTTTCTTCAACATAATCTATATTCTTAACAAGCCTATAATATTTAGAATTTCTAACACCAACATTTGTTTCCAAAATAATTTCTTCGAAATTTTTTGCCGAAGTTATGATATATGGATTATATTTTGAACCTTTTTCTTCTCCACCTGAATAAACAAATATTTGTTCACCCGTTGCTTGATCTGTGTAAGAAGTTTCTAATTGTTGAGAACTATCTACAATGATATTTGGTGCAACAAGTTCAAGTCTACCATAAGTGAATTTCATTGGCTCATTATTATAAATAAAGTCAAAATCTTGTTCATAACTTGGATAGAACCAAACACCTTTTGTCTTTTCACCACTATCTGAAATAGCATAAGTTTTAAAATAATTTGAATTTGAAAAATCTAGCTCGGTTAATGCCGTAAGTCCACTTACATTTGACATAAATATTCCATTGTTCTTATTTCCCAATAAATAATTACAATCTTTTATTATGCCCATTTGATTACTACCCTGATTATTATAAACAAAACCAAAATCTGTCTGAGAATTTTGTCCGATAAAAGTACTAGACGAATAAGATGTTTGAATTAATCCTGTATTATTAAATGCAAAGCCTGTTCTTATAGACTGAGAATTTAAAGCTATATTTGAATAGCAGTCTGCAATGATACCAAAATTATTATATGCAAACCCCGACACTTCAACATTCGACCATATTTTGTAATTTTCATCAGCATATATGTAAGATGATGTAGAGCCAGAGACATAGCTTGTTATAATTTTAGGTATATCTTCATTGCTTATTGTGATGTTTTGAACATTACTTATTCCATTTGAAATAACAAATCCAGCTGTTTTATTTGTACTTGAAATTGTACTTTCATTTGTTAAGTTCGAATTTTTAACATAACTGCTTGCTATTGAACCTTGATTTATTGCAACTAACCCTGCCAAATTTGACCTTCTAACAATAATATTCAAAACAGCCCTACAATTAGATATATACCCCTCGTTGTATCCTACCAAACCAGCAACATAGGTTGTACTACTAAAATTAGGATTCATATTTACATAAATATTATTTACGTTAGAAACAATTTCACAGTTTGTTATAATTCCCAAATTTCTGCCTGCCAATAAACCAAAATAACTGTTTGTTGAGCTATTAGAAATTGTAATATTTGTGTTTGTTGTATTATTAAAAGCAATTTTTAAATTTTTTACAACAGCATTTTCTTGTATTGTTTCAAAAATACCAGAATATTGTAAATCATTGATTACAAGACTTGTTCTGTATGTAATTTTATGTCCGTTTCCATTAAAGCCTAAAATTGCAGTACTTATTGGAACAAAATCATCTTCTAATTCAATATCATTTACAAGAATATAATAACCACCAGCTTGCATTCCAATCAGTTCTTGATAATTAGAAATAGGTATTTCATTATTTTCTGTACCACTTTGGTAAGCTTCAATAAGAAAATCTGTTCCAAAGCTATTAGCATTTTCTTCTTCTGATTGTACCACTTCACCTTTACTGTATTTATAATTAAAATTATATGTTAGATAATAATTTGAAACAGAAGCAGAATTGATATAAAGTGGAATTATGTAATAAACTCCATTTTCATTTTTTTCTATTCTGTAATACATATTGTTAGGGAGCTCAGATAAGCAATATTTATCGCCATTATTATTGGTAATGGACCACTGACCTTCTTTTGCTAAAGATGTTTCCAAAGCTCTAACTTTTTGAACAATACCTAAATCATTTGAATTGTACTCTATTGTGATTCCGTTTACAAATTCTATACCAAGCTCTGTCCTATTTCCGATTGGTACATTAATTGTTTCTTTAACTGCATTTTTTATTACAATGCTAGCATTTTGATTATCATTTGAATAAGAATATGGAACTATGTTGTCTTCTAAGATTACATAATCAACAATCATAAGTTTAAGCTTGTTAATGCCACTCTTATAAATTTTTCCGTCAACGGCCTTTTCACCATAACAATCAATTTCAACAATGCATCCTTCAGACTCATTTTCATAATTGATGTTTGAACCAATCTGTAAAACATATTTGCCATTAACTTCACTTATAGACGCAAAAGATGCAACAGAACTGTCAAAATGAATTTCATCTTTTGTAAAACCAACAATGTCAACATTTAATTCGTATGTCAATCCCCTAGCAACTAAGATACTTTCATCTTTTAAATTGTTTTCCTTGCCAATAATAGATACATACACTCCATCTTTAATTACAACATTAATATTGCATATTGTCCCATTTGGTTGCTTAATGTCATTTTTGTATGCATCAATATTGATTTTTACTATTTTACCATCTTGTGCTGTTGATGAAATATTGTATTTTATATACAATTTTCCATTTTCTATTTTTGAAACAGGAACTCTGATTCCATTTTCCACATTTTCTGCCCCAAAAATATCTATAATCTTGCCTGATTCTATTTTAACAAGAGAGAAAATTGCATTATTTCCATTTGCATAATTTGAACTATCATTTGTAATATAGATGTAATCATAATCAGCAAAAGAGGGATAAACCAAAATTTCAAGTAAATTATCACTACCTGGGCTTATGTTGTTTTCGCTTTGCACATTTTGATTGAATTTTTGAATGTCAACATCATAATAATTTTTAAATGTAATATTGTTAACTGTCTGTGTTTTTAAATTTACAATTACACTTTTAATATATCTATTTTCAGATATGAAATTTATGTAATAAACACCTTGGTAATCATTTTCTAATTCAGCTTGGTTGAATTTGAATGTAAAATATGAACTATCTTTACTATCTGGACTAAAATTATATACATTTTTATCATCACTTACTAAATTAGTATCAATAATATCAAAATAACTTGCAACATTACCATCACCACCAACTTTTGTATAAGTAATGGTTAACTTATCGTTAGCATCATCAGTAACCCAACTTTCAAGTTTTATTGTAAACTCATCATTTGGTTCAACTGCAATTTCATAAGTGTCAAGCTTAATTTCCGTAGTTCCTTTTATAACACTCACATTAGATGAATAATCATTCAATGTAAAATCTAATGCATAAACAACATTGTTAATTGCAAATTCAAATGATGGTTCAATTTGTAATGTTAAATTTTCTTCATCATCATTCGCCGTAATATAAATTTTTTGATTTTTAACTTCAACACTTATATTTTCACTATTTATTGTTGCATTAATATCAAAAAGTGTATTTTTAACTAATTGAACAGAAATTGGTTGTCCGTATTCATCAACAAGTATTGTTCCCCCTTCGGAAATTGTTGTAATATTACTATGCACAAACTCTGTATTTAAAATTAAAGTTTCATCTTTTTTCAAGGTGATATAAGCATCTTCATTAGCTAAATATGTGTTATTATAAATTTTAACTTTAAAATCGTCAACGGCATTAAAGACATAGATATAAACCTTTTCTTCTATCTTTACACTTAAAATAGATGTGACTGTAATTTCAACAAGACCTGTTCCCCAAAGTTGAACATTCCCAAATTCATCAAAAGTTAAAATTTTATTATCTCCAGATGTTAGCTTAATGTTTTCAGGATTTACAAACTTTATAGGAAATTCCTGAGTATTCCAATTTTCTAACAAAGCTTGTTGATTAGAATTAACAGCTTGGTAGTAAAACAAATAACTTACAATTTTAAAATCTGTAACTGATTCATCTTCTGTAGAAGTAGAAATTAAATTTTTTGATTTTTCTTTGTTAATCGTGATAACATCTTCAATAAATTCAAAAGCACCGACAGTGTCATCCTCTTTATCGAAATTTTCATCATAATATTTTATTGGTTTAACTGTTGAATGTTCATAATTGTAGTAGCAGTATGCCTTGTTGTTATTATCAACTAATGTTTCAGTCTTATCATCTCCAGCAAATGTATAACAATTTTCACCCGAAGTTGCAATTAACAGAGGGCATTCAACACCCGAGTATATTAATTGAACCGTATTATTGCTAATCGTTCCTACATTTGTTTCAAACGCATTTCTCCCAGCTATACCACCAACATAATTTGAAGCTTTAACAAAAACTCTTGTTAAACAATTTTTAACTGTTCCTTTTGAAACATTTCCACTATTATCAGCGAAATAATTTTGTCCAACAATACCACCTGCATTTTGTCCACCATTATCATTAGCTGTTGATTCAATATTGCCAGAAACCTTTAAATTATCAAGAATTCCTGCATTTATACCTGCTACTGCACCAATAGCATTAATATTTTTAACAGTTATATTTCCAACAAAAGTAAAGTCTTGTTCGCCGTACACATAAGTTGTTGTGTCTAGTGATATTTTTCCCAAATTGTAGCCAACCACACCACCAACATAATGTTTTTCGCTTGCCGAATTTCCTTCAACTTTAAATTCATTTTTTACAGAAACAAGTTGTCGGCCATTATCATTTATTATTTCCCCACTAGACTTTCCTGCAACAATTCCCACATAAGCATCTGTTGTATTGCTTAGTACAAGTTTATCAGAACTTGTATTCAATAATGAAATTGATACATTTTTAATTGTACCTCTATTTTCTCCACACAACAATCCAGCATATTTAGCCTGTGTTCCACTGTTATTTACAAGTGTTCCAGATATAATCAAGTTTTTAACACTTGCCCCTTCTTCAATATACGCAAAAAGTCCTAAATATGCATCTTCACCAATATTTCTTGTTTCACTTACTGTTAAATTAATAAGTCCTGCATTTGTATCTCCAACAATAGAACCTCTTAAAACACCAAACGTTGTTAAGTTTATTCCACTAAAATCAAGAACTGTGGAAATTTTATAATGTAAAGATAAATTTTGAGAATTTGATGCAACTTGTACAAATTCTTGAGCTGTATTTATGTAGATAGGATTTTCTTCTGTCCCATCGCTTGCGATAATATTTATATATTGCAAAGATTCAGCATTTGAACTTGTAATATTAAAATCTTCACCTGTATATCTATTTTTAGGAATGATATATAATCTTCCACTTCCTGCGCCATAGGAAATATTGTAACTCACTTTAATTTCTGTATCGCTTTTGGAATAAGTTATAATATTTGAATTTGTTGTATCATCTGGAACAAATCTTAAATCAAACTCCTTTCCGTCTGCGTCAACTGGATTTAAAAAGTAAGTTGTCGAATATGTCAAATTTCTAGGATCTAAATACACTGTTTTCTGATAATTATTAAATCCAACAAAATTTACAGTCTTAAATTCTTTTAGAGTTAATGTAATCTTTGCACTATATTTAACACCCATTAAAGTTAAGTTAAAAGTAAACCAATAATTTTTTATATCTGTGGAAATATTAGCATTATTACAAAACACACTTAAACTGAAACTTTTTCCATCATCAATAATATTGTATTTTCCAAAATTCGACAAAGTATATGTATAATCATTTGGGTTTTCAATATTTTCACTACCTATCGTCAAATCTTCATCTTGAATTGAAGTTTTAAAAGATTTTGAATATGCTTCTTCAAATTTATTTAAATATTCAAAAATTTCATTATTGTTTAAATTTGTTCCACCATAAAGCTTAATAACTGGATATACTGTAATAAGAGAATATCCTTTTTCAATTCCGTAATAATATCCAATGTTTACATAATTGCTTATATCTAAATTTGTAACATTTTGAAACAAATCTTCGCTTATTTTTTGCTGAAAACCTACACTTTGAATTGGAACATAACATTTTACTTTTACAGTATAGGTTATAGAATTTCCATCTTTAAGAATAAATCCTTCAATTTTTTTACTATTTACTGTCAAACTAAATTCAAATTCGCAAACATACGTCTTATCACTCAAATAAACTGAAAGATTTAAAACATTAGTATAGTTAGAAAACTTGCAATTGAATTTTTCAAAAGAAGAATCTATCTCGATTTTATCCCCTACTTTAGCTTCAACCGTATTTGTCACACCAACTGTATAAGAAGTCGCATTGCTTGGATATGGCAACAATTTAAAAATGTTTTCAGCATTGTCCTTTTTATCCATCAATATCATTGAATAATTATTTTCAATTTCAGTTGTTTCTTCAAAACTAACAATATTATCATTCATTTGAACTGCAAAGTCTGTTTTCTGTAAAATTGATTCAACATTAACATAAACTTCAGTTGATAATCCATTAGGCAAATAAATTATAACCTTTCCACCACTTCCAACAGATAACGGAGTTATTTTTATTTTTGGTTTTTCTTCATTTGTCACCTGTTCAACTGTAAAGTAAGAAGCATTAACATATTTAAATGTTAAAATACCAACATATGCACCATTTGTAAAAGTAAAATTATCAAAGTCATGTGGCTCTGTATTTAAGTCTATGTACAATATTTCTTCATTCGTTGGATAATTAGTTTTAAATTCACTAGCACCTTGAAGAATATTGATTTTATATGTCTTGTCAACTTCTTGACCTTGTTGAATTGTTGAACTTACAACAGTAAATCTAATACGTAATTCGCCATCATATATTTGTTGCCCTAATAAACTAATAGGCGAAATTAGTACATTGTTTTTAAAATCTGAATAGAGAATTTCTATATAACCATACTCATTAGGTTTACGAACAACATTTTTATAGGATAATGAAACATAGTCAGTCCAATTTTCTATTCTCTCTTCATTCTCGTCACAAAAATCTATTTGTATTTTTTCAAAAGTTGATTCTGTTGAATAGATAATAGGTGTTAAATTAAAGTTTGCAATATTTGCATTGTAATTTTTATCATAGAGATTTATTTCTCCATCATCTTCAAGTTCTCTAACTCCAATAAAACTTGGTGAGCTTATAACATTTATTTTATAACTTTTTACAACTTTAAAACTTGGATAATCATCATAATACAATGTTATTGTTAAGACATCTTCTCCCACATATACGGTCTGCAAATTAAAAACAACATTATTACTATCTTGATCTTCTGGTAAAAGTTGGGCAATTGTAAACTCACAACCATAATTAATGCTCAATTTTACATTTGAAGAAGTGTAGATTAATTTCACTTGAGCATTAGATCTTTTTTCATCGTTTGAAACAAGTGTAATTTCTGATGCCTGTCCACTTTCCGCATTTTCTCCAATAGGGACAATTTGTGTTGGGTTTGCTATATCAGTTCCACCAAGATTAGTCAAAAGCATTTCATTAACAACTATATCTTCAATTATATCAACTGTAAAGGATTGACTTTCAATATCTGGATTTATTAAAGATGATGCTTTTAAGGTAAATTGATTGTTATCAATATCAAAAATGTTATCATTTTTACAGTAAATTCTTACTTTTGGCAATTCTTCACCATCTTCACCAACATTTTCGCATACAATTTTATCAACTTGATAATCAGTTTCATTTACAGTGTAATAGTAAACAAGATCAGTTTGCGTTGAATTTTCTGGAATAAAATTAAAGAGTGCTTTAGGAGAAAGGTCCATTTCAAACCCATCACTTCTTACAATATAAGCTTTTGTGGAATTTTTATAAAAGTTTTGTATGTTTTCTGTAACAACAACACTTATGGTTATTGACTTGTTGCCACCTTCTGAAGTCTCAATTTTAATTTCACCCTCTCCAATTTTTAGAGCTTTAATTGTAATCCTTGTTCTTCCCCCACTTAAACTTTCATAATTTAAAATTGATACAAACTCGCCGTCAGGACTTGCAGTAATGTTTGTACTTACTCCATTTGGAACATCGAGCACAGAAACAACAAGCTGACGCTCTTCCCCGACAACCATTTCTAAATTATAAGAATCTGCAACAATTTTCATATTTTTATAAGGGTCGCCACAGGCAGTGAGCAAAAGCCCACTGACTGCAACAATCAACCCAAATAAAATTCCAACTAACTTTTTCATTGTTTTCTCCGTTAATTTTTCAAAACATTTTTAACTAACAATATCGTAAATATGTGATAATTTTTTAAGATAAGGTAATCCCTCATTTATGTTAGCATCTATTTCCCAAATATCTCCACCATCAAAATCCCAGAAGTTGACTGTAAATGTTTTACTGATTGTGCTATGGTTTTGAACCAACGCTTTATCAATCATTCTTGACCTATAATATCCAACTACATAAACCGTTATATCATTTTCATCTTCATCCTTATCATCATAAGATTCCAAAACACGCATTCCTATTGTTTTAATAGTTTCTGCATTAATATTCATTTCAACCGTACCGTTCGTACCGTTTTCAAATTTATATAATGGATTTAAAATTGGTGCCTTTCCTACATTATAACCATTTTCAAATGAAATGCTAGCCCTATGTGTTTCATTAAACTCTATTGAATAAACTTTTTTATTATTTTCATCAGTTTCTGAAATTTGTCCAACAAATAGAGTTTGTTGTGTTGTACTATCTCCGTTATCCACATCAAATTTATACTGAATACCAGCTTTAACTTCTGAGAAATTAATATGGATTATGTCCTTAAGCGTTACTTGATTTGATGGTAAAGAATTACTTAATCTAAACATTCCTGCATATGTTTCTTTATGATTTATCATATCTGCTTCCTGATAAGCATTATCACCTGTTAAACTAATGGTGATTTCATCTGCAAGCCTTATGTGTACGGGATTAGTATAAACTTCGGGCGTTATTTCATCGTAAATAACGATATAAGGATTTTCAATTTTGTAACCAACCACAGTATTAGTTGTTGTTTCAGTAATTTCTTTCAAATCATCCTCATTTTTATAATACAACTTGACAAAATTTTGATCAACCTTAATCATTGTACCATCGGAACTTGTACCATCTTCGCTTGTTGTTGGCATTTTTATAATTGTATAGTCGTCAACTGAGTAACCTGCATTTTGTCCATCTAAAACCCAAACAAGTTGTCTGATATCTGACTCTTGAACACCTTCTCCTGAAACTTGATAAGTTTTTTTAGAATAAATATATTGCTCTCCATCTTCTTCATACAAAGCATAACCATTACTTAAATCATCACTTGTATAAGATATTTCATCTTCTTTTAAAGAATAATAGGCATATTTATCACCTTCATTATGTGAAAAGTTAGAATAATTAATTTCAGTACTAGAAGAATATTTAGAATAATTTTTTAAATCATCCAATGATTTTTTGTAATTTTCATTCTTTCCATCGTTATATGTTCCAGGTCTATGATTCTCCCCACTAACATTACTTAAAGAATAAGAACTTGTAATTTTTGAACCATAACCAATTGGGGCAATAAATGAATCACAGAATTCAGAGTTTTGATTTGATGTATTTAAATCATCAAAGACGATAGGGTATACAGTTGAGCTATTCTCTGGTGAATAAGCCATATTTCGCCCAAACCATCGGGATTCATCAAAATAACTAGTTATTGATATGCCACCATTATTCTTCAATAAAACTAAATCAACTTTCGTATCTGGCCACA
Organism: uncultured Clostridia bacterium; assembly: GCA_944349805.1. Lineage (GTDB taxonomy): Bacteria > Bacillota > Clostridia > Christensenellales > UBA1242 > Caccopulliclostridium. The sequence goes on from CALVNP010000036.1 coordinate 58,822, forward strand.
ATAAATACGCTCCAACGGCAGCTATACCTATAACACCCGCAGCCACCCAGCCAGCTACAGGGACTGTTGACACTCCAGCAGCTGTTGCCAGAAGACCTCCCACAGCTGCCGAACCTGACACATACATACCTACACCCGCAGTAGCTACAAATGGAGTGGCTATATAAGAAACAACAGTTAATGGATCTATTGTGCTAGCCTTTTCATAAATTGACCCATCATACAATACTCTTAAATATTCATTTTTTACTTCATCATTTTCAATTCGACCATAGGAAGTATAATCATCTCTTTTTAATGTAAAACTTGAAGAATCCTCTTGTGGTTCAGAGCCATCCCATCTGCTATGTGATCCATAAAGAATATGAATTCTTGGAGACTCTGTTTTAGATTCCACAATATTTTTAGCTTCATTTCTTATAGTGTCTGCTATGTCCCCTTCATTTGTTGATAAATTGCCTATATTATAACAAGCATTAATAATTGAATTTGTGGCAATACCAGAAGAATATGCTTGCCTTAATAACATAAACACAACAACTTCATAAACTGAATATTTTTCTGAATATGTAACAGTTTTGCTTTCTGTATAATCTCTTCTAATCACAAAATAACTTGCCGTAGGTCTATATGCAGCATTTAAAGAAAGATTTCCATATTCATCACGCTTAATATTACCCTTTTCATCTCTCTCTTCCAAACTATAAGAGGAAAGTTTTGGGACACGAGCATTTGCAGAAATATCTCCCTTGTTGTAACAATTATTTATTATTATGTTTCTAACAACATTACCTATTGCATTTCCAGTTGACGAAAAGTCAAACCAAATTCCACCTGTTCCTAAAATTCCACCTGCATATGCATACAATGGGAGATTTTCATCGTTTGATTGATTTTCTTCTTGCCCAGCAACAATTTTACCTGTGTTGTAACATTCTTCAATTGTAACAAAAAGCGATGTTGTTGTGGCTCCTCCTTCCGTTGCATTTGTTCCACTTTCTCCTAACAAATAGCCTAAAATACCACCTGCAGTTGTTAGTGTTTGTGTACCAGAACCATTGCTTAAAATTGAAGTGTTGTTATTTGAACATTGTGAAATTAATACATTACCAGCTTCCACTGCGCCCATAATTCCACCAGCATTGTTGTAAGCTGTTATACTTCCACCGATGATATGACAATTAATAATGTCTATATTCCTACCAGCCCCAACAATTCCACCTGCTGATGTTTTTGTGTTATCTACTTTACTTGCAGTTATTGTTGGATTATATAAAATTATATTTTGAATTTTCTTATTTGTTATATTTTCCACATTCATTCCTGCATTTCCAAAAAGTCCAGCATTCCCACCTTTTTCATTTACAGTCAAATTAGAAACAGTCAAATTAGAAATTGTTTTATTATTACCATTAAAGTTACCTGTAAATGGAGCGCTTGATGAACCTATTGGTGTAAACTCATTAATTCCAGCACTTGTTAAATTAATATCATAAATTATCTCATAATCAGAATTAAAAGTATATCCATTTTCTGAACCATTTGCAGAAGCAAGTTGAGATAATTGAGATAACTTCCTAGCACTTGGAATTTGGAATGGATTGTCCTTCGTTCCATCACCTGTGTTTATGAGCATATAAGCACTTGTTCCATTATAAGCCGAACCACCAAAGAACTTGTAACCAAAGTTTATTGTTGGATCCTGTGCGTATTTGTTTTCTGCAGAAGTGGTGTTAAACACAGACATTTCTTCATTTGATGTGCCGTTTTCAGAAGTCAATTCAGTTGCATACTTATCATATTCATTGCTATCATTAGCTCCAACCCCAAACACACCAGGAGTCCCGTAGTTAGATGTTTTAGCTTTCGCAATTGTATAACTATTAGCCACACTACCACTTTCATCATAACTGAAAGCAAATATGTTGTGTGTTCCATCGCTTGAAGTCAAGTTAGATTGAACAAATCCTGTACTATAACAAGAGTCTATAACACCATAATTTTTGCCTACAAATCCACCAAGGTAAGCATTTTCAACCCTAGATGTATCAGTTACAATATCAACCATAGAGAATGAATCTGCAATGAATCCATTATTAACTCCAACAAATCCACCAATTGTCAATGTTGTAGTTTCAGCTGTTATTCCATTTATGCTTATTCCACCTTCGATACCCTTTGTAACTTCAATTTTGGGATCGTCTGGAATAGTTCCAGAATTTACTGTATTACAAGCAAAAATTATTCCTTCGTTTGTTCCAACAATACCACCATAAATAGCTTCAGATGAAACTAAATTTCTTGTATCTTGATAAGCCCTTATATCCACAAAAACTTTTAAGCCTGAAATGAAACTGTTTTCATCAAGGGTCTTTACAAATTGATTTGTTGTATAAGTGCTACCAAAAACACTAGGTGTGACATTTATAGTTGAACCATTTCCAATAAATCCAACATTTTTAAATTCTTGGTTGACAATATTTGTCACATTAACATTTTCTTGAGTTGTTAGTGTGAAATATTTTCTCTCTGATACCAAAGAACTAAATGGATTTGCACCACTTTGTCCTATATAATCATTAAGAGTATTGTCGTTTATAGAAACCTGCCAATTTCCACTATTATGTTGTGCAACTGTTACAGAACCAGCTTTGATGTAATCTCCATTTATCTCAAAAGGATTTAACTTGCTTCCATAGTGAGCAGAAGAAATAAGGTTACTTTGATCGGTAGCTTTAAATGCATTCAAAATTCCTGTATAGGTCATATTTGTAGGCCCAGATGTTGATGTATCAAGCATTAAAGTAAGTTGACTACAATAATAGTTGTTTTGTAATGTTGAACTATTATTATTTCCAGCAACAACTCCAACATTTGTCTTTACAAATGGATAAATAAAAGATGCTAGAATATAGTTTGTTTTTATTTGACTTCCATTTGCCCCAATTCCAACAATTCCACCTAAATAGCCACTATCTCCTATACTACTTTTTAGTTGAAGGTCCGTGTAAATTATATTCTTTTCTATAATCGTCTTAGATATTGATGAAGTATTCTTTGAGCTACCATTTATAGAGCCCACCATTCCACCTATTATGCTATTTTTTGAATTATCTAATTTTAATGAACCACCACACACAGAATTTGAAATGTTTAATGTATGGTCTGTATTTACAAAACCAACAAATCCACCAAAGTAAATATCGCTTGAATTTGAATTTGATATATCAAAAACACATTCGCTAAGTGATGATGTAATTTCAGAACTTTCATCTTCATTTGAATTTTCTTCTATATATGCAACAATTCCACCAATGAACTTTGTCCCAGATGATTCTAAAGTATAATTAATGGTTTGCCCAACTTTTATTTTATTTACAATCGCTTTATTCACTACATAACCAAATGCACCTGAAACATAAGAAGAATCAGTTTTGGAAGATAATTCGGAATTACCTGCTATTTGGATATTTTTAACATTTAAAGAATTTGCATATCCAATTGCACCACCATAGTACAAATCGGCATTTGTTAAAAGATTAATATTATTTTGTACTTTCAAATTAAATTCAGCATTTTCTTCAGCATTTGGAGATTTTATAGTATTGATATTAATGCCTTTGGTTGAGCCAGACACCTTACCAAAAATTCCACCCACATAAGCAGAGTTAACTTGCACTTTTGTGTTAGAACTATCCTTATTCAACAAACTATCATTAATAACAAGAGTTGTTGCATTTTCATATTTTTGATTTACTGTCACATTTGCATAACCATTAACTTTTCCAATCAAAGAACCGTAATACAAGTTAATTGAACTCGTTTTATTGTCAAATTGTGTTGTCAGATTGTTAACTGTATTCTTTTCATTATTATATAAATCCAAATCTATTGAAGCTGAATAGCCAGAGATATAACCTACATACATATTAGTTTTAGCATCAGTTGTAGTCGTAGTAGCTTTTGTTATACTAATATTTATGGAGCAATCATAAAATTCCACACCATCAATTATTGTTTCTATATTTGTATCATTTATATTAATTTTCCCAGATACAAAACCAACATAATTATTTGTTTGTTCCCCATCGCTATTAAAATCTATATAGCAATTGTTAAATGAAATATTTGCGAAAGAGCATCTGCTTGCAGATGATGTTAAAAGTCCAACAGAATCATATGTACTAGGATTAATTGAACAATCTTTAAATATAATGTTGTTAAATGTTGTTCCGGTTGCGTCTTCAACTAAAATTGCATTAACATCTCCATTTCTGACTCCAAAAGATGTTTCCCCAACATTTTGTATTACAAAATTGCTAAATTGAGAACCTGTTAAAGTTGATGTAAACAATGGTGCAGTTATTGTGTTTTCAGAATTTGTCACACTAAAGTCTAAACCATAATTACCAGAATCATCTTTACCTCTTAATAATCCTGAGAATCCATTAACAGTGAAGCCTTTCATTGTTGTTGCTAAATAATCACCAACAGGAACTATTCCACTATTATCATTTCCTATAATTACAAAAGTTTTGTTTTTGTACTGATTTAAAAGTTCAAGGTCAGATGCTTCTCTAATGTAAATTACAGAAGGGGCAACTTTAAACACAAGATGTGGGAAGAAATGTGGTTGATTTTCACCTGTTGAAGTTTCCCAATACTGTTCGTCCCAACCAACATTTCTAAATATCTTATTCATTTCATTTACAAATTCAACATTGTTAGATAATCTTAAATCCTCTATAATTTGTACATTTTCCGATATTATATAGTTATTATCATTAATGTAATTACTTTTATTTAAATAATAAGCATTGTTTGAAGTAGAAATTTTTTCAATCGAGTGTACATCAAAATTTACTGTATTGACAGAAATTTCATCAACAATATAGCTTGCATCTGGTGTATAAGGTGTATAATATATGTCATAAACATTATTCAAAATATTTTTACCGTTTACAACAGAATACTGTCCACTTTCCGTTCCTTGACTGCTAGGCACAGAGAGATAATTAATAGCATTAATTTTAGTTAATGTAATTCTTCTCCATACACCATTTTTAATATAGCCAAAAATTCCACCTGCGCCGACATTTGCAAGTAAATCCCCTGTTGCATAAATTTCAGTAAAGGTTAAAGGCATTGTTTGAGTAAGCCCATAATCTTTAAGCGCACCAAAACTGCTGTTATCTCGTCCACTTATTCCACCAATAATACCACCAGCATATTTTGCACTTGAAGATCTTACATTAATTTTAGAATAGCTTTTTTCTAATTTTCCTGTAACGAACTCACCTACAATACCACCAATATACTCTTGCTTGTAATTGGTTGAATCTTCATATTCAAATAAATTTAAATTTCCTCTATTTACTGATGCACTAGAATTGTTATAGTATGTTGAATATCCATTTTCAATTTCAGTTTGATCTTCAGGCGAATGCTCAGCTCTTACCATAAACAGGTAACCATAATTTTCACCAACTATTCCACCTGCAGAAAATTTATATGCAACAAGTTTTTGTGAATAGTCATTTTGTGTTGAAGAACTTAATTCAAATAATGCGTCTTTAAGCATAGTTTGTGGCCCTAAGAAACCAACAATACCACCAACGGTTGCTCCGTAAACCTGCATATTTCCTAAGCTTTTTATATTATAAACATTAGGTGTTGACAAATTTAAGTCAAAATTATATGCGTTTATATCTACATATATATCAATGACTCCTGCTACACCACCAGCATAAGAAATATTACTGCTATTCAAACGATTATAGAACTGTTGTGTTATGCTAGCATCTGTTTGATTACCTGCAACAACCATTAGATTTTCAACAGATACATTACTTACATAGCTTTGTCCAACAATTCTTCCAGCCAATCCACCAACGACATTATATCCGTATATAACAGCATTATCATTTTCAGAAGAAGATTTAACTGACACATTTATGATTTTTGAATCTTGTATAGTTCCAGCCAAAGCTCCAACATAATTTACTCTTGTTGCTGATACACTATTAATTTGTAAGTTCAAGTTCATTACAACAGCACCATTTTCAATTTGTTTAAATAGCCCATAGCTTGTGTTTGTACCACCAAGTGTGGAAACCAACTCAATTCCTGATATTGTAAAGCTATTTCCGTCAATAAAACCTAACCCGTTTATTTCTCCCTGATTGTTATAAGTTGGAGTTAAGGACATTTCTGTAGATTTTATTGTCAAACCCGATTCGTCAGATAATAAAGTTGAAAGGTCAATATTGTCAACAATTCTATAATTACCAAAAACTTTGTTTTCAACTAAATTATAATAGAAGGCAACGCTTGTACTTACATTTGATGTATCACCACCAAAAACTTGATTGAATTCTGTTTCGTTTCTGATGATAATAGGGTTTTTAGAACTACCATACCTATAACCATCGTCGTATACGAAGCTATAATCAACAATTTCACCTGAAGAGTTAACTTCTTCAACTCTAAGTGTCCTTGATGAAATTGCAATATTGTTTGCTCCAACAAGTTCAGGTCCTCTTGAAGTCATATACCAAACACCATCAATTGCTATATTTTCCACCGAACTTGTAGTAAAGGCAAAACCATAAAAATTATCTTTAATATCTGGTTCGTAAACTCTATTCACAGAAGTATTGTAAAGAGACTCTAAATCAGAAGAATTATATTCATCTTCTAAAGAAGAATTTGAATTGTAATAGTAACAATTTTCAACCAGACCATAATTTTGAAGTTCAAGGTTGATGTCAACACCCAAGAAATTCATTTGAGTACTGCTTGAATTTTCAATTTTAGAAGCAGAATAGCTTCTTCTCACAATACCATCAGTTGTATTGATATAAACGAAACCAGCACTAAGCCTTCCACTTTGATTGTCAGATATAGTGGTCAGCATAATATTAGAGTAAGAATCTTCAATTGTTCCATTGTTTTGATATATGAATCCTGCACCAACACTTGCTGTTTCAATACCTCCACCCGTTGTGTGTATTTCATAACTATTATTATAAGCACCTTTAACATAAGATAATCTTATTTCACCTGTGTTTTGTATTGCGAAACCAGCAGTTGAAGTACTTGCCCCATTTATTGTTGCATTGTAAATTTTTCCGTTATTAAAGAAGCTTGATGCGATTGTTCCAGAATTTGAATAAACAAATCCAGCGATATCACCTTGAGCATAAATGTTAAATATAGGAAGGTTAATCTCAGGTTTATTTACGACTTCTAAGGAAGTACCACCAACTCTGCTGTTTGTTATATTACCGTTGTTTTCTATAACAAACCCTGCAACACAACTAGTTATGCTTTCAACATTAATGTTTTGTCCATAATTAACATATATTCCAGGAACAGCTGGATTAGGTCTGTCCGAATCATCGTAACTATATGCAACAACTTCACAGTTTGTAATAATACCATTGTTGCTAATAGCCAAGCCTGCCACATTGACACTAGAAACAATTGACATATCAATATTGATATTTCCACCATAGTAAACATTTACCCTAAGATTTTTTAATGTGGTTATATCACTCACATTGTTAAACAACGCAATATTAATTGAAGATTGATCTGATGGAATGTTATAAGACAATATGTGTATTGTTTTATTGTTTCCATCTAAACTCTTTATATTTGTTGTATCAAATGGAGAATAATTTAAAAGATATATATCTTCTGTTAAGATGTAATCTAATGGAGTTGAAGTTTCGCTGTTTGTATTTTGAAGAGCTATAAACTTTTCAGCGCTATCAATGATTACAGGTTTATCTTCATTTGTCTCTAACACAACATTAATTGTGAAATAATAATTAATATAGGTCTTAATAGGCTCATTTGTTCCATTTGGTATTTGAATTGGAATTCTTAAAAGCATATTTAAACTACCCGTTGAAGCTTGAAGTCCACGGACATATAAATTTGAGCCATCATAACTAAACCTGCATAAATTATTTGAAGCTATTTCTCCTGTGACTCTATTAAACACTTTACTTAATTCTACTTTATCTTCGCTAAATCTGTCAGCATAGTATAAATTGTCTATAAAGTTAGCAACAATTACACTATTTGTAGAATCAAAATCAAAATCATATGGCAAATTGTCATAAAAACCATTAACTATGTAGCTTTGTCTTTGGTCATAAGAAGTATCAGGATTAGAATTAAAGAAATTATTTGCATAAAATTTGCTTAAGCTATCATTTCCCAAGAAGAAATCAATGTCAAAATCAAATTCAAGTTTTTGTTCTGCTCCAACATAAACAGTCAAAACATCTTTATTGTAAGCATCAGTTTTTATTTGTGTGTTTTCACCATTTATAACAAAATCTCCAACAGCAACATAAACCACATCTTCTGCCGTTTCAATTGCATTGTTGATTAATCTTGAAGTTTGAGCCGTAATTGTGAAATAGTTTCTCCCACCCTCAATCAACACATCTGTTCCAACATAAACTCTAGTGGTATAAGTTTTTAATCCACTTGTTGAATCTATAGTATATGTTAAAGGGTCATAAGAAACATCTCCACTTTCAATGTCAGAAATTCTTAAGCTATCAATTGTTTGATCAGCATTTACAACAATCTGAACATCACCAAAACCACCTTTTGCAATGAGTGTCTGCTTTTCTCCATTAATTGTTATGTTTGGTTTTGTAACAGTTTGTACTGAAATTTGGAATACATTGGAAGAAGAAAGTAAATTTCCATCTTTATCATAAGCACTGATAACAAGTTGATAAATTGTATCCACATCAATATTATTAGGAGCAAAAGTTCTAAGATAAACCACACCAATACTGTTGTCATTTTGACCAGCATTGTTAAATATCTTAATTCCATTCACTAAGGACTCGTAACCTGTTGTTTTCCTAATAAATTTATTTGAGCCATCTAATTTTTCCATCATACCAAGTCTAAGCTGATAAGACGAGCCTGAAACTGTACTTGTTGTTACAGTTATGTAGTCATAATACGAATAAGATGGATATAAATCAATTTCTAGCAACCCTTCATTTCCAGGAGCTAAAATAGCTTTAGGAATTTCATCATAGGAGTATGTAAGTTTTTCTACATCTCCAACATTTTCCCATAAAGCCTTGTCTAATGGACTATGAATTGAATTAATGTATGATAATTTTTGTGTTTGCACATAAAGGTCAAAATCTGTTGAAACATTTGTACTTTGTGCAAAGAACTCTAATTCATATTTTACATTATCAAAATTTAAAGCTTTAATTGCGTTATTGTCAACAATTCCAAAGCTCACTTCGTATACTTGTTTAAAATACTTAGCTGAATCATCAGTATCAGCCTTTGTTGTCATAGTTTTATCTGTGTAACCAGTAACAACAGGATTTTTAATTTTTATTTCAATAATACCATTTGTAAATATTCTGTAATCACTGTCTTCAAAGATTTTTATATAATTAATGCCTTCTAGTTGTAAAGCATCATTAATAACTTCATCATTTTCATCAACTGTTTGAGTTATACCTGCATATTTTGTAAACTCTTCCCCAATTTCATCATTGTTAATTATTTTAACAACTAAATCATCAGCTGTGTTTTGGTCTGCATAAACAGTAACTTCAACTGTTTGAGCAAAGGAATCTATTGGTTCGATTGAAAGTTCCTTGCTTTCAGTAATAACCGAATCAGCGCCATTGTATAAATTAACCTTAAAAGTTTTTACATATCGCCCTTTTATCATTTCATTAAATGTTGTTTCATTTGTTGTTTCATTTGTTGTTTCATTTAAGTCTTTAATTTGTAAATACAATGATACATCAATAATTTGGGCTTTGGTCTCTTCCGAAGTTTGAATAATATGTGTACCAATATTTTCTCCACTAATAGTCAAACCATCATCAGCCAAACCATCATCAGCCAAACCATCAACAGGTTTGTTTTTAACGATATTTTCAACGATAAATTCATTTTGAACAAGATTTAATTTTCTGTTAACGGCAATTTTTGAAGTGGAAATCGAAGAAGAAATATTTTCAGATTGTCCCTTTTTAATTGAAATTTCAGAGCCATTTGTCAATTCTGCGTCCCGATAATTCAATTTGAAATCTGAAATTTTATAAACTATAACAGCATTGTATGTTTTCTTTAAACTATAGTCATATTTAGAGAAGATAGTAAAATCAAAACTTGTATAGCATATATCTTGAATTGTTATATAGTTAGGTCCATTGAATATTGGTGGTGTTTCCCCTTCTCCAAATGTAATTCTAAGAGAAGAAACATTTTGTACCCCAAACAGATCTTGGAAGCTAATTGTATTCCAGCTTTGAATAACTGCATTTTCCATATCTGTTAAAGAACTTTCACTTGCCTTATAATAATAGAAAATTACCTTATTATCTTTTCCCACTAATGTCAAATCTGTATTTCTAATAACAAATTCGTCAATAGAATCCAACTCTTCATCTTGCATTATAGCATTAAAATATGGATAACCATTATTTACATTTTTGCTAAAATTCCAAAGCTTTGTTGAACCAAAAGATATTCCTGAATACTCATTACTAAGATCAGGGAAAGTTGTAGGATTAGCTATTTCAGTATCATTAGCAATAATACGGTAAGCACCATTATTGTCATAAATATAAGCGTTTTGAACAAAATTTTGTCCATTTCCAACGAAGTTTGCATTATTTACACTTGCAAAACAACCATTAATTGTTCCACCCGTAATACTTCCAACCAAGGAACCAACTTTTGTTCCTATGAGAACAACAGTTTCTCTAACATAAGAGTAAGCATAGCTAAACTCTATTGTTCCAGAACTCATTGTTCCAACAAGTCCACCAACAACATTGCCTTTATAAGAAGAATATATCGCTTTTTCTTCTTTTTCTTCATATCTATAAAATTCTACTTCTGCATAGCTTATTGTTCCATTGTTTATTCCAGCAACACCACCAACTGAACCCGTTGCCGTAACTGAACCATAAAATTTAACATTTGAAATTGTTCCATTGTTAATTCCAACAATTCCACCTACATCAGTACCTGTTACAGTACTTGGAGAATAAAGTTTATCATCATTTATGTATGTATCCACCGTAATGTTCTTTATCGTACCATTGTTTTCTTTTGAAACAAATCCACCCGTTGCCGTTCCAATCAAAATAAAATCTTCAACAATTGCACCCTCTCCAAGAGTATTAAACAGCGAAGTTCCATTTAATGTAATTGTATGACAAATGCTTTCCCCCACAAGTTTTCCAAATAGTGCACCTGTAAATTCCTTTTCAGCACCTAATTTAGCATCCAATGCAGTATTATTAAGTGTAATATCTTTTATTAACGTATAATAAAGATCAGGATTATTTGTTATGGCATCTATTAAACCGTCAGCTGTACTTATTTGATAAGAAGTTTCTCTTGTTCTACCATCGGCAATTACAATTGGAATGTATCTTGCAACATCATCTTCTCCTGCTTCATATCTTCCAGCAATATAGCAATCTTCTGGTGCAATTCTAATAATTCCAGCACCACCTATTATTGTTTCTTTTGAAAGAGTAATCTCTCCTGTTAATCTATTAAGTGAAATAATATTTTGTTGTGTACCTTCATTTGGCAAAAATTCATATATTAAATTTGTGTTTAAAGGATTGTTTGCTGTATCTGCGTGAGCAAGAATTTTAAACATTTGATCTTGATTGTCTTCAGGATCTAAATTTCTTTCAATTTCAAAATATATTCCATTTTCTTCCGTAACATTGTCTAAAATTATATTTTCAACTTTGTTTGCTCTTCTAATTGTAAGATTAAATGACCTTGCAATTTTCTTTCCAAACTCCTCAGCTTGTATTAAAATGTTATCAAAAACTACGGAAGCTTGTACATATTCAGTTCCACTTAATTGATATGTTGATAGAGCATTAATTGTGGCAGTTGAATCAGAAATTGTAATTGTGTAAATAACTTTACTGTATTCACCTTCATCAGTTTTAATTACATTTAAACCATCTTCTTTTTCATCATCTTGAACATACCAAGAAATCTCGTTGTAAGTTGGTTGGTTGGTTGACACTCCATTGTTAAAGGTGACACTAAAAGTTGTTTTAGTATAATCAATGTTTGCGTCTCCCACACTATCTTTTGAATACACAGTTGCACTATACTTAGAAAGTTCTATTGTATTGATTGGTACATATCCTTCAACAACAAAATATTTATCAATTGTATCTTCTATTTTGTTTCCTGTATAATCATCAAGCACATAGCCTTTTAATGTTACTTTAACAAGGACTTTTCCTTCTCTCAAAACACTTATTTGATTATAATTGTTCAAAAAGAGTGAACTTACAATTTGGGAGGTTGTTGAAAAATCATACCCCTTGACATTATCAAAAAATGCATTTTGATATTTTTTGTCATATACACTTTCATAAACATCTTTGTTTAAATCACTAAATCCATAACTAATTGAGTAAGAATAATTTGCACTGATTGTAAGTGGAACAATCTCCCCACGCTTTATAGAAACAACAAATTCATTACTTCCAATATCTTCATCTTTTGTAACCAAATTACCAATTGAAGATGTTTGATTTGGAGATGGAACACTTAAAACAGCACTTTCATCCATTGCAACAAAAACTTCCACTTTAGCTTTTAATAAGTACCCATTTGCAAATCTTATTCTTATTTCGCCAATGCCTTCTACGCCTTCAATTGAAGCAATTGTTATTTTGTAAACTTCTTTATCTTCGTCTTTAACATCTATAAGAATTGGTTTATCATCTATCACATAAAAAGCATTACCTGATGTTGTTACAACCACATCACCCAATGTTACATTTTTAGGAGATACAGCAAACTCGACATCTATTAAAGTTTGTTTATTGCTAGTTATATAATATGAATAAGAGCCGTCTTCTTCTTGAATAGCATTATTAAATTGAATATCTTTTGCACCTCTAACAGGTTTCAATGTATAAGAAACAGAAACGCTATCATTTACATCAGACTTAACTTCAATTGAACCATCAATATTATTGTTTTCATTTCTAGATTTTACATATATGCTTTTTCCATTCCTTAAAGGAAAAACATAATTACCACCTATTGATTCAGGTGGTTCGGGTTGTATTTCTTTTCCATTTGAATCATAGAATATAAAATTTGCATATGTAGAAGCATTAATGTAGGCTGTCATATTACTGTCTTCAATAGGTACAGTAGTAGGTCCCACAACAAAAGTAAGTTCAAGTCCTTTCACATTTACATAAAAATCATAAACATCAAAAGAGGTTTCATCTTGTACTTTTTGACCATCTTTATAAGTTGTAATGCTAGCAACGGTATCGTAAGAAGATACAACAACCTTTTCTGTTAGTATTGTTTCATCATAATTTTTTCTTTTAATTTCAAAATATAGTTCATCTTTACCAACTTCACCATTTGGAATGATATAATATCTGAATATATTCCCATTAATTTCAGATTTAGAGATTTGTGCAATATCGTTGTAAACAAATCGTGGAGTGATTTCATACTCATCTGAATCCATCGTGATTTCAATAAGTATACAATTTTTGTTTTTAAGGTTATTTGCAAGCCTTAACTCGTTAGTTTCTTCTCCAACTACACCGTCCTTTAAATAAAAGTATTTGTATTCATAGTTGATAGGTTCCAAAACATCCAAAGAAACTCTCGTCGTCTTTTGAGAGTCAAACTTAGATGTTGCAATTAATTCGATTGTATTATCAACAAATTGATCAGTAACAGTGAGTACATTATTGACAATTGTTGCTCCAACTGTATCTTCTGGTAAAGTAAAAATAACATCTTTTTGAGTGGTATCTTCAGGGAAATAAGTCAGCAATTTTTCCCCAATTAATATTTTTTCAGAATTTACTGTAACGAATCTTGAGGAGGTTTCTGGATTTTCTCTAATTTCTGACAAAGGTATGATAGAGGACACATAAAAACTTTGGCTTTTTCTTCCATCACAAGCTGTAACTTTTATTTCTATATTATTAACCACACCATTAACAGAAACGGTGAGTTCGCTATAGTCCCCTTGAATATATTTTGGTGTAACAACAACCTTGTCACTCGAAGAGCTAGCATCTAAAATTTTACTTATATCATTTGATGCTCCTTCAAGCTTAACAGAAATGGTTTCTGTTGCTTTGTTGTTTTCATCTAATTCAAGCACTAAACCATTTTGAACTTTTTCAGGTAAAACAATTTTCACATTTTTATAAGGGTCCCCACAAGCAGAAAGAAAAATTGTTGCCCCAAAAGAAAGCACCATTAAAATCATTGCTGGAATCAAATAAAGCTTTTTAAAGTATCTCATTTTTCCTCCTCTTTATTTTGCTTAATAAAATTAATATTAAACCAAAATACGCCAACAAAATACACTTTTTTGTTATATTATATAAAAACATAGTTTTTATGTCAAATTTATTTAATAAAATATAGAGAAAATATGAGATAAATATTGCATTCAAATATTTTTTTTTGTAAAATATCAATATGGAATTAAAAAAAGCAATTAATACAGTTCACAGAGCAATAAAAAATTTTGATATGATTCAAAATGGCGACAAAATCGCCGTTGGTTTATCTGGTGGAAAGGACAGTCTTTTACTCACTGCCTGTTTAGGTTTGTATCAAAAATACTCAAAAGTAAAATTTTCCCTAACGGCAATATGTATCGATAGTTTTAAAAATGCAGATATAAAAAGTCTAACGGAATTTTGCAAGTCCTATGATGTAGAATTAAAGGTGGTAAAATCAGATATCGGAGAAATAATTTTTGATATAAGAAAAGAAAAAAATCCTTGTAGTTTATGCGCAAAAATGCGAAGAGGAATGTTGTGTAGTACTTGCCAAAACATAGGATTTAACAAGCTCGCATTAGGACATAATGCTGATGATTTTATAGAAACATTTCTCCTTAGCATTATGCACGAAAACAGACTAAATTCTATGAAACCCGTTTCATTTATGAGCAACACAAAAATCACAATCATAAGGCCATTATTATATCTTTGGGAAAATCAAATAAAGGACTATACAAAAGATTTTCCAATTTTAAAAAGCGCTTGTCCTGTGGACAAAAAAACCGAACGAGAAAATATTAAAAACAGCATTAAAGAAATAGAAAAAATATTGCCAAATTTCAAAAAAAATCTGTTTAATTCAATTTTTAATTATGAAAAATATAATTTGATAAATTTATAAAAATTTAATAAAAAAATAGGCAAAAATGTTAAAAAATTGCCTATTTTTTTAATTTTTTTATGATTTTTGCTAATTTTTTATATTTTTTAAGTATTTATTTTTTGTTGAAATTCCCCCTCTAATATGCTTTTCTTGAAAATTTTTTTCAAGAATTTTTTTAACTTTTTCATACAGATTTTTATCTATTTTTTTCAGCCTATAACTCACATCATTATGCACAGTACTTTTACTCACCCCAAAAACAAATGCAGTTTGTCTTACAGTATTTTCTGAATTGAGAATATGCTTACCTATAGTTATTGCTCGTTCCCTTATATCTTGTTTCACTATACACCCCCATTTTTAACATAATATGAGAGCTTTTGACAAAATATGACATAATGAAACAAATAAAAAAATCTTAGCTTTATGCTAAGATTTTAATTTAAAATATTTTACTTTTTACTTTCAATAACTTTTACAATTTCACCCACGGTTTTCATATTAGCCGTTTCTTCATCTGGAATACTAATTCCAAATTCTTCTTCTAAAGTCATTAACATTTCAACAATATCTAAAGAATCTGCACCTAAATCTTCAACAAGCTTAGATTCGTCATTAACCTTTTCAACAGGAATATTTAGTTGTGATGCTATAAGAGACTTTACCTTTTCTTCAACCATTTTATCCTCCTTACAACTGTTATATTATATCACAACTATTATATGAAATCAACTATATTTTAATACATATAAAAAAATGCGATTAAAGTCGCATTTTATTTTGGTTGTAATTCTAAATAATTATTTGGATCAATTTTATTACCATCTTCTATCAGTTCCAAATGCAAGTGACTCCCCGTCAAGCTTTCAGAACCTGCACTATCAGAGGCATTACCAATTTGATCACCCTTCTTCACTTTATCCCCAACTTTAATTTTCAACTCATTACTTAGTGAACTGTAAACACTTTCAAGCCCGTTTGAATGCTTAATTACAACTTTTGTACCATCTAAACTATCTTCTGTTATAGACATAACTTCGCCATCAGCAATAGCAAAAACTAGTGAGCTGTCAGATGTCAAATCCATACCCTCGTGAGCTTCCCACCACGCAAGAGTTGAATTCCACATTAATTCAGAGCCAGAATAATCCTTTACAATAGTTGGATTTTCCATTGGCAAACAAAAACTTAACACCTCTGGATTGGCAACACTGATAACTGGATTGTTAGCTGACGAGTCTAGATTAATTTCAGTATTTTCTGTTCCCGCAGCAACACCAATTGTAATACCCAAAGCAACAACCATCAACCCAATCATACAGTAATAGCCATATTTTTTAAAAAAAAGTTTTAATTTATTCATATTTCCTCCCGTGGAAATTATTGACAATAAAATAAAACTTTAAACATTACAATTAATAAGAACCTAAAATTATTGGAAAACCAATAATTAAATAATGATTGGATTTATTATACGAAACCTGAATATTGACTTTTAATCCATCAATATAGCAAAATAAATTTTCACCCTCAATAAATCCATAAAATGTTGTAATGTCTTCTAATTCTTGCATTTTTAAAATTTTAACATTTTCCCTTATTGAATTAAATTCATACAAATTGGATTTTTTATGTAAACTCAATCCATAAATACCATTAACATTTTTTATCGTTTCATTATACAACTTGTCGTTTGTATAGACAATATAACCTTCACCGTTTTTATCATAGTTGCCATCAAAACAAGTAGAAAGTTCACTTGCATAAATTTGAATGTCATAATTAAACCAGAATTGGAATATGTTTTTATCAACTCCAAATGAACATATTGCAATAAAAATCAACAAAATTATAAACACGATTAATTTTTTCACATAATAATAATTGACAAAATTTTTATTTTTAAACTATTCAATAATTCCAACACAGGACAAAAGATTAATAAGTGTATTTTTATTATCAAATATTGGTACTACACTTATTGCATTAAAACACACATCAATATCAGGAATTTCTGGAGATATGTTTATTATTTTTTTTATATTACTTTTAATTTTGCTTTTATAAATTTCTGCCAGATAATAACATCTATGTTTAATAACATTGATTTTTAAAAAAAATTCTTTATTCTCAATAATTTCATCAAAAAATGCAAAATTTTTTAATTTTTTATCTAAAATATTAAAATTTTTTAATTTTTTATCTAATTTTTGAATGCTTGGTAATAATTTAGGTTCTATTTTTTTTAATGAAAACATTTCTTTAAAACAACATATAAGTAAATCAGATGCAATTAAATAATTTAAATTCAAATTTTTATTAGAATTTGAAATCTTCTTATATTTCCTTATAACGATATTTTCATCAGCAAAATTATCAGAGATTTCTAACAATTGTGAAAGCGTAAATATTGCAGAAAAATCTAATTTTAACTTTGCAATTTCAATCATAAAGTCCATAACCTCAAGTCTGCTTTCTCTTTCTCCCGATGCCAATTTCTCTGCACAATTTTCAAGATTAATTAAAAGATATCTTAAATCTTCCATTGTTTCATCAGCCTTATATAACAATGAATAAATTTCTTTTTCGTACAAAATTTCATTGTAAGAAAGTCCAAGCAAAAAGCCTCTTTTTGCAAGATACAATGGTGCGTTTTGTATAATTTTTTCATCTACTAAAACATAATTTGGTTCTTTACCTTTATGTAATTCAAAATTTGATTGATCAAAACAAATATCGTTAAAGAATATAGGAGATGTTGGAGATGTTGGAATAACAATCAAATCTATATTTTTAACTAACGCATATATTTTGGCCTCATTGCAAATTTTTCCTCCTCCAACAGAGACTACTAAATCATATTCCCCCCTTTTTTCGTTTATATTAAACGGATTTCCAGCTAAATTAATCTCATTTATAAAGATAGACATTGACTTTTCCTTGATTGCATTAGACATTAAAATTAGTATTTTTTTTGCAAAATAATTTTTCTTTAATATTTTTGATAATTCTTGCAACGCATCTTGTTTATAAATTATTTCCATAATTACCTCAATAATGATATTATACATTACCTGTAAGTTTGTGATAATTAATAAAATGCCATAATATTAGTTTTTTTATACTTTTTTTTAGAATTATTAAACAAATTTGTAATAATTTTATTTTTAAAACAAAAAATAACAATATGAAAAAATTATTTGTTTTTTTATTGATTTGTTTTACAGTGATACAACCAACACATCAATATGTAAAAGCTGAAAATGACTTTTACTATACTAAAGATATTGAGCACTTATTCACCCACTGTCTTTTAGCTTACCCAGAAATTGCTTTTTCCAAAAATAATGAAATGCGAGAGCATTATAATACGGATTGCATTACTCACAACGAATTTAAATTTATTTTAGAAGAATTATATAAAAATAATTATGTATTAGTAGATATCAATGATTGTTATTCCGTTGAAAATGGAGTTGCAAAAATTTCTGCTATAAAAGTCCCCAAAAATAAAAAACCTATTATATTTTCATTTGATGACGTAAATTACGACCACAAAAAATTACATTTGGGTATGATTGACAAATTAATTTTATCTGACAATAAAATTAAGGAATACACTTTAATAAACGGAAAAGAAAACATAACTGAAGATAGGGAGTTTGTCTGCATTTTGGAGAATTTTATTAAAAAACATCCTGATTTTTCACTTAATGGAGCAAAAGGAACAATCAATTTGACAGGATATGATGGTATATTAGGATACAGAACACAAAAAGATAATAACATAAACAGAACAGAAGAAATAAAAAAAGCACAAGAAGTGGTCAATTATTTAAAAAATAATGGTTGGAATTTTGCTTCTCACTCCTATGGGCATTATCATATGAAAAAAATTTCAATCGAAAAATTTAAAAAAGAATTAGATAATTGGAAAAATGAAGTTGAAACAATTGTTGGACATACAAACATATATGTATATCCTTATGGAGAATGGGAAATAACAGACGATTTTGGAAATATCTCTCAAAAACATAAACTTTTAAAAGATTACGGATTTAAACTGTTTTGTGGAGTAGGAATGAAACAGTTTTATAGCTATCTTCCTTTTGATAAAAATATAAAAGAAAAATCTTTGTTTATGGATAGAAAAGTTATAGATGGATTTACATTAAAAAATCGAACAAATTTTTTAAACCCTTTGTTCGATTCTAACTTAGTATATGATTACAATTACAGAAACTTAATTTAATTAAAATATATTTGTTGGAGGTGTGTTCAAAAGAACAATTAAAACTATTAATAAAATTAAAAAAATTCCAGAAAGACCAAGTGTAATAAAAAACAACACCTTCCAAATTTTAGGATCAATATCTTTTTTGGGTTCTTTTATTATTTTCTCATTTGGTTCTTCAACAACCTTTTCTTCATTGCTTATTTTTACATAATCATTGTTTTCAATTATTGCCTTAGTCTCTTCATTTGTTTTAATATTTTTTTCTTGATTATTGTTGGAAATGCTTTTTTTGACAGAGTTTTCCTTTGTTTTGTTTTGTTTCGATTTTACTGTAGTTTTTTTCTTTTTATCTAAGTTTTCTTTTTCCATAACTATATATTATCTCATTTAATTAAAAATGTCTACTAATTTAAACATTTGCAAGCCAATTTTCAGGAACATCATTCCATATATTTAAATAATTATAGTTTTCATTTTGATATTGCAATGTCTCAAATGTTATTATTATTTCATAAAAATTATCAGATTTGATAAAATTTTCTTGAGTTGGTAAATATATAGATTGACAAAAATTTGTTATAACTCCTGAATCTAATATGTCATTATAGTAATAATATCCCCCGTACTCTAACCATATTTCATCTACAACTGTCAGCTTTACATCAACTGTATTTCCGTTTTTATCACAAACATAGGATTTTGCACGGACTACTGCATTTGCACTTCCTAAAGGTAGAGAAATTTTTATAATTTGATTTATTTTTGCTCCTGGGATATTTGAGCCATCATAACCTATGCAAGTGGAATATGCTCCTTGTGAATCCAAATTGACATTTACCGTTTCACCTAATTGGATATTACCAACAAAAAAATTTTTTTGTTTAAAAACATCTGTAAATAAAAGAATGGACTCAACAATTAACAAAACACCCAATAATATGATTATAAAAATGAACCATTTTGATATATTATTAAGAGTTTTATGCTTTTTAGGAAACGCTTTTATTTCTTCCATAATAAAATTTTTAACAAAATTAAGAAAAATAAACAAAAAAATAGATTAATATTTAATTAATCTACTTTTACTCTTTTTAAAATTTTTCAATTTTTGCTCTCTAAACTCTTCGCTTTCAGCTTCAAGTTCCCACTTTCTTTTTAACCAGCTGTATTTTTTATTACCAATAAAGTAATCATACATTATAATAGACACACCTTGCAACATAAAAATATAGTAGCTCATAAATCTCCAAATAATTAATGCCCAAAATAATGTTCCATCTTTAAAAAATTGACTAAACAGCGCTGTAAATGAAAGTTCGCTTACTCCTGTTCCTCCTGGTAATGGAATAAATCCTGCAGCAACATCAATAATAACAGCCATAATAA
Source organism: uncultured Clostridia bacterium (assembly GCA_944349805.1). GTDB lineage: Bacteria > Bacillota > Clostridia > Christensenellales > UBA1242 > Caccopulliclostridium. The sequence continues at coordinate 79,670 of CALVNP010000036.1, forward strand.
AAATTTCTAAATATAAATCTGGCCTCCACCCCAAAAAAGCACAGGCAATCGTAAATGGTATTGTATAAGTTGCTATATATTGCAATATTGACACAAACATTAAAATAACAAAAGTAAATTTTGATTTTGCATAATCTTGCATCGTTGTTTGGTAATCATTAACAACTTTTAATACTTTATTATATTGCTTATCATAATTTTTTACTATTTTAATTTTTCTTAAAAACTTTAATATTCCAACCACCAATTTTGTACCAATTTTTTTACTTACAGATAAAAAAATTGTAATTAATGAAACAAGCATATTTAATGCATAACCAATATAAAAAGCGACAGATACAACAGTGATATCTCCTCCTAGATTTGTTGTAGTTGCAAGAATTAAAACAATTGTTGACATCAACATTATTGCAATCTGTACAAGCACATATCTTCCCATTGGAACAGAAATTGCAGAAGAAGCACTAAGACCTCTATTTTTTAAATACATTATTTGAAATGGTTGACCACCTGTTGCCATTGGCGTTATAACATCATAATGTCTACATAACCCAACAGATTTATAGCTCAAAAACGGTCTAGAACGACCTGATGTTCTTTTTATTAAAATATTTACCCTGATTGTTTCCAATAACATACTTATTGCAAAAACAACTAATGTTAATAGCAAATACCAAAAATTAAGCCCAGAAGTAAACAAGGTACTTATTGGCATAACCTCTTGTGCAGAAAGTTGATAAACCAAAATACCTATCACAACACCAATGTTTATTAAGAAAAAAATTAAATTTAAAATTTTCTTCTTTTTACTTTTTTGTTTGGCAACTTGTTGCTCTGCTTCATCTAATTGAGATTGATTGATTTCTTGCCTTTCTATAATTTCTTTAACTTGTTCTTCAGTTAACTGCTGTTCCTTGTTTTCAGATGGCAAAAAAACCTCCTCACTTTTATAAGGAGTTCTGATTTTTATTGGTTTTTTACCATCTCTCTTTCTCACTGACTTTTATAATATCAAATTAATTTATAATTGTCAAAACTTTTCTTTATTACATAAATAAAAAGTCGCAAATTATTTGCGACTTATCTTATCCTAACAAATCTTTATAATTTGATGAATGAATCACAAGGTTTTTAATGTCTTTCTTCAAAACATCAAGATTCATATTTTCAAAAATTGAATAATTATCTGTTTCCAATTCTTCATAAATTTTATCAAACAATGTTTTATTATTGAAGTTGTTTAATAGTGTTGTTTTTATAATATTAATCGTTTCTCTTAGTTGATCTTGATTGTCAGTTTCCAAATTGAAATTATTAGGATCAGAAATAGTAAAAGGATTTGTTACAACACCAGCATAGAATATTACGTGTACACCATATTCTGAAACACAATAATCTATTGCCCCATACTCTCCGTTACCATTGTCCCAAAGTTTTCTTGAAGTTTCAGTAAAAGAATCAACCATTTTACTGTCGTCTTTTCCTATAACATAACAGTAATCTGCATTCATATTTCCTGTGTCTTCATTATATTTGTATATATAATCTTTGAAAATTTCTGTCTTACTTTCATCGGAAACACCTGTCATTTCCCTTGTTAATTGATTATAAATATCAAAAGGATTATAATTCGTACTTTTTCCTGTTTGAATATTTTTAACTACAATTTTTTCTGCTTCTACTTTTAATGCATCTTTATATGCCTTAACTGATATTGTTCCATTTTTATAAGCAGTTTCATAATTTTCAATCGTTGTTGTAGAACTTTCATCATACTTTAATAAAATGTGATTAACATAAAAGTAGTTATCGTTAATTACATAATTTACATTTGCCCTATTTTCTAGCATATCTGTATTAAATTGTGTTGTATTTAAAGAATATTTGGTGTAACTAGCGAGCATATCATTTGTAAGTTTCCTTAAAACCTGACTAACTGAAATATTTGAAATGTCGTTATCTCCACGAATGTTATCTTCATATATTTCTATATATTTATTTTCAACAACAGCATCATAAATTCTCTGAACTTCTCTTTCAAAAACTTCGTCTGCATTTGTAGAAAGACCTTGTCCCTTTTCAGCTGATTTCAATGCTTCTACATATTGTCTCTTTGCTTCTGTTAAAACATCTTTGTTAGATGCAGATGCAATTTTATTGTTTACACTCGTTATTAATGATGATATTTCCTCACCGTCTTTATAATATAATTCTACATTCTGATCAACTTGCGTATTGGTATCTTTTAATCTTATTATATATTTTCCATTTTCATAAACAATTTCAGCTTTTGGCGTGTATGGTTGATAGGAATTATCTTCTTCCTCCTCTTCAAGTGAAGATGGTATATCCAATTTCCACTCCTTAATTACATTACTTTCATAAGAAGCTAAATTTGATATGATTGTATCATAGGCGTCCTGCCAAATATCATTAAGATCACCATTACCAAAAGTAACATTGTGTTTTGCTGCATCCAACATTACTTCCCTATTGATTAGAACATCAATGGTAGCATCTATCGCCTTTTGCACTGAACCATAGCTTTCAACCAATTGCGAGCCATACGAATTAAAAGCAGTAATTAAATCCTGCTTTGTAATGGTTATGGTTTCATCATCTGCTGTTTGAAATGTTACAATGGGTGCGTTTAAATATTTTGCTTGATTTTGTGGGAATAAATTACACCCTGTCAAAACAAAGGAAAAACATATTAAACATACGAATGCTAATGTAAAAAATCTTTTCATAATTCTCCTTGCTTTATTATTACCAAAACATTATATCTATAAAACACAAAAAAATCAACAAATTTTATTTAAAAATTATTTTTTTAGCATAGATATCAATGTTTTAACCTTATCTATTACAGACATTTGCAAATTTATTTCAATTATTGGCACATCTTCAAATTTTAAAACTGCTCTATCTTTGTTGTTTTCAATAAGTCCAGCCAATCTCTCACTTAAAATTTCATCTTTTTTATAAAGGTATAGCCTGCATATATAATTGTTTATAAATATTCTTTTCACATCTTCCTGTTGAGCTAAATTTTTCAACAATGCTATATAAATTATGTTGCTAACTTCTTGTGGTAAATCACCATAACTATCTTTAAGTTCTTGGACAATTTCTTCCAAACCCTTCTCGTCACTAATTTCGCTTATTTCTCCATATCTTTTAATCCTTTCAGTTTCACTTGCTATGTATTCTTCTGGAATATAGGCACTCAACGAAATGTCCACCTTTATTTCTTTTCTTTCCTTTACTTTTTCTCCTTTAAGTTCCTTTACAGCATCTTGAAGGAGCTTACAATACATATCATATCCAACTTTTTCCAAATGACCGTGTTGTTCTTTTCCCAGCACATTTCCAGCCCCTCGTATCTCCAAATCTCGCATAGCAATTTTAAATCCACTTCCTAAATCAGTAAACTCCATAATCGCTTCCAATCTCTTGTAAGCTTGCTCTGTTAATACTTTATTTCCGTCAAAAGTAAAATAAGCATAAGCAAGCCTATCACTACGCCCAATCCTTCCCCGTAATTGATACAACTGAGAAAGTCCAAGTTTGTCTGAATCTATAACTATTAAAGTGTTGGCAAGTGGCAAATCCACCCCATTTTCTATAAGAGTTGTTGCAATTAAAATTTGGAAGTCCCCGTTATATAGTTTTAATATAGTATCTTCAAGTAAGTTTTGTGGCAATTGTCCGTGTGCAACACCAATCTTTACATTTGGTAAAAGTTCTTTTATTTTATTAGCAAAATCATAAATTGTGTCAACCCTATTGTAAACAATTAAAACTTGTCCACCCCTTGACAATTCTTTTTTACAAGCATCAACAATAAGTTCATCAGACTCTTCAACAACAAATGTTTTTATAGGTAATCTTTGTTTTGGTGGAGTTTCTATAATGCTAATATCTCTTATTCCAGATAATGACATATGCAAGGTTCTAGGAATTGGTGTTGCACTTAATGTTAAAACATCAATATCTTTTTTAAGAGCTTTAATTTTTTCTTTATCACCAACACCAAATCTTTGTTCCTCGTCCAATACCAAAAGTCCTAAATTTTTAAAAACAATATCTTTTCCCAAAAGTTTATGCGTTCCAATGACTAAATCTACTTCACCAGAAGCAATGGATTTTTTTATTTCTTTTACTTGATTTTCTTGTACAAGCCTATTTAATTTGGCAATTTTTACCATAAAACCATCAAATCTGGATTTTGCAGTGGCAAAATGTTGTTCAGATAAGATTGTTGTTGGACATAAAAAAGCAACCTGTTTTCCATTTATAATTGCTTTATATATTGCTCTAAGCGCTACTTCCGTTTTCCCAAATCCCACATCGCCACAAACAAGCCTATCCATAACTTTACCTTTTTCCATATCAGAAATAACATCGTTAATAGCATTTATTTGGTCTTCTGTTTCTTCAAATTGAAAAGCTTGCTCAAACATATCGTAAAGATATCCACCTTCTGTATACTTAAACCCCTTTTGCTTTTCTCGTTCTGAATATAATTGCAACAAATTAATTGCAAGTTCTTTAACATTCTTGTAAACTTTTTGTTTAATTCTTTCAAATTCTGCCCCACCAAGTTTATTTAATTTAGGGGCATTATCACTCCCCATAAAAGCAGAAATATTCCCTGCCTGTTCACTAGGTAAATAAAACTTATCTCCACCAGCATATTCAATGACGAAATAATCTTTTTCAACATCTGCAAGTTTCATTCTTGTCAAGGCAACACATTTACCAACTCCGTGAAGTTCGTGTACAACATAATCACCAACTTTAGGAGAATAAAAAACTTTATGTTTTTTATCTTTTTTTACAGTACTCTTCTTGTATAAATCATCTGTACCAATAATAATTGAATCCAAACTCAGAAAAAATGCTGAATATGGCAAATAATCTGAAAATATTTTCACACCTGAATCTAAATAGTTTGCATTGACAGTTGTTATAGAATTTTGAAGTAAAAACTTTTCTAAATTATTTTTATTTTTTTCATTACCACAAAATAAACTTATCTTATAACCACCTTTAAGGTAGATATTGATATCTTTTATAAGTTCCCTAAAGTCAAACAAATATTTTTTTGAACTACCAACTTTAAAACTGATAACTTGTTCAGGTTTAAAAAATGTTGTCTGAGAAATGATATTGCTAAATATTATTTGAGAATTATTTTTACTTAAAAAAATTTTGTTAAAGTCTACAAACAAATCTTTTTCTTCTAAGATTGTATTCTTAAAAATTTCTGCTTCATCAATGATTTTTTTTGGCTCAGAAAAAAATATATTTGAATTAAAATTTAAAATATTGTTTTGTGTTAAATTTTTTAAAACTGCCGGGTAAATGTCAATCGCATCAAACTCTTCTATGAGTGAAAAATCTTCCGAACTAACCTTTTGAATCTTCTCAATTTCATCACCAAAGAAAATAATTCTAGTATAATCATCTACCTTGATGTCCCAGATATCAATTATGTCCCCCTTTACAGAAAATTGCCCTTTTTTTGTTGGTTGGTCCACTCTTGAATATCCACTTTCAATTAAACTTTCAATAAGATTGTTAAATGATGTACTAGAATCAACCTTGATTATACTTTTTATTATATCATCTTCATTTGGCATTTTTTCAAATAATACTTCTGGCAATAGAATTAAATGTGTGGTTTTATTTGTAATAAAATCACAAACCGATGCAATAGTATCATAAAAAATGGTATTATCTTTAATTCCAAACGAATTTGAATAGGAAGAAGACAAAATCTTACAATTTTTTCCCAAAGCATTTGTTTGTGTTGCAATTTTTTCTGCTGTAACCAAATCTCCAACGACCATAATACCCTTTGGAGCAATAGAAAAAAATATGCCTTCACAAGGTTCATTTAAACCAAAAAGGCATTGTTTTTTTCCTTCTTTTAAACCATTTATGTATGTTTTTAACTCGTTGGATTGTAATATTACATCAAAATTCATCTATTCTTTCCCAATTAAACTAATAATAAAATCTGAGGCATCATCTATAACCTCGTTTAAAACACTCATTTGTTCTTCATCAATTTCTGACAATACAAAATCTGCGAGATTAAATGGTTTTACATCTGGTTTTATTCCAATTCTAACCCTTTTAAAATCAGATCCAACATTTTGTACAATGCTTCTCATTCCATTATGTGTACCAGCACTGCCTGACTCCCTATACCTATATGTTCCAAAGGGCAAATCTACATCATCAACAATTACTAAAATCTCAGAATTTTTTAAATTAAACTTTTTTTTGAAAGCCTTAACACTTTCCCCTGACAAGTTCATATAAGTTTTAGGTTTTGCAATTAAAATCTTTTCATTTAAAATTTTTATCTCAGCAACTTCTGCATTGCAATAAGATTTTGTAAATTTTGCATTGAGTTTACTCGCGATTTTATCAACAGTTAAAAAACCTATGTTGTGATAAGTTTTAAAATATCTTTTTTCTGGATTTCCTAGTCCAACAATTAAAAACATAAAAGCTCCTTAACTTGACTTTGCGACAACACTTTCAAATGGTCCAACCACAGTTTTTTCAGAAATACGACTCTCACTAATATATGAACATTTGATAATACATTCATCTGATATAATACTATTCTCTATTGTACTACCAAACTCAATTCTACAATTTTTCCCAACATAGCTAGAACCTTTAATGTAAACATTTGGCTCAAGCACTGTTCCTTTTTCAATCATAACATCAGCATCTATGTAAGTTGTATTCATATCACAAATTTGAATACCATTTGACAAATGAAAATTTAATATTCTGTTTTTTAAAATTTTTGTAATTTTTGCCAAATCTGAATAATTTTCCACCACAGTAAAATCATCAGTTCCAAAATCTTCTTGCACTAATGCCCTTATATTTTCAGCATTTTTAATATAATTTGTATTAAAAACATAGCCTCTTTTAAGGGGTAAAACATTCAAATCTCTTTGACGAACATAAACCATAATTTCATTTAATGTTTGTCTTTTAAAAAGTGGAGTATCTGAATATAGCACAACTGTATATTTGCTATTTGTCAAAAGTGGTTTTACCAAAGTTAAAACATCGGATTCACTTGTACAAGGAATAGTTTTCACAACATAACCGTCACAAGCTAATGCTACCCATTCCCACATTTTTTTACCCCAAATTTTCAAATCATAGGATTTCATAAATTCGCCGAATTTTTTTTCAAGCAGAATTATCACTGAAATTTCATTATCTACAATTTTTTCTTCTTTCTCTAAAAGAGTTAATGTTTCAAGCATTTCCATATCAAACCTCTTATATATTGTATCTCTTTATATCTTGTTTTGCAAGTTTTATTGCATCTTCATATTTTCTTCCACCTTTGTAATATAATGAAGCAAAATATAAAATTTTAATTTTTTTCAAAATTCTTTTTTTCTTATAATATTTTTTCCAGAAATCCCAATATTCCTTTGACCCTGTCTCATAGTATGTGTTAATTGCTTTATCTACAACTTTTAAATGTTTATTCAATCGTCTTGAAATTCTCACATTTTCTGGATATACCCACAAGAAATCCTTAAGCTCATTTTTATTTTCTTGAATCGCATCAAAGAAATAAATTTTGTCAAACTCTCTCATTTCATAACCAACATTTGCATTAATGGATTCTTTGTCGTTAAACTTAATATAACCAGCAATAACCTTTCTTTCTATCATAAGAGCGCTTATTTGTTCAAGCAAGCTTAGCATTTGCATAAAGATTAAAACAGTAAGTGGTAAAACCACAAGTATAATCATTCCTGGTCCACTTGCACAAAATTTGAATATCGACCTTACCCAAGTTGGAGTGTTAACATACTTACCTGCAACAAAATCTTCTCTGATATAGTAAGCGTCAGCACTACCATTGCTATCACCTTTGGTTTTAAAAAATCTTGTACCTGTATCATCTACATAAACGCCAACAACTCTATGAAAATAAATTTTTGTTGTTTCTTTTATAACCTCATCTTTTTCTTTTCTGTTTGGAATACTATCTTTTGTAGGTTCTGGAATATTGTCAAAGTCAGTTATTAATGTCTTTCTAATGTTGCTGTCTGCACTATCTTCAACATAGTAAAATGCGATAATATCTCCTGCATAATCTGTACTTTTTGGCCTTAAATCATCAGTATTTACTGAATTTATTATTACAATATCTCTTATGTTAAATCCACCTGCCGTCATACTTCCACTTTGAATTGCAACAAAAGACACCCCAAAAACGCTCTTTATTTCATTTTTTCTTTGATTTGAATACAGTACAAAGCTAGAAAACAATGCAATTATTATAACAGGTATAATTATACAATCGGATATTAATCCTAATATAGAATAAAAAGTTCTTTTCTTTCTTTTAGGAGCAGAAACATTCGAATCATTTTTTGTCTTTTTTATCTGGTCGTTTTGGCAATTTTTCAATTCGTTTTTGTTCTTGTTGTCCTTTACTGTCTGACTGTTTGTTAATGTTTGAGATTGATTCTTCTCTTGCAATTGTTTTTTCTCCTGCATTTTTAACATCTTCTCCTTTTCCTTCCATTTTAACCAAAATATTATTAGATTCTTGAATTGTACTTTTAAGTCTCCACTCTTCTCTATAAATTGCTAATTTGTCTTTGTTTCGTTTTCCTTTTAACCTTTCAGTCCAAGCGTCAAAATACTTATCAGGATTCAACTTAAAATATTCAATTGTTTTCTTGACAAAAGAATATTCCTCTTTTTCTTTATCCTTTCCATCTTTTAAATAACCCCACAAAAACTCTTCGACTTCATTTTTTTCCTTGTCACTAGCAAGAGCATAAAATCTAACCTTTTCAACATCATTCATTTCAATTCCCACATTTGCCTTTATTGATTCAGGGGAATTAAATTTAATCTTACCTTTTATAACAGCTTTTTCAATAATCATATTGTTCGTTTGTTCAATCAAGCTAAAACATTGAAATAGTATTAAAATTCCAAGTGGAACGACAACCAAACAAATCATACCAACCTGAGAAGCACAAAACCTAAATGTTGCTCTCAGCCAAGTTGGAGTGTAAGAATATTTACCCAAAACATAGTCTGCCCTAACCTTTATATTATCCTTACTTCCATTTCCTGTTCCTTTTGTTTCAAAAAACAGCGTTCCATCTTTATCAACATATCTTCCAACGACTTCGTGAAAGACAATTTTTGTTTTTTCTGGTATGTCACCAACACTTATCCTACCTTCAACAGTCGTTGTTAAAGGTTTTGATACATCAACATCATTTTCAATTTTTGTAAGGGTAATTGTTTTATCAACATCATCTTGATAAGAATAAAAAGCTATAATGTCCCCTAACTCATCATCACTTGCAACAGTCCCTACCTTTAAAGAATAAGGGTCTGTTTTAACCAAAAACAGCACATCGCCCTTCATAAACCCACTTGGTTCCATACTTTCAGAAGCAACAAAAACAAGTGATAACCCGAAAATACTTGGCAAAGTATTTTGCGTTCTAGATACAAACATTGCAGCACTAGAAATTAAGGATATTAAAATAACAGGGATTAAAATTATATCCCCGATTATACCTAAAATGTTATATAAAGTTCTATATTTTTTAGATTTTTCTGCTGATTTACTCACGATGGTAGTTTATCACAAAAAAATAAAAAAACAAACAAAATTAAAAAAAAGATATTAAACTATATATTATTTAGTTGAATTTTTCAAGTATACATAGTAAGCATAATTGCTATTTTCACTTATAGCGTTCTTCATCAAACACTCAACTCTGCTTTTTAAGTCTATAATTTGACTCTTTTCATCTAATTCCTTATTTGCATATTGCGGAGTACATATAACAATTTTTAATTCTGGTTGACTATGGAAAATTCTTTTTAATTTATTGGTTTTTTTAAAAAGTATTACAAATGGAATTATTGGGACATTGTTTTTCACAGCAAAATAAAAGGCCCCTTTTTTAAAAGGTCTAATTTCATTATAATATGGCCACATACTTGATTCAGAGAAAATGCGTACTATTCCATTTTCATTTAAAACAGATTTTATATAAGAAAAAAATTTTAAATTGTCAGAATAGCTATCTGCTAAAGGTATACAATTAAAAATATCACACAAAAATCTAACATAAGGAATTTTAAAGTTGTCTTTTAAGGCAATAGTAAATACTTTTCTTTTTTTAAATAAAAAAACAGGACTTATACTCCAATCTAAATAATGGCAATGATTACAAACACTTATTGCCCCACACTTGATATTTTTTAAATTTTCTTTTCCAAAAATTTTAATATTTAAAAAAAATTTACCATAAATTTTTAAAATTGAATGAAAACAAATTCTTTTTATAAGAAATCTTACACTTTTTTAAAAAATTTTGCTTTTTATAATAAGTTAAAACATCAATATTTATATTTAGCTTTTTGTCCACTATTATATCTTCGTCTAAATTTATCGGCTTGATAATGGTTTTATTTTTTTGTCAAAATTTTGTATCTTCACACCATAATTTTTGACAAAACTTTAAAAAAATATAATATTAAATTATTTGCTAAAAATAATGTTTAAATCTCGTCAAAATCTTTACAATTTGAATTTAATTTATTATACTACTTAGGTTAGAATCAATTAAAAGGAAAAATTATGTATACAGTTAAACAGATAAAGGACACTTTTTTAAATTATTTTAAAGATAATGGTCACAAGATTATAGATGGAGCATCAATAGTACCCGAAAACGACCCCACACTACTATTCATAAATGCAGGAATGGCACCAATGAAAAAGGTTTTTACAGGAGAAGTTCCCCCACAAGCAAAAAGAATGTGCAATGTGCAAAACTGCATAAGAACAATAGATATTGATAGCATTGGAGACAGACATCATCTTTCCAGCTTTTATATGTTAGGCTCTTGGAGTATAGGAGATTATTTTAAAGAAGGTGCTATTAAATATGCTTTTGAACTTTTAACCACAGGGTTTAAAATACCAAAAGAAAAATTATATGTTACAGTTTTTAATGGCGATGAAAAAAGAAACATTCCAGCTGATACAGAAAGTATTGAATTTTGGAAAAAAGTTGGAGTAAGCGAAAGTCACATAATAAAATGTGGATTTGAAGACAACTTTTGGAGAATTGGAGGAGACCACGATGCAGGTCCTTGTGGACCTTGTACCGAGATGTTTTATGACACAGGAAATTCACACGGAAAAAGCTATGAAGAAACGGGCTACTTTGACGATAAAAACAGGTACATTGAAATTTGGAATGCTGGCGTTTTTATGGAATATTACCAAGATGAAAATGGAAATTATTCAAAACTTTCTATGAAAAGTGTAGATACAGGTTCTGGACTTGAAAGAATGATAATGACATTAAATGGAATGGAAAGTGCTTACGATACCGAAGTTTTTTCACCAATAATAGACTATTTAAAAAATAATGCAAAAATTCAAAATATGGAAAGTTTTAGAATTATTGCAGACCACATAAGAACTTCAATTTTTATTTTAAATGCTGGTGTAGAACCAAGCAATGTAAAAAGAGGCTATGTTCTTAGAAGATTGATTAGAAGAGCAATAAGACACATAAAAAGAATTGGTTTGGACGAAGAAAAAATTTCTGAAATATTAAATCTTACAATTGCGAATATGCACACAATTGACTTAGAACCAAAGTGGAATTTTACAAAAAATCAAATAATTGAAAAATTTATGGTTGAATACCAAAAATTTTCAAAGAGTTTAGAACAAGGATTAAAAGAATTTAATGAATATGTACAAGATAGCAAAAATATCATTAATGGAAAACTAGATAGCAAAATTGTCTTCAAACTTTTTGACACATTTGGTTTCCCATTTGAAATCACAAAAGAATTAGCAAAGGAAATCAATATAGAAGTTGATGAAAAGGAGTTTAACGAGCTTTTTGAACAACACAGACAAATTTCAAAAACAGAAGGGACATTTAAAAGTGGCCTTCAAGATACTAGCGAACAGACAATAAAACTTCACACAGCAACTCACTTACTACAAGCAGGATTAAGAAAAGTACTAGGAAATTATGTTTGTCAGAAAGGAAGCAATATAACTCCTGAGCGTTTAAGATTTGATTTCAATTTTGAGAGAAAAATGACACCAGAAGAATTAAAACAAGTTGAAGATTTTGTAAATGAAGCAATAAAAGATGAAATTCCTGTAATTCGTGAAGAAATGAATCTTGAAGATGCAAAGAAAACAGGTGCAATTGGACTTTTCGCAGATAAATATGGTGATGTTGTTTCTGTTTATACAATTGGGAACATAAGTAAAGAACTTTGTAGTGGACCTCACGTACAAAACACAAAAGAACTAGGTCATTTTAAAATTTTAAAAGAAGAAAGTTCTTCAAGTGGAATAAGAAGAATAAAAGCAATTGTTGAATAAGTGAATTAATGAACAAAAGTAAATATTAAGGAGAAATTATGGACTTTAAATCAGTTGAAAAAAAATGGCAAAAAATTTGGGAAGATGAACATAGATATCACGCTGAGGATTTTAGCAAGAAACCAAAATATTACATTTTAGTTGAGTTCCCCTACCCAAGTGGTGCAGGTTTACATGTTGGACACACACCAAATCAAATCGCTATGGATATTTTAGCAAGAAAAAAAAGAGCAGAGGGTTATAATGTTTTATATCCAATTGGCTGGGACGCATTTGGACTTCCAACAGAAAATTACGCTATAAAAACAGGAATTCATCCAAAAGAAGTCACAAAAAAAAATGTGGAGCATTTTAAACAACAAATCAAAAGCTTAGGAATATCTTTTGATTGGGATAGAGAAATAAACACCACAGATGAAAATTATTATAAGTGGACCCAATGGATATTTTTACAGTTTTTTAAAAAGGGACTAGCATATAAAGCAGAAGCTAATATAAATTGGTGCCCAAACTGTAAAATAGGTCTTTCCAATGAAGAAAGTGAAGGTGGCGTATGTGAAAGATGTGGTGCAACTGTGGTACAAAAGCCAAAAAGTCAGTGGATGCTTAAAATGTCTGAATATGCAGAAAAACTTTTACAAGGCTTAAACGAAACAAACTATTGGGAAAACATCAAAGCAATGCAACGAAAATGGATAGGCAAAAGTGAAGGCACATTAATGCATTGCAAACTTAAAAGTGGCGAGGGTTTTGATATTTTTACAACTTGTATTGAAACAGTATTTGGAATAACCTATTTTGTTTTAGCACCAGAAAATCCACTTGTTGATAAATTAAAGGACAAAATACAAAATTGGAATGAAGTGTTACAGTACAGAGAAAAAGCTTCAAAAAAATCTGAATTTGAAAGAACAGAATTAGTTAAAGAAAAATCAGGTTGTATTTTAAAAGGAATAACTGCTATTAATCCAATTAACAACAAAGAAGTTCCTGTTTTTATAAGCGATTATGTGCTTGCAGGTTACGGTACAGGTGCCGTAATGGCAGTTCCAGCTCACGATGAAAGAGATTACGAATTTGCAAAGCTTATGAATCTCCCAATGATAGAAGTTATTTCTGGTGGAAATATCAAAGAAAGAGCTTTTGAAAAGGGTGATTATTTAGGTAAAAATTGTAAACTAATAAATTCTGAAAATTTTAATGGACTTACTGTTGAGGAAGCAAAGATTGCATTAAATAAATATCTTGAAGAACACAATTTGGGCAAAAAAGAAAGCACATACAAAATGAGAGATTGGGTTTTCAGCCGTCAAAGATATTGGGGTGAACCTGTTCCTCTTGTATATTGTGAAAAATGTGGTTGGGTTGCAGTACCTGATGACCAACTACCCGTAAAACTTCCAAATGTCGAAAAATATAAGCCAACAGACGATGGAGAAAGCCCACTTTCAAGAATAGACGAATGGGTAAACACAACTTGCCCACATTGTGGAGGTCCTGCTAAAAGAGAAACAGATGTTATGCCAAATTGGGCAGGTTCATCTTGGTATTGGTTGAGATACATTGATCCACACAATGACAAAGCTTTTGCAGATTTTGAAAAATTAAAATATTGGGGTAAAGTAGATATATACAATGGTGGTGGCGAACACGTAACAAGACATTTACTTTATGCAAGATTTTGGCACAAATTTTTATATGATAATGGACTTGTACCATATAGTGAACCATTTGATAAAAGAGTTCAACAAGGAATAATATTAGCAAAAGATGGTACAAAAATGAGTAAATCAGCAGGAAACACCGTCGATCCAATGGAATATGTTGAAAAATATGGTGCTGATGTTTCCAGACTTGGACAAATGTTTATGGGCGATTACACTGAAATGAAACCTTGGAGTGATGCAACAATGAAGCCCTGCGAAAGACTTTTAAATAGGATTGTCGCTCTAAAAGAAAATGTACAAAACGGCGAAATTAGACCTGAAAATAGATATATTTTAGCTCAAAGCATTAAAAAAGTTGGAGAAGATATTGAAAATTTAAAATTTAACACAGCCATTTCTCAAATTATGATTTTGACTTCTCACCTTGAAAATCTTAAAAATATAAACTCAGAAGAATACAAAATATTATTGAGAATATTAAATCCATTTGCTCCACATATCACAGAAGAGCTATGGGAAGAATGTAATTTTAAGCCAAGCATAGAAAATACTCTATGGCCAAGCTTTAACGAAAATGATTTAGTACAAAATGAAGTAGAAATTGCAGTTCAGATTAACAGTAAAATTGTTGGAAGAACAAAAATTTGTCCAACATCAAATCAAACTGAAATTGAAGAAAAGGTAAAAAATGAATTTGAATCAAAATTTGCAGGTAAAGAAATTATTAAAGTAGTTTTGATACCTTCAAGATTAATTAATTTCATAGTAAAATAAGCTCATTGAAATGAGCTTTTTTTATAAATTATTTTGTTAATTTTATATAAATGTAATATACTAATAAAGGGTATTATTTATGAAAGATAAAAACAACTTAATTGAGAATAATAAAAATCTACAACAAAAACGACCAATCGGACAAAAAATAGAATTGTCAGTCTTAATAACGGTATTGTGCAGTTTTTTGTTTGCATTAATTTATTATGTTTCAACGGTTTCTCCAGGAGCTGAATCATTTGCATTACGAATATTTCAAAGAATTATAATATTACCAATACTATTTTTACCTTTAATTATAGAAAAAATATTTAAAATTAAATTTCCATATTTTTTTAATATTTCAATTTATTTATTTTTATTTTTTGCAGTATTTTTGGGAACATTTATGGATTTTAATAATATAATTTTTTTCTGGGATTCCATTCTACACTTTTCTAGCGCCGTTTTATTTGGATTTTTATCCCTTGTTTTAATCCCCTTATTTTTTAAAGATAAAAATACAATTTTTTCAGCAGTCTTTATTTTAATTTTTGTTTTTACAATCTCTATAGCGATAGAGGCAGTATGGGAAATATATGAATATACGATTGATGGAATTTTTACAACATACAATGCCCAAAATTATATGGAAAATGGTGTTATGTTAGTTGGCAGGCAAGCATTATACGACACAATGAAAGATATCATACTAGGTGCGAGTGGAGCTTTAATTGCTGGTATAATATCAGCAATATGTCAAAAAAGGAATCCAAGATTCGTACAGAGTTTTGAAATTAAAAAAGTTAACAAAAAATGAAATAAAGCGATAACAAAAAAATGACTATCAAGTCATTTTTTTATATTTTTCTATTACTTTTATATAGTCATTATATGCTTTCTTTACAGCATTATCCCAGTGTACATATAAATCCTTAAAAGCATTTTCAGATATATTTTTATACTGTTCTTCATTTTCGAATATTTTTTTGATTTTTTTCGCAAAATCTTGAACTGAATTTTCAGCTATGTATCCATTCACATTTTCTGTAACAGTCGCAGATGTTGCTGTTCCCCTTAAAAATATTGTTGGGGTTGATTGTGATGATGCTTCAATTTGTACCAAACTGCTTGCATCATAAACTGAAGGGAACAAAAATAAGTCTGCCATTTTGTAATACTTAGAAATCTCTTCTCTGCCTGTAATTTTGCCTGTCAAAATTACATCATTTTCCATTTTATATTGTTTTATTTTGTCCTTTAACTTTTCTTCATCTTGCCCCGTCCCCACATATAGCATTTTAAATTTAAAATTTTGCTCTTTTAAAAGTTTTAAAGAATCTAAAATAAAAAAAATATTTTTTAGCTTAGTTAGTCTTCCTATAAAAAGAAAAACTTTTTCATCATCTGATATATTATACTTATCCCTAAGCCTTTTAATCTCTTCGTCATTGTCAAATGGTACTAAATCAGTTCCATTATTTTGTGTTTTGGGTAATTCTTTTGCGCCATACCTTAAAAAAACTTTTGCAACTTCATCATTAACTGCCCAACACTCATCACAAGCATTAAACACTTTCATTATTTTTTTTAGCATCATCTTTGTTAAGACATTGGAATGTGTTGCCCTTTTAAAATCTTGTTCAAACTGACTATGCATAGTTGCTATTAGTGGAATGTTATTTTCTTTTGCGTATACAACTCCAGCTTTACCAATTGAAAATGGAGAATGTATGTGAACAAGATCAAGTTTACTTTCTTTTAAAATCTTTTTAAATTCTTTGTCTCTTGAAGGAAGTGGTAGGTCATAATCTAAAAAAGATAGTTTTAGTTTCTTGTTACATCTTACAACCTTATATGGCAAAGTTGAATCGTCAAAAGGTTTTCTTCCCGTTGGAGCAAAAACGGTTACATTACAAATTTCACTTAATCTCCTGGCATAATTATCAACAACCATTATTACACCATCTACCATCGGGAAAAATGTGTCAATAAATAGTCCAATGTTTAATTTATTATTCATATCTTTCCTTATTTTAAACTTTTCTTATTATTTTGGTATTAGGTGTTGGAATTGGAGGAGTAATAAATGGCGCTCCACCAAAACTAGCCGTAATGCTTGAAAATAAATGACTCATATTTGCATATGCCGTATTTACCAAATTAGCAAGATTATGTTGTATGAATTCATTAAGATTTTCATAAGTTGTCAAATCTATAGATTCACTTAAAGATGGGTCAATGGTCCTTTTTATAAAACAAGTAGCATTTGCTTCAAAAATTGATTTTGGTTCCATTATTAAATGTCTTGAACATTCAAATGTTACACTATTTTTTTCAACTTTTGTTATTACAACTTCATCTTGAACTGTAAGATTTACAGTTGTTCCAACTGAAATTGGTAAAACATCGTAATTTAATTTTAATAGTCTCGCCTCTATCTGAGGTATAAAATTTTTCATTTCTAATTCTTGCATAATAATCTCTCCTTTAATTAGCTTAATTTTACCATACAAAACTAAATAAAACAAATCTTTATTTAAAATTAATAAATTTTATTGACAACTAAAAAATAATATAGTATATTATAAAAGCAGTTTGCGGGCGTGGCGGAATGGCAGACGCGCTTGTTTAAGGGGCAAGTGGGAAACCGTATGGGTTCAAGTTCCGTCGCCCGCACCAAAAAAGATAGCTCAAAAAGGGAGCTATCTTTTTTTTTGATTTTCATCTTCAACAATTAAACAATTTTTTGAATTATCATATCGTAGAAAAACATCTGAAATACTTTCTAATTCTTTTGAAAGTTCAACACTTCTGTAATATCTTGATATTATTTTTTCTTTATCTACATTATGTCCTCCCTGTAAAGCTCTTGCATTCACTCGGGAAACATTTATTTCTGGGTTATTTGTACATACAAAAACACTGTAAATTTTAAATCCCATATCTTTTGCATTTTTAAACAACTCCAGTTTGCTAGGATGAGACATAACCGTTTCATAACAAAAACTTTTACCACAATTAATAAATTTTTCAACTTGATTCATTGTGTAATACATTGATTTTATGTTTCTTTCTTTTTCATCTTTTATATTTTTAAATTTTGTTAAGCAAAAAACATCAGCATTTATATATGGCAAATGTAAATTGCCTGATTTGTACATATTCGCAATTAATGTTGTTTTCCCACTCCCATTAGGACCTGCTACTAACAACAATAATTTGTCCTTGTTTTCAAAATAATCAATATCACTTTTATTTATTATTGATAAAGATTTTTCATAATCATAAGCTTTATAATCTTTTATTCCGTTTAAAATAATTTCTTTCACAATCTCCCCTATTACATAAAGCATTATAGTACAATAAATAATATTTGTAAACTTTTAACATAACCATTCATTTTTTCATAAAAATATTGTATGAATAAAAAAATATGTGTTTATGCAATTGCAAAAAATGAAATGAAATTTATAGACAGATGGTACCAAAGTGTGAAGGAGGCGGACTATGTATGCGTTTTAGACACAGGAAGTACAGATGGCAGTTTTGAACATTTTAAAGAACTTGGTATAATTACTAAACAAAAAAAATACAAGGAATTCAGATTTGACAAAGCTCGCAATGACAGTTTAAAGTTAATTCCTGATGATGCTGAAATTTGTGTATGCATTGATATCGACGAATTTTTTGAAAATGGTTGGATTGAAAAATTAAAAGCTAGTTGGACGGAAAACACAGGTAGAGTTAGATATCGATATACTTGGAACTTTAATCCAGATGGTAGCGAAGGATATGTTTTTATGGCTGACAAAATTCATAAAAATAAAGCTTACATCTGGCACCACCCTGTACACGAAACATTAAAACAGATAGATGACAAAACTTATGATGTTTTAACAATACCAGAAATACAATTAAATCATAAAGCTGACTCAACAAAATCTAGAAGCAGTTATCTACCTCTTTTAGAACTCTCCTTGAAAGAATGTCCAGAAGACGACAGAAATGCACACTACTTAGGCAGAGAATATATGTTTCATAGGCAATATGATAAAGCAATTGAAACATTAAAATATCATTTATCTCTACCAACAGCTAGATGGAATGAAGAAAGATGTGCGAGTTTAAGATTTATTGGAATATGTTATAAATTACAAGAAAATTATCAAAAAGCTGAAGAATATCTTTTAAAAGCTATAATAGAATGCAGTACATCTAGAGAAGCATATTATGATTTGGCTTTATTGTATTTTGAACAAAAAGATTATATTAAAAGTATAGTCGCATTTATAAATATGTTCAAGATTAAAGAAAGAGCATTAAATTACATTTCTGCCCCTGTATGTTGGGGGAGTTTGCCATATGATTACTTATCATTAGCTTACTACAACATTGGAGAATATGATAAAGCAATAGAAAGTGTTGATGAAGCAATAAAATTAAATAATGATGAAAGATTAAAAAATAATAAACTTGCTTTTATTAATAAAAAAAATCAAAAAAATTAGCTTTTAAGCTAATTTTTTTTAATTTTATAAATTATTTAAAAAGATTAGAGGCAGAATTTGAATAAGCTCTTAAAAGTCCACCTGCACCTAATTTTATTCCACCAAAATATCTTATAACAACAATTAAAATATTATTCAAATTCTTTTTTTCAATAATATTATATATTGGTTTCCCAGCTGTTCCACTTGGTTCTCCATCATCATAAAATTTAACATTATTATCAATTTTATATGCATAACAAATGTGAGTTGCCTTTTTATGCTCAATTTTTAATTCATTTATTATTTTATTTATATCTTCCAATTTTTTAATTTCAAATAAAAATGAAATAAATTTGGATTTTTTTATAATTATTTCATAATTTTTAATATATTTTTCCATAATTAATTTTCATCTTTTAAAATTTTATTTCTAAGTTGTCCACAAGCACCTTCAATGTCTTCTCCCATTGTTCTCCTTACTGTTGCACTAACTCCGAGTTTGTTTAGTTTTTCCATAAATTGATAGGCATTTTTTGAAGTTTTTAATCCCCTTTCTTTAACTTCATTTAACGGTATTAAATTTATATGATATGAATAATCACCCTTAATACTTCTAGCTAACTCTTCTGCATTTTTCAAACTATCATTTACACCTGAAATCAAAGCATATTCGTAAACAACTCTTCTTCCCGTCTTTTCAAAGTATCTTTTAACAGCTTTTATCAAATCATCATATTTATAAGTTTTTGCAACAGGCATTATCTTTTCCCTTATTTGTTGATTGGGAGCGTGAAGAGATATTGTAAGTGTAATTCCTAAATTTTCTCTTGATAATTTATCAATTTTATCAACAAGTCCACAAGTTGATAAAGAAATATTTCTCATAGAAATATTTAAACTCTGTTCACTACTTATCAATTTTAAAAAGTTAACAACAGATGTGTAATTATCTAATGGTTCACCACTGCCCATTAAAACAATATTGGTTATTTTTCTATCTTTTACATTACCACCTAAATCTTTATTAACCAATAGTACCTGAGAAAGTATTTCCCCAGCACTTAAATTCCTTATCAATCCATTCAAGCTTGAAGCACAAAAGAAACAATTCATTCTGCAACCAACTTGCGTTGAAACACATAATGTGTTGCCATATTTGTACTTCATCAACACACCTTCAACAATGTTCCCATCTAAAAATTTAAAAACATATTTTCTTGTTCCATCCTTACTTTCAAGCATTTTGTAAATTTTTGCAGGGAAATCATCAAAATTTAGTAAAATTTCATCTTTAAGTTTTTTACTAATATTTGAAATTTCATTTATAGTTTTACCAGAGTGTAGTCCTTGAAAAAGTTGTGTTGCACGAAAAGATGGCTCATTGAAATTCGCCATCAAATCCTTCATTTGTTCAAAATTTAAATCTAATATGGTTTGCATAACAAAATTATATATTTTTTATATTAAATTTGCAATATTTTTTGAATATTATTTAACATTTTACACACAATAACAATGGAGGTAAAAATGGAAAATAAACAAAAATGGCGTCCTGGTGAACAAGCTCCAGAGTCTGCTAACTACACTGCTTATGACAGCGAAGGTCATAACGGTGGAACAACTTATCTTGAAAAAGGACAAAGATTTCCAGCAACTCAACATTCTGGAAGCTATTATGAATTAGAAAAATAATTCCTTAAAAAAATTGACAAAAAAATTTGTCAATTTTTTTGTTTTTCAGAAAAACAACACGCTTAACGGAAAGCTTGACGCATTTTGCGTCAATCAATCGCAATGCGATTGATATTTTGAAACAGAGTTTCAAAATAAGCTTTCCGTTTTAAAACATAGGTTCAATCATTTCTTTAGGAATTTCCAACCCTAAGAGTTTCAAAACGGTTGGAGCCACATTTCCCAACACTCCATTTACTTTCAATTTTACATTTTTATATTTGTCACTTGCCAAAATAAAGGGAACAGGATTTGTTGTATGCGATGTTACAGGTTTGCCATTTTCATCTTCCAAAAATTCAGCATTGCCGTGGTCAGCAGTAATAATACAATCACCCCCACTAAGCAATGTTGCCATACACACAGCATATGCACATTTGTCCACAACTTCAATTGCTCGCTTAGTTGCTTGTAAATTTGCAGTGTGTCCTATCATATCAGGATTTGAAAAATTAATTAATATAAAATCATATTTGTTTTCACTTATAGCTTGCATAACATCTTCTGTAATTTCAAAAGCTCTCATTTCAGGGAATTCACTGAAATCTTTAACATCTTTTGTTTCTATGAGTTTTCTATCTTCATTATTAAAAGGCTCTTCCCTTCCACCATTAAAGAAAAATGTCACATGAGCATACTTAGTCGTTTCTGAAATATGATACTGCTTTAATCCCTGATTTGAAATAACCTCACTTAAAACATTAGTTATTTGCTCAGATGGATATGCGACATTGACAAGATTGTTAAATTCTTCAGAATATTCCGTCATTGTAACAAAATATAAATCATTTAATTTTTTAATTGGAAATTGATCAAAATTTTTGTCAACAATCGCTTTTGTAAGCTCCCTTGGTCTATCCGTTCTAAAATTAAAGAAAATAACACTATCACCTGAGTTTATTGTTTTAGGTTTACCAACAATAATAGGTTCTATATATTCATCATAAACAT
Source organism: uncultured Clostridia bacterium (assembly GCA_944349805.1). Lineage (GTDB taxonomy): Bacteria > Bacillota > Clostridia > Christensenellales > UBA1242 > Caccopulliclostridium. The sequence goes on from CALVNP010000036.1 coordinate 101,731, forward strand.
TTTCTTCATAACTTTCTTTGATTGCCTCAATTGGATCTTGACAATACTTTTCAGCTTTACCTAAACATATAGCATCATAAGCTTTCATGATCCTGTCATATCTATTTTCCCTGTCCATTGCATAAACTCTACCAATAATCGTTGCAATTTCAGCATTTTTATCTTTCATAAAGCTTGTTAAGTCAGTTATAAAACCAAGGGCACTATCTTTTGCCGTGTCTCTTCCATCAGTAAATGCGTGAACATAAATATGCTCAACTCCACTTTTATATACCATTTCTATAAGTGTTTTTAAATGATTGATGTGAGAATGTACTCCACCATCGGAGACAAGACCCATTAAGTGCAAAGTTTTTGAATGATTAAAAGCATTCAAAAATACTGAATTTCTTTGAAAATTTCCACTTTTTATCTCTTCATCAATTTTACTTAAATCTTGCAAAACAATTCTTCCAGCACCTAAATTTAAATGCCCAACTTCGCTGTTGCCCATTTGCCCTTCACTTAATCCAACTGCCGTTCCACTTGCATTAATAAGTGTGTTGGGATAATCTTTTTTAAGTTTATCAAGATATGGTGTACCTTGAAGTTTTATTGCATTACCTTTTATTTCCTTTCTTTCACCAAATCAATCTAATATAATTAATGTAACCATATTTATATAATATATAAAAGATAGTTTAAAAGTCAATTTAATTGACAAGATTTCAATTTTATGCTAAATTGATTTTTATGAATTTAGAATATCAAATTGCAAAAAAATTGGGTGTAAATCAAGCGCTTATTCAAAAAACACCAAAGGTAGAAATGGGAGATTATTGTCTTCCTTGTTTTGTGTTTGCAAAAGAAAAAAAAGTTCCAATAACCAACATAATTGAAGAGTTTAAAAATAAAATAAAAGATGATAAAATGTTTTCAAAGTCAGAACAAGTTGGTGGTTACCTTAATTTGTTTTTAAATAAACAATATGTTGGAGAAAAAATTTTAAATGATAACACAATTTCAGTTATTAATAAGTCAGGTAAAAATAAAGTTGTATGCATTGACTATTGCTCTGTCAATTTAGCAAAATATTTACACATTGGACATTTCACAACAACTATAATTGGCGAAAGTTTAGCAAGAATATATGAAGCTTTTGGTTATAAAGTTGTAAGAATTAATTATGTTGGTGATTATGGTACTCCATTTGGTAAAATGGTTGTTGCTTTTAAGCTTTGGGGTGATAAAAATGATATTGAAAATCGTGGAATGGACGCCATTCAAGATTTATATGTAAAATTTTGCGCAAATGAAAATGATGAATTGCTTGAAAAGGCAAGATTTGCTTCATATCAAATTGAAAACAAAATTGGTGAAGAATATCAAATTTATAAATGGATAATTAATATAACCATTGATGAAACTAAAAAGCTTGTTGGCAAAATGGGTATTTCATTTGATGATTGGCGTGGTGAAAGTACTTATAATGACAAAATGGAAAAACCACTTGAAGAAATCAACAAAATGGGATTATCAAAAGTAGAAAATGGTGCACTTATAATTGATATGAATAAATTTGGTTTGGGTGTTTGTGTTTTAAAAAGAAGTGACGGTGGAAGCTTGTACATAACAAGAGATTTATCTGCCGTTGAAGATAGATATAATTTGTACCACTTTGATGAAATGTTATATGTTACTGCAACACAACAAAATAGTCATTTTGCAAAGCTTTTCAAAATATGTGAATTATTAAATAAACCTTATGCAAAAAAATTAAAACATATAGGTTATGGAATGTTTAGTCTTCCAGAAGGCAAAATTGCAAGCAGAAAAGGAAAACAAGCTCTTTTTCAAGATATTTTAAATGAAGCAGAAGAACAAGCATTTAATGTTGTCAAAGATAGAAACATTAAAGAAAACAAGAAAAAAGAAATTGCAAAAAATGTTGCAATTTCAGCAATAGCATTTAGCATATTAAAAGTTGAAAGAATTAAAGATAAAATTTTTGATATAAACAAAGCAGTATCATTTGATGGTGAAACAGGACCATATATTCAGTACACTTACGCAAGGATAAATAGTTTAATAAAAAAATATAAAAAACAATACAAATTGCAAAAATCTGAACTTCCTGAAATTGATGATAAAATGTTTGAAATTTTAAAACTTTTAACTAATTACAAATCTACAATTTATCAAGCTAAGAAAAGTTATGAACCAAGTATAATTTCTAGATACATTTTAGAACTTTGTAAACAATTTAACACCTATTATAATGAAACAAAAATTATAACTGAGAACGAGAGAGAAAGTGCTGGAAAAATAAATTTTGTTATTGCAGTAAAAAAAGTTCTTGAAAAATGTATGAAACTTGTGTGTGTAAGTAAAATTGAAGAGATGTAAAAAATTGCTTTTGTAAAGCAATTTTTTTGATTAAGCATTTTAAGAAAAATTGAAAAGCAAACAAAAAACTCCAAATTGATATTTGGAGTTTTTTGCTATTTAATTGAAAAGAAATTTTTTAGGACTTTAATTTTTTTATTTATTTAGATTAAGCAGCCAAATTAACAACTACACTACATCCAAGATCAAATGTAGAACCATTTTTAACTTCTGCTGGATTAACTGTTACATAAACTGTAAATGAAGTTTCTTCTGTTGGAGCTAAAGTTGTTTTTTCAGGTGCTTCATATGTAACAGTAAAACCTGTTTCATTTGTAGGTTCTGTTACAGCAATTGTTATGCTTTGTCCTGCTGTATAATCATTTTTAATACTTACAACATAACCATAAACAACGTTTGTTTCTGTTAAAGTAGCTGCTGTTAAAGGTTTTGTTACATCTGTTCCATTAAAAGATGTATATGAAGGCTCCTCTTCTGGAGCTACCCAAGTTGCAGCTGGTGCAACTTCTTGTACTGCATAAGAAGCTTTGATATTAGATGCTTGGAAAGTAATATCAGTTGTTACTGTTAATGTTACTTGTGTAGCAGCTAATACACCAATTGTCATCATACAAACTGCAAGAGCAAGTGATCCAATTGTTGCAAAAAGTTTAAATTTCTTTTTCATAAATTTCCTCCTAATTATTTTTGAAAAATTTCTTAATTCTCTTACAAGGTGTTTCATATTTTTATTCTCGCCCAAAGTCCCAAACAGGCATAAAAACACAAAGCGTCTTACAAGAGTTCAAAACTTAATTCAATATTGTTAAAGATTAGGACTCTTTAACTTCTCAAATTAATTTTGATGTCTTTATTTTAGATTTTATGTCTTTTTTTGTCAAATAAATTATATACGGTTTTTCGTCATTTTTGAAAAGTTGAAAATTTATTAAAAAAATAAAAAAATCTTTAAATCTAAGAAGTGATTTAAAGATTTTTACTTTAAACAATAATGTACATTAGCTTCTTGCATTCAATTTAATTCCAGGACCCATTGTTGTGCAAATTGAAACATTTTTAATGTATTGTCCTTTTGCTGCTGCTGGTTTTGCCTTTATGATTGCACTCATCAATGCTTCATAGTTTTCCATTAACTTTTGTTTTCCGAAGCTAACTTTTCCAAATGTTACGTGAATATTGTTAAATTTATCTAAACGATATTCAACCTTACCAGCTTTAACATCTTCAATAGCTTTCTTAACATCAAGTGTAACAGTTCCACTTTTTGGGTTTGGCATTAAACCTTTTGGTCCTAAAACTCTTGCAATTCTACCAACAACTCCCATCATATCAGGTGTTGTGATACAAACATCAAAGTCAAGCCAATTATCATTCAAAATTTTTGCAACAATTTCTTCTGCGCCAACATAATCAGCGCCTGCTTTTTCAGCCTCTGTTGCCTTGTCGCCTTTTGCGATAACAAGTACTTTAACTTTTTTACCTGTTCCGTTAGGAAGAACAACAACGCCACGAACTTGTTGGTCGGCAACTCTTCCATCTACACCCAATTTTAAATGAAGTTCTAAGCTTTCATCAAATTTGGTTTTAGAGGTTGAAATTGCAAGATCAATTCCTTCTTCAACTTCATAAAGTTTGGTGGAATCAATCAATTTTTTTGCTTCATTATATCTTTTGTTCATAGCCTATTCCTCCACCGTAACGCCCATACTTCTAGCTGTGCCTGCAACCATACTCATAGCAGATTCAACAGAACTTGCGTTAAGATCTTGCATTTTAAGTTCGGCGATTTTTCTGATTTCTTCTTTAGAAATTTTTGCGACTTTTTGACGATTTGGTTTTCCAGAGCCTGTTTCAATACCACAAGCTTTTTTGATTAAAACAGCTGCTGGTGGAGTTTTTAAAATAAAATCAAAACTCCTATCTTGGTAAATTGTGATTACCACGGGAATGATAAGTCCTGCTTGTGAAGCAGTTTTATCATTAAATTCTTTGGTAAAGCCTGCAATGTTAATTCCGTGTGGTCCAAGAGATGAACCAACTGGTGGTCCTGGTGTTGCTTTACCAGCTGGCAATTGTAATTTTACAACTGCTGATACCTTTTTTGGTGCTGCCATAATTTTCTCCTTTTTTAGTGGTTCCTTTGAAAGTTTTGGCAAACTTTCTCCCACGATTTTTATATTTTAAAGCTTATTTCTAAGCATTAAAACCAATTTTTAATTCTCAATTTTTCTAAGTTGAGAAAAGTCTAAGTCTACAGGTGTTTCTCTGCCGAACATTTCAACATTAACTTTAACCCTGTTCTGTTCATTGTCGACTGAAATCACTGTTCCAACCATAGAATTTAATGGCCCATCTATAACTTCAACCTTATCCATTGGTGAAAGGTCAAGTTTGACATTAATTTTTTCAAGTCTCATTTTTCTGATTTCATCTTCGGTTAAGGCAAGTGGTCTTCCTTTTGGACCAACAAAACCTGTAATTCCCCTTGTTCTTGTTACATTATGCCAAAGGTCATCACCATAAATCATTTTCACAAGCAAATAGCAAGGCATTAATTTTCTTTGTACTAATTTTTTCTTACCATTTCTTTCTTCAATAACATCTTCCATTGGAATGATTATATCAAAGATTCTATCTTGTAAATTATATTTTTCTACAACGGTTTCTAGATTCTCTTTGGCAACATTTTCATATCCTGAAAATGTGTGTAAAACATACCATTTTGCTTCTTCTTGTTTTTCCATAATTCTCCTTAACCTTTAGGTATACCTGATGTTAAAAGATCAAACAACAAGCCTAGTAAATAATCAATTCCAAAAAGAACAATAGTAAAGATAACAACAACAGCTAAAACGACACCTGTTTTTTTAACAACTTGACCAAAGGTTGGCCAAGAAACCTTTTTTAATTCAGAAAAAGTTTCCTTTGTTTTTTTAGCAACTTTATTTTGCTTTTGTTCTTTTTTATTTTTCTTTTTAGATTGTTTTGTGGATTTATCTGTTTGTTTATTGTTGTCTTTTACAACTTCATTTTGTTGTCCGTTAGAAGCTACAACTTCATTGCTTACAACATCGGCATTTTCCGTAGTTTGAGATGGTTCAACAATATTTTCAGGTTTATTGCTTTGTTTATTTTTATTCTTAGCCATAAATCACCTCTTACTTTGTTTCTTTATGCAAAGTATGTTTACCACAACGCTTGCAGAATTTGTTTAATTCTATTCTGTCAGGATCATTTTTCTTGTTTTTTGTAGTAGCATAATTGCGTTCTTTACATTCTGTACAAGCAAGTGTAATTCTATCATTAATAGTATTTTTTGCCATATTTCCTCCAAAATTCCGTTTAATTAAGTGCATTAAAAAACTCCAAACGGAGTTTATTTCGCTATAATATAGCATAAGGATTAAATTTTGTCAATGTTTTAAACAACATTTTTTAAAAAATTAACTACGCAAAAATTTCAATACTCTTGGGATTGCCTCTTCCCTTGCAATGTCGAAAACTCGCATAATTTTTGGACTATATTCAACATTTTTGGGAGCTTCTCTGATTAAATCCCTAGCATTTATATTAAGCTCGTCAACGATCCCTTCACAAATCAGCCTTCCCAAAATATACTGATAATTCTCTTGAAAAATTCCATTCCTTTCAGCGATTTCTTTTACATCATCAACATTTAGAATTTTATCTATTGCAAAACTTAAAAAGATTGTAAGTTTTTCTATTGCAAAACCATTTCCGTTTGCCCCTGCAAGAATTTGCCAACGCATACTTAAATCATAATTTGGAAACAAAAAATCCCCATAGCCCTTTTTATTTAAATATGCCAAAAAATCCTGAGCTATCATATCTCCATCAACAGCATTTATACAAACTTCATCATAAAGTTTATTGAAGGTTTCTTCTTTTTCCAAAAAGTCTGCATTTTTATAGGTCTTTTGAAAACTTCTTCTCATTTCTATAAACTTTTTTCTACAAGTTTCAGTGCTTAATTCATCAATTTCTTCCAAAGTCGCCCTCCAATGTTATAATAAAACATTTTAACCATATTGTCAAACAACTTGTTTTGTTTTAGTTCTATTTTTACTAACATAATTCATATCTTTTGCTTCCAAATATAGTTTAGCCATTGAAATTTCATAGAAAGGAGCAACAACCAACGCAAAACCAATAAGCCCAAACAAGATTGTAATTAAAATGATAACCCAAATTGGAACAGTCAAAAACAGAGTAAACAATTCAATAATCCCAAATCCAATTGTTGCAAAAGCGCAGAACATCAAAAGTGAGAAAGTAGAAATTATAAATATCTTAATCCTGTACCCTAAAACCATCTCCTTACTTTTTCTTAAAACAGAAAATGCATCTAACATTTCATTATCTGCTAAGATAAAACTTGCAAAACTATAATTTAACAAACAAATCACTCCTGGCACTATTAATAAAGCAGACCACAAAAGTGTGTAAAGTAAAATAATGGTTTTCATAGCAAAAGCCTGAATACAAATTTTATAAGTAGAAAAAACTATTTCTACAGGCAAAGGTTTATTTTTAATACAGCTCAAAACAAACTTTTTTTGCCCCACACACAAAAATCCAAAAACAAAAAATGATAAAAAAATACCAAGTAAAGGAAAAAGGAAAGCTCCAATTATTGTTCCTATCACCAAGACCAAACTTGCCAAAATTTTATCCCAAACTTTGTTAAATTCTTTAAAGCTTTGACCAATAATTTTACAAACAGAATTACCTTTCATAAATGCCCCTAAAACAAGTGTTTGTAAAAGAACAAAAAATATTATAAAAAAATGCCAAAAATTTGGCATTTTATTATAAAAGAATTTATAAAGGTAAATCCTTTTTATCAAAACAGAACACTCCGATTATAAATGTAACTATTCCAATCCCTGCTAGTATTCCAAACTTCCATAAATAAGACAATGTCCCTGCTAAAATAGATGTAGTATCAAAGAAAGTTATTAAAGATAGATAGTTGAAGAAGTTCATTGCCTCAATTCTCATAGCCGATGGTACAACATCAGAACCAAACAACCCAAGAATGGTACAAACCAGCATAAATATTGTTATTCCACCACCAATTGATAGTGAGTATTTTGTTCTGTTAAATATTGCAGAGCACATAAAACAGAAACCAGCAAATGCAAACATTGTAATAAATGCCCCCAAATTGAATAGTAATATCTCACTATAATTTATAGCAAAATTATTACCACCCACAATCCAAACAGAAACAACGCTTACAACGGTAACCAACAAAAACATAGAAAACAAAGCATAAAGTAAGTATGCCATCTGTGTTGTAGTAACAGCTCTACGCTTAGTTGGAGTACTTAAAACATATGCCATTGAGCCAGAATCAACTTGACCTGCAAGAAGCCCATTAGCAACCATTATTACAAACACCATAGGAAGCAATAGACCTGCAATTCTGTAAAATATTGACCCAATAATAAGCCCATAAACATCCATATTTCCAAGTTCTTGCAAAGCTTCTACAACCTTTTCATCTTCAATTTGGTCGGAAATGCTCTTTGTAGCTTCAATTTTAGCATCTTCTGGTGTTTTACCCTCAGTAAGCCATAATGTATATGTGTTTATTGCCGTATTTGATAAAACCTTAACAACAACTGCATTTTGTTTTGCTTCATCTTCGCTCGCACCTGCACTTATTTGCATTTCATAAACTTGATTATACATACTTTTGTTAGCATATATTAAGGCATAATCAGAATAATCAGTTTGTTTTCCAACTGTTGCAAGTTCTTCTACAATTTCGCCTGCGTGAATTCTAGCCTGATTTGCTTCATTTAAAGCTTCATCATCTGTTTTCCCTTCTTCTATAGCAATTGCATATGCATTATCGTACACTGTTAGATAATAGCCTTCCATTAATAATTCTTTGCCACTTAAATCAACATTTTTATCGTGGGCAAGCAATACATTGATTAAAAGAACCTTTAACTCATCTAAATCAGTATTTGGAGCAAACATCTTAATCATATTTCCATTTGTTTCAACAAAAGCTGAAGCAATATTGTTTGCAATTTGTTTTTTAACACTTTCATCTGGTGCTACTCCATTTTCAAGTTCATAATTTGCCACTTCATTATCATAATTTGTCAACAAATTTTCAATCATTGTATAACCCATACCAGCAAATGTATCCATTTGATCGTTCGTCTCTGCCGTTGTTACATATAAAGTATAAAGGTCTACGGCATTATCTTTAAGGTATGCTTCCTGATTTGCTTGTGTAAAAACCTGTTTTAAGGAATCTCTTATGTTATTAATTCCCAGATTGCCAAGAACTATTATGACAATTGCAAGCATAACGCAAGTTGCAACAGTAACTGCGAACCACTTTATCCAATTTGCTTTCGCCGTCTGTTTAAATAATGCTTTACTAAACATTTTTCTCCTCCCTATATTTACTTAGAATATCACGAAAATATTTTTCTAAATTGTACTTTACTTCTGAAATAAATTTTAAGTCATACGCCTTTAATTTTTTTAACAAATTTGGAACTTCCTCATCTGATATTTTAATAGTAACCTGATTGTATTGCTCTTGTATTCTTACAACATCATATTTTAATTTTTTAAATCTTTCATAATCAAGAGAATTGTTAAATTCAATTTTATAATATTTAACATCAGAATTTTTAAGAGCATTTATATCTGCAATATCAACTATTTTACCGTTAAAAATTAAAGCAACTCTGTCACAAGTAATTTCAAGTTCATCAAACATTTGACTACTCATCAAAATTGTCTTACCATTCTTTTTTTCTTCCAAAATTAAATCTAAAAAGGTTTCTCGCATCAACGGGTCAAGTCCCGTACTCGGTTCATCTAAAATCAAAATATCTTTATCCGCCATAAAAGATGCAACAATAGCAGTTTTTTGTTTCATACCTTTGCTCATTCTTTTAAGATTTGCAGAAGGATCAAGTTGCAATTTTTTAATAAGCGCATTTGCTTTGTCCATTGACTTTAAGTTTAACATTTCAGCGTAATTTTTTAAAAATGTTATACCATTATCCAAATCGGGAAAAGCAATTTCACCAGGTATATACTCAACATATTGTTTTATTTCACAAGAATTATGCCAAGCATCCATATTCAAAACCTTAACGCTTCCCTGTCTTGCTTTTAAAAACCCCATTATATGTCTGATGATAGTGGTTTTCCCACTTCCATTAGTTCCAACAAAACCAAAAACTTCACCTTTATGTACATTAAAATTTATGTCAAACACACCTCTTCCAGAGCCATAATCTTTTGTTAAATGTTCAACCTTAATTACCTCTTCCATTTATGCCTCCAAAATCTTTTTCTTCTCTATAAAATTGCATAAAATAATCTTCAATTGTAAATTTATTTTCTTTAAACGATTTAAAACTAAAATTAGAAATTTCATTTACAAATTCATTAATATCAGAATCATTAACAGCAAAAACAATTTTCAGCATTTTATCGTCTGATGAAATTATATGTATTTTGTTATCATTTTTAATAACTTTCTTAAAAGGAAATTTTTTTAATGCATTATCAAAAGAAATTTTGCTTTTAAATATAATTTCAAAAGTTTTGTTTTTATTATGCTTAATGTTAGAAGCTTTAAAAGTGGAAACAATTTTACCATCTTTAATTATAGAAATAATATCGCAAGTTGCCTCAACTTCATTAAACATATGTGAAGACAGGAGTATAGTTTTACCTCTTTTCTTTTCTTCTTTAACAAAATCGATAAAAACTTGTTGCATCACAGGATCTAAGCCACTTGTTGGTTCATCTAAAATTAATACATCAGGATCTCCCATGAAGGCAGTAACAATAGCAAGTTTTAATTTTAGATGAACCAACAAGTGGCTTAGATCC
>CALVNP010000037.1 GCA_944349805.1 uncultured Clostridia bacterium
GTGGATTTAAGGAAAAAAGAAAAGAAAGCTTAGAAGCTCTTGCAAACAGAATTGCTAAAAAGGTTATTAAAACTTCACATCCCACAAAGTTAGAACCAATGACAGCTTATGAAAGAAGAATAATTCATACTGTAATTCAAAATTATCCAGAACTTACAAGTTTTAGTACAGGAGAAGAACCACATAGATTTTTAACCGTATGTTTAAAAGATAAAGAAGATAAATAATATCTTCTTTTTTATTTTTGTAATTTACTATTTATTTTTTATGTGTTATAATCTTACTTGTGAAAACAATTGTAGCAGTTTCTACTCCAATAGGTGTTGGAGCAATAAGCATTGTAAGAATGAGTGGTGATGACAGCTTAAACATAGCTGGCAAGGTTTTTTCGTGCAAGGAAAATATAGAACCTAGAAAGGTCATTTTAGGGACTTTTCACTATAAAGAAATCAATGAAAAATGTTTGCTTGTTTACTTTAAAGCCCCACATTCTTATACAGGGGAAGATATAATTGAATTTCAGTGTCACGGTGGTGAATTTTTAACAAAAGAAGTTTTAAAAGCTTTAATAGAATGTGGTGCAGTGCTTGCAGAAAATGGAGAGTTTACAAAAAGAGCCTTTTTAAATGGTAAAGTAAGTTTAGACAGTGCAGAAGGCATTATTGATGTTATAAACGCAAACTCAGAAGCTGAAATAAAAGCAGGTTTTAATTTAATGTCTGGAAAACTTTTAAACAAAGTTAAAAGTTTACAAAATATTATTACAGATGAAATTGCAAACATAGATATGACGCTAGATTATCCAGAACACGATGATGAAGCAGAAACTTTAAATCATACTGAAAAACAAATTATTAAAGTAAAAGAAGAAATTGAAAAACTTTTAAATACAGCAAGCACAGGAAAGCTTATAAAAACAGGAATTAATGCAACTATTATTGGTAAGCCAAATGTTGGGAAATCCAGCATTTTGAATGCACTCTTAGGAGAAGACAGAGCAATTGTTACAGATATTGCAGGTACAACAAGAGATATCATCACAGAGAGCATTGTATATAAAAATGTTAAAATAAACTTTATAGACACAGCAGGAATAAGAGATAGCGATAATGTTGTTGAAAAAATTGGTATTGATAGAACAAAAAGAGCAATACAGAGTTCTGATATAGTACTTTTAGTCCTTGACAGTTCAAATGATTTAACAGAGGAAGATGAAGAACTTTTAAAGCTAACAAAGGACAAGAAAAGGATTATAATTTTAAATAAGATAGATAAGAAAAATGTTTTATCTTTAAAAGATAGACACATTTTAGTAAGTGCAAAAAATAATGAAAACATTGAGGATATAAAGGAAGCAATATATCAAGAATTTCAAACAGGAACAATTGATACATCAGGTCTTATTTTAACAAATGTCAGACATATTGAAGCATTGTCTAAGGCAAATGAAATTTGTAAAAACATTTTAGATAATTGTAAAAATTCAACTGCAGATATAGTAAGTTTTATGCTTAAAGAACTATGGGCAGAATTAGGTAAAATAACAGGAGAGACGGAAACAGAAAGCATTGTTGATGCAATCTTTTCTAAGTTTTGTTTAGGGAAATGAAGAAGGTATATTATGATAGTATTGTTGTTGGTGCAGGTCACGCTGGTTGTGAATCAGCTTTAGCTTTATCACGCCTTGGAAACAAAACACTTCTTTTAACTTTAAATTTAGACGCAATTGCTTTTCTTGCTTGCAATCCTTCTATAGGTGGAACTGCAAAGGGACATTTAGTTTGTGAAATTGATGCTCTTGGTGGAGAAATGGGCAAAAACACAGATGAAACACTAATTCAAAAAAGAATGTTAAACAGGGGAAAAGGTCCAGCTGTTTATAGTTTAAGAGCACAAGCAGATAAGCAGAAATATCATTCCAGAATGAAAAGAGTTTTGGAAGAACAAGAAAATTTAACACTCAAACAAAGTGAAGTAACAAAAATTTTATGTAGAAAAGGAAAGGTTATAGGTGTTAAAACTGCAATGGGTGAAACATTTATAGCTAAGTCTGTTGTAATAAGCACAGGAGTGTATTTAAAGAGTAAAATCATTATTGGAGAATATACTAAAAACAGTGGACCAAATGGTTTTGCACCAGCAAACCAACTAACCAAAAGCTTAATTGATTTAGGACTTGAAGTTAGAAGATTTAAAACAGGTACACCAGCAAGAATTAATGGAAAAACAATAGATTTTTCCGAACTTGAAGTTCAATACGGGGAAGATGATATTCAAAATTTTAGTTTTTTAACAACAAAGAAGACAAAAAATCAATCAGTATGTTATCTAACTTACACAAATTCAAAAACGCACGAAGTTATATTAAATAATTTATCGAGAGCGCCATTGTATTCTGGAATAATCAAAGGAACAGGACCAAGATATTGTCCTTCTATTGAAGATAAAATAGTGAGATTTAAAGATAAAGAAAGACATCAAATTTTTCTTGAACCAGAAGGGTTAGATACAAATGAATTTTACATTCAGGGTGTAAGTACATCTCTTCCTTATGATGTCCAAGAAGAAATGTATCACACAATAAAAGGATTGGAACATTCAAGCATTATGAGAAATGCTTATGCAATTGAATATGATTGTATTAATCCACTAGAACTTTATCCAACATTGGAATCAAAAAAAATTAAAGGATTGTTTTTTGCAGGACAAGTTAACGGAACAAGTGGTTACGAAGAAGCAGGAGCACAAGGTATAATTGCAGGAATAAATGCAAATGCTTATAACCATAATAAGGAGATGTTAATCTTAAAACGAAATCAAGCTTATATTGGTGTTTTAATTGACGATTTGGTTACTAAAGGAACAAACGAGCCATATAGAATGATGACTTCAAGAGCAGAATATAGACTTTATTTAAGGCAAGATAATGCTGATATAAGATTAACTGAAATAGGTAGAAAAATAGGACTTGTAGATGATGAAAGATATAAAATTTACAAATCTAAAATGCTTAAATTAAATAAAGCAAAAGAGAAATTAAAAATAAAAATAAAATTAGATAATAAATTAAAAAATTTTTTAAAAAATAATAATGAAAATATACCTTCGCAAAGTTTAACAGTATATGATTTAATTAAAAGAAATAATATTGATGCATTTAAAATAAACGATGAATTTGGAATATTTAAAAGCTTTAATAATGATATAATTAATTCAATAAATATTGAAGTTAAATATGAAGGTTATTTAAAGCAACAAGAAGATGATATAAAGAAGCTTGAAAAGGAAGAATCCCTTGTAATAAGCGAAGATATAGACTTTTTTTCAATCAAGGGGTTAAGACTTGAAGCAAGGCAAAAATTGGACAAAATAAAGCCAAAAACAATCTCACAAGCATCAAGAATTTCAGGTGTTTCCCCTGCAGATATTTCTGTTTTAATTATTTATTTAAAATTGAGGCAAAATGGAAAAAATTGAATTATTTAAAAAATATAATATTAATTTAAGTGAAGAAAAATATGATAAATTAGTGACATATTTTAATCAATTAATTTATTATAATAATCAATTTAATTTAACGGCAATAACGGAAGAAAACGATGTTTTTATTAAACATTTTTTAGATAGTATATATCCAGAATTTTTAATTGAAAAAAATTCCAAAATTGTTGATATTGGTGCAGGAGCAGGATTTCCAAGCTTGCCATTAAAAATTTATAGAGATGATTTGGTAGTAACAATGATAGATAGCTTAAATAAGCGAGTTAATTTTTTAAACACAATAATATCAAAATTGAGTTTAAAAAATATTGAAGCTTGCCATACAAGAGCAGAAGATTTTTCTAAGCAAAATAGAAATAAGTATGATTATGTTGTTGTAAGAGCTGTTGCAAAACTTTCAACATTATTAGAATACTCTTTACCACTATTAAAAGTTGGTGGAAAATTGCTTGCATATAAAGGTGACAACATTGAAGAAGAAATTGAAGATTCAAATAAAGCGTTAGAAATTCTTGGTGGGAAAATTCAAAAAGTATTGAAGTTTGATATAGAAAACAATAAAAGGACTGTGGTAGTTGTTGTTAAAACCAAGGATACTCCAATAAAATATCCAAGAAATAAAAATTTACCAAAAACAAACCCATTATAAGCCTATGAAAGTAAAAAAAATCTATCTGAATAATTATAGAAACTATTCTAATTTAAGGATAGATTTTTCTGATGGTTTGAATGTAATTGTAGGGGCAAATGCACAAGGAAAAACAAACCTTTTAGAAGCAATTTATATGTGTTCAATAGGAAGAAGCTTAAGGGTAAATAAAGAAAGACAAACAATAAATTTTAATGAAAATCGGGCAGAAATAATTGTTGAAATTGAAAGGAAATATGGAAAAAGTACAATAGATATAATACTTTCCAAAAATGCTAAAAAAACCGTTAGAATTAATAAAATACCAATAAAAAAGATAGGGGAGCTGATGGGGGAATTGAAAGCAGTTTTCTTTTCTCCAGATGAATTAAAACTTATAAAGGAAAGTCCAGAAGATAGAAGAAGATTTATGGATATAAGCCTTTCTCAGATGTCTAAAAACTATTTTTATTTATTGAGTAAATATGAAAAAATTTTAGCAAACAGAAATAAACTTTTAAAGGAAGAGTTAAACAAAACCACACTTAAAGAGACATTAGATATTTGGAATGAACAGCTTGCAACAGTAGGTAGTAAAATAATTTATAACCGTATAAATTTTTTGAAATCATTAACACCTTATGCAAAATTAAGCCATAAGTATTTGACACAAGATAGTGAAGAATTAGATTTGGAGTATGTTGGAATTATTGGACAAGACGAAAATGAAATAAAACTAAAGTTTTTAAATGAAATTAATAAGAATTTTGATAAAGATATAAAGCTATGTTATACAACAGTAGGACCACATAGAGATGACATAAAGGTATCTATTAATGGAATAGATGTTAGAGCTTATGGTTCACAGGGGCAACAGAGAACTTGTGCGTTATCCTTAAAGTTGGCCGAGTTAGAAATAATTGAAAAGCTTACGGGTGAAAAAGCAATCCTTCTTTTAGATGATGTCCTAAGTGAATTAGATGCCAAAAGAAGAAAACGACTTTTAAATTTCTGCAAGAAAACACAGACATTTTTAACTTGTACGGATTTTAAAGGTCAAGCAGATAATATTATTAGGATATCAAATGGAAAAGCTATGTGAAAACATAGCTTTTATAATATAAACAAACAAGATATGGACAAAATTGTAAGGTATATAACAAATGGATAAAACTTTACTTTTTTTACAGCATTAATCATAAACTTTACGCAAATAAGACCGACTAAAAGTGCAAAAACAAACGATAACACAATATTTAAAATTGATGTATCAAAAAATGGTTGATTTGTTTCGATACATTCAACAACTTGAAAAATCATAGAAGCCAAAATAATTGGAATGCTTAGTATAAAACTAAATTCTGCACAATCTTCTCTTTTTGCACCTTCCAACACTCCTGCGCATATTGTAGAACCACTTCTTGAAATGCCAGGTATTACTGCAATACCTTGAATTAGTCCAATATATATTGCTGTTTTAAAACCTAAACTATGTGAAATTGTTTTAGAACTTAAAAATTCAGTTAGTAGTAAAAGTATTGCTGTAAGTAAAAAGAAAATTGGTAAAAATGCACCATTTAGCAAATCATTAAAAAACAGCTTTATTGGGATTGCAATAATAATTGTTATTATAGTGGATAGATATAGTTTTAAAGCAAGTTTGGAAAAAGGATTTTTAATTAGCCACCAAATATGTTTTCTTAAAACAATTAGTACTGCAAATAGTGTTGCAATGTGTAAAAAAATTGAAAGTCCTAAAAAGTTATCAGATATGTCAAAGATTGAATTAAAAAGTAATAAATGACCACTTGAAGAAATGGGCAAAAATTCTGTTGCCCCTTGTATTATTCCTAAAATTATTGCTTGCCAAATTGTCATTAAAATATTTTATGTTAAATTTAAAAAAAATAACCAAATTTAACAAAAAGAATAAAAATAACAAAAAAATGTAATTTTTTGTAATTAAAAAGTCAAATTTCGACAAAAATTAAACATAATAGAATGCTGATTTTCTTTATATTTTTTTCCATTTATGATATACTTTTATAGTAATAAAAAAATAATTATTTTTTGTTACAATAGTCTAGATTAAAAGGAGAAAAGTAATGAAAAAAATTGAAAAAGAAATAATAAAAATAATTGATTTATTAAAATTAAAATTATTTTTATTTAATTATATTGTTGTTAAAAATAATATGTTTGCAGTATTTCAAAAAATAAAAAGATTATTTGGTATTGAAATATTTGGCAATGAAAATCTCCTTACTTATAATACATCATATTAAATACATAAATAGAGTTATCCACAATATTGTGGATAACTTATTGTGGAAATGTGGATAACTTATATTTATAGTAATAAATTCTCAATAATACTTGACAAATATAATTTTGTTTGGTATCATAGCCACTGTAAATTTAAGTGAGGTGTTTATGAAGAAAGAGATTCAACCAGATTATCACGAAGTGACAGTAACTTGCGCTTGTGGAAATACATTCAAAACTTGCTCTGCAGTTAAGGGAAATGAAATAAAAGTTGATATTTGTAACAAATGTCATCCATTCTTCTCTGGAAAACAAAAAATTGTTGATTCAAGTGGAAGAGTTGAAAAATTTAACAAAAAAATTGGTAGATAAAAAATCACGGGATTATATCTCGTGATTTTATTTTTCAAAATATTTTATTAATAAATTTTTGGCATAGTCTGTTTTGCAATATGTTAGCCATTCTAGTTTTGCAATATTTTTATATTCTTGATTATCATTCTTTTCATATTCTAAATCGATAACATCGCCATCTAAGAGCCTAAAAAATATTGGTGATTTTTTTGTAGAACCATTTAGGTAAGCACCTTTTAAACTGTATGCGATAGTGTTGTTAACTTTAAAAGCAAGGTCTAAAATTGTGGAACCTTCTGGTAAGTAAAATACATCGTTTGTTGTCGTCTTTACTTTTATGCCTTTTATAGTTATTTCTCTAATATCATCTGTTAAAAAGTCTAGATTTATATTTTCATAATTTCCGTTTTCATAGATGAAATAATCTGACTCGTTGCAAACATTTAATATGAAATGTTTGTCTTGTAAATCTTTTACCACGATTGAAATAACTTTTGTATGTTTGCATTTTTGTATGTATTCAATTTTAACGGATTTAAAACTGTTTTCAATAAAGCTTTTTACAAGTTCAAAACATTGAGTTGTTGTTAAATTATTGTTAAAAATTATTTGTAAAGAATATAAAGGAATATTATTAAAATGTTCTTGGTTAATGCTATTTATTGCATCTATATTGTATTCGTTGGTGATTAAATCAATTATTTGAAGGGGTGATAGAACGCATTCTTCTGTTTTTACAAAGCTTTCAAATTGTTCAGTTAGAGCTTTTGTTAAGTTCGTTTTTAAATTTTCCTTTTCGCTATAATCTTGTGTGAGTTTTATATTATAATAGTGTATAAAATCTGTTTTATTTAATTTTTCTTCATTTACTATAAGAAAACATTCATTTAATATTTCATTTAAAAATTTGTTTGCTTTAAAAATTTTTAAAAGTGGAACAATCCATTTTATTGTTTCTCTAACTTTTTCAATTTGCTTAAATTTTGGAAAACAAGATATAGTTTGTAAATTGTTTAACCTGTCTGCAAACTTTATAAAAAATGCTTTTTTATTTATTTTCCCATATCGAATAAGCTTTTGATATGTCATATCGTCTAAGATAAATTTAATATTTTCATCATTGATTAGTTGTTCATCTTTAATTGCATCTAAATCTTCTTTTTCTATTGCTGTTACGGAATCTACTAAAAATGCAATTTCTTCATTAAAATTGTTTTTAATTTCATCAATAGAATATTCACAATCTTCAACAACATCGTGGAGAAGTCCTGCGCTTATTACATTGGAGTCAAACCCATATCTTTCTAAAATTTCTGCAACTTCAATTGGGTGTAAAACATAGTCATCGCCAGATTTCCTTTTTTGCCCTGCGTGTTTGCTTTCTGCAAGAGCAAAAGCTTTTTCAACCATTTCTATTCCTGCTGTATTTTTTGTTTTCATATTAGCAAGCATATTGCTATATATTTCTTTATAATTTTTTTGCATTTTTTCTCCTTATATTTCTTCTTCTAATTCCTTTATACAGTCCTTTATTTTTTGCTCAAAACCACTTTCACCTTCATCTAAGATTTCATAGAGAAGTTTTAGTTTTTCACGATTGATTTTTTTCTCATCAATAAGCCCAGCTTTTAAATTTAATGGACTTCCACATTTTGGACAAAAATTAAACTTAGTTTCCTGTTTTCCTACAATCACATTGCAGTTTAAACATATAACTTTTTCACCATCTTTTTTTACACCAAAACTCATTTTTCTTCTCCTTTATCATCGTGTCCATATTTTATAAATTTTCCTAAATCTTTTCTAGCTTTTATTATTGCAGTGTCAACAGCTCTGTCCATATGGTCTATTATTTTTGATTCTAACCCTGTAAGTACACTTTTTATGTTGTCTCCTATTACAGCAGTAGTAAAATTAGAAAAATCTTCCTTTGTTCTATGTGGATATATGTAATCCTCATAATCCACTCTTACATTTGCTTCAACTTTTCCGTCAACAATTTTAAAAGTGTGCCCAACCTTATACCAAGCCTTATTTAATACATAAGGTTCAAGTGATGGTCTGTTTATGTTCCTTTTGTCATATTCAAACATAGGGCCAAAACATATAAACCAACAAGGTTTGTGTTCAACTTCGCCATTTTCTTTTGTTACTGTTGTCATACCAACAGACATTCCACATTGTTTTGCTGTTGTGTTATAGTAAATATCAAAGCCTGGACGAGTTTTTTCAAATCTTTGCATTATATTAAAGATACCCTTTGTTGCAGATGTCTTTTCATTTACAGAAATTATACTGATTTTTTTATTTCTTCCATTGAGTTTTGGATTTGTTACTTGTATATCAATTACAGGGTTTGAAAGAACTCTATCTTCTAGCCCTAACATTTTCCCCAATTTCAACATTAAATCTGGCCCACCATTATTTATTATGTCTTGCTCTATTGTTCCACGAACTAATGCTAAAAATTTTCCTTGTAATCTTGGGTCACTAAATTTTTCATAAGCAACTTTTAATTGTTCTTTATATGGTAGATTTTCAGAATAATTTCCTGTTGTCACTCTTGTAAAAATATTCTCTAGTATTATAAAACTATTATTTGCAGAGCAAATTTTTTCTATTATATAATCTAACCAATCTTCGTCCATTGCATCTTTATCTTCAATGGTATATTTTGTCCTTTTGGCGTCGGGGGGAATATTGTATTGTCCACCTTCCTCACCTGTAAGCCTATATGCCTTTCCAAGATTTAAATTTGCTAGCACATTCAAACCAAAGTCTTTATTGTTTAATTGATATGAAATGCTTTCAATTTGTTTTTTTTCAGGACTTGATTCATCAACAATAATGGTTTCGTTTTTTAAGGAATTTTCATCAAAATCCCTATCAATTTCTTCCTTTATTCTAAGCTTTTTCCCTATGACATCAAGTGCCTTGTCTGGATCTTTTTTTGCCATACTTACTCCTTTTCTCTTTCAACAGGTTTTAAAATAATTTGTTTTTTTGTTTCTTTAATTTGTTCTCTTTTGATTTCCTGATTTAATGCGTTTTTAACACTTGATGTTATATCTATTCCTTGTTCTTTCATCCATCTAACAATTTCATTAATTTTTAAAATCAGTTCGTGATTTATTTCTTTCTCTTTAGCTGTTATAATTCTGTTTGCTGTTTGTATATGCATATTTTTTTGTGCAGTGTCTGCCGCTTTCATAATAGGAATTGTTCTTATTGCAGGGATTATTTCTTCTTCTTCCCATTCCGAATTTTTAAATTTTTCATATCTTGGATTTTTTACTGCTGTAACTTCTAGTGCTAAGTAGGGAGATTTATATGTTACTGTCAACATTTTTTCTTTTGCATAGTATCCACCACCAGCAGAAGGTAAAATTACATCTAAAACAGCTTTTTTGTATTTTTTTCCTGTTGTTGGGTCATAGTATGGCATAGACCTAACCAAAAGTTGTTCTTTATGTAAATGACCCACAGTGTTGATATAAGAGCCATTATCTATTGTCTGTAATTTTTTAACACCAGAAATATTGCCTGCTCCATCTCCGTGATGAGCAACAATGGGAATTTTAAACGTTCCTGTTTGAGAATCAGAGCATTTCAAAATTAAATCTATATTTGCATAATATGGAGCATATACATTTTCTGCGTCAATTGCGTGAGCAAATTGTCTAAGTGTCTCTATACCTGTTTGTTTATAAACACGCCTTTCGTGATTTCCAGCACAAATTGCAATAATTTTGTCTTGTTTAGCAAGTGCTGAGAATAAATCGACAGCAATTTGCCATTGTTCTTGTGGATATGCTATGTCTTCATACATATTGCTAACAGCATTTAAAATTGCTGTATTTAACAAGTCGCCTAACAATAATACTTTTGCATTTGGAGTGTTTAGTACATAGTTCGTAACTTCTATTAACCAATTTATATCTAAATCAAAAGTCCCAATATGAAGGTCACTTATATATACAAGAACAGCAGTGTCAAACTTAGACGATTCATCAACCACTCCTTTTAAAACAGATTCATCTTCTGTTATCTTATATCTTTCTTGATAATGCTTTAAACCTTGTGATAAAACGAGCTTGTCTTTAAAGCGATCTTTTCTTTGCATTTGACCCCCTTATAACTGACTTTATTATAATTAAATTTTTATATTTTGTCAAGATGTTCTGTTTTTAGCTTTTAAGACCGTGATGTTAATCAACATATTTTTATTACATTGCTTGCAAAAATGATATTTTTGTTGTAACATCTTTATATGTTATTAGAAGGTATAGTAGAAGAGATAATTTTTAGGAATGATAGCAACGGCTATACCGTTTTTTATTTTGAACATTCCGACTTGCATACAGTATGTGTAGGAAAATTTCTTCAAATTTCAGAGGGAACTCATTTAAAACTTGAAGGTAATTATATAACAAATACAAAGTATGGAGAACAATTTCAAGTCGATAGTTTTGAAACTCTTTATCCAACATCAAAGGAAGGAATACAGAAATATCTGGGAAGTGGATTAATTAAGGGTGTTGGTCCAATTACGGCAAAAGCTATTGTTGATGTTTTTAAGGAAGACACTTTAAATGTTATTGAGTTTACCCCTAATGAGCTTGTAAAAGTGAAAGGTATAAGCAAAAAAACAGCAATAAAGATTGCTGAAACATTTAGGGAATTAAAACATTTACAAAATACAGTCATCTTTTTGCAGGGGTATGGAATGACCGTCAATATGGCAATAAAAATTTATGAAGTTTACCAAAACAAGACAATTGAATTTTTAAAGGAAAATCCATATAGGTTAGTAGAAGATATTGATGGAATAGGGTTTGCAACAGCTGACAAAATTGCAAGAAGTCTTGGAATTTCTAAGGACAGCGAGTTTAGAATAAGGGCAGGAATGATTTATTCATTGACAGAAGCGTCAGAAAAAAACGGACACACTTATCTTCCAAAAGAAGAACTGTTTAAAAGTGTTTCAAATCTTTTAGAAATTGAAGAAAATGAAAGCTTTAAAAAAGTTCTAGAAGATTTAATCTTTGACAAATTTGTTACAAATACCTTTATCTTTCCACACGACGCAGTTATGCTTTCAAAATTTTATTTTTGGGAGAAGAGTATAGCTGAAAAACTTGCACTTTTGTGTTGTTCACTCGTAAACACAGAATTAGATGTAGATGATGAAATAAAACATTTTGAAGAAGTTAATAACATTCAATTTCATAAGGACCAAAAAAAAGCTATAATTAACGCAATTAATAGTGGTGTAAGTATAATAACAGGTGGGCCAGGAACGGGTAAAACAACAATAGTTAAATGTATAATAAGCTTGCTTAAAAATATGAAAAAAAGAATAGCACTTATGGCACCAACGGGAAGAGCTGCAAAAAAATTATCGGAAGCAACACAAAGGGACGCAAAAACAATCCATAGGGCCCTGCAAGTGGATTTCAAAAGCAAAAAATTTGTGTATAATGAGCAAAATCCACTTCCTTATAATGTTGTTATTGTAGATGAAGTGTCTATGGTCGATGATAATTTAATGTGTAGTTTGTTAAAAGCCATTGCAAGGGATACAAAAATTATTTTTGTAGGAGATAAGGACCAGCTTCCAAGCGTTGGAGCAGGGAATGTGCTTGAAGATATGATTAAAAGCGAAGTCATAAGTGTTAATGAACTAACGCAGATTTATAGACAAAGTGAAAAAAGCTTAATCATTTCTAACGCACATAAAATCAACAATGGTGAAATGCCAGACATAGACAATAAAAGTCAGGATTTTTTCTTTGAAAGCAAGGTTGAGCTTGAAGATATAAAAAAATCTATTGTTGAAATGGTAACAAAAAGGATACCTAAATTTCTAAATATAGAAAGCATAAAAATTCAAGTGCTAGCGCCATTAAAGGCAGGGGTATGTGGAGTTGAAAATTTAAATAAAGAACTTCAAAAGGAAATAAACCCTTATAATAGATTTAAGAACGAATTGGTTGTTGGAAACAATGTTTTTAGAGAAGGTGACAAGATTATGCAGACAACAAACAACTATGAAATAGAGTGGAAAAGACAAGTTGGACTTTACACAGAAAATGGAGCAGGTGTCTTTAATGGAGATATTGGATATATTCATTCAATAAATGTTCAGACGGGGGAAACAACAATCTGGTTTGAAGATGGAAGAGAAAGTGTTTATCCAAGGTCAGAATTAAGTCAGCTTTCACTTTCTTATGCAATCACCATTCACAAAAGTCAAGGAAGTGAGTTTGATGTTGTTATAATTCCATCAATTGCAGGTCCAAGCTTAATTTTGAATAGAAATTTAATTTACACAGCAGTAACAAGAGCAAAAAAAATGGTTGTTATTGTTGGAGAGCAAAAAAACTTAAAGAGAATGATAGCGAACAAGTTTGTTATCAAAAGATATACTGCCTTAAAAAAATTATTGATTGATGCCTATAAAAAAGCGCAAATCTTATTCAATTAGTTTTATCTGTTTTTATTTTTTGTATCATCATTTTTTAAATAAGTAATGCAGTATGGACAATTTTTTAATTCGTTGATTGTAATACCATTTGCTTCACACTTTTTGTCCTGATTAAAAAGACAATTTGCTTCACAGAAGATATCTTTTGGTTTGCTTTCCCTTTGGGGTGCATAATCTGGAGCGCGTTGAAAAATCAACCTTGAAGTGTCCAATGGTTGTTTGTTAGACTTTACAAATGTCGAGCATAAAATTTTTTTATTAATTTTTATTTCTTTTGCTGTGCAGGTGTATTTATTGTTGTAAATACATTGAGTTTTTCTACATCTTATATCCATATTACAATTTTTAACAAAAATTAAAAAATTAATCATTAGTTATATCTTTTGACAAACTATTATAATGTTGATATACTGAAAATAGGAGATGTTATGAAAGTAATATTAGTCAAAGATGTAAAAGGAACGGGCAAAAAAGGTGACATTGTTGAAGTTGCAGATGGTTATGGAAGAAATTTTTTATTAAAAAACGGATATGCCAATTTAGCAAACAACGCCACAATTAATGAAAACAAAGGGCAAAAAGAAGCAGAGAGTTATCATAAGGAACAGGAAAGGTTAAAAGCTGTAAACTTAAAGGAACAAATAGATGGTAAAACCATATCCATTTATGTTAAATGTGGAGAAAACGGAAAGATGTTTGGAGCTGTAACTTCAAAGGAAGTTTCTGATGCGCTTTCAAAGTTGGGTTATGATATTCCGAAACAAAAAATCGAAATGAAAGAAACAATTAAAAATTTGGGAGATTTTACTATTCCCGTAAAATTATATACATCAGTTGTTGCAAAGATAAATCTTGTTATTTTACCAGAATAAAAAAATAAGCATACTAAATGCTTATTTTTTTTAACTTCCCAATCCTTCCATTAACATCTTATCTGCAACAAGAGCGATAAATTCGCCATTTGTTGGTTTTTCGTTTTGATTGTAAACTTTAAGACCAAAAAGCGAGTTTATATTTTCAATCTTTCCCCTGTTCCAAGCAACTTCAATAGCGTGACGAATTGCCCTTTCAACCTTGCTCGCACTTGTTTCAAATTTTTCTGCAATGCTAGGATATAATCTTTTTGTAATAGAGTTTATAATGTCAGGAGTGTCTATTGCCATTTTTATTGCTTCTCTTAAAAATTGATATCCTTTAATGTGTGCAGGGATTCCAACAGTTATAAACACATTAGAAATTTTTTCTTCTACAATTTTAGTTCTCATAGTTTTAAAGTCCTTTTGCAAAACTTTTTCTTGGTTATTTACCTTTAAACCTAAAATATCCATTATTCTGCTTTCCAAATTTTGCATTTCATAAGGTTTTATCATAAAGTAAGATGCGCCTAAGGAAAGTGCTTTATTGATAAAGCCTTCGTGTGAAAGTGAAGATGTTACAATCACTTTTGGCATTTTGTTTCCAAGTTTTTCTTTTAGTGTTTCCAACAATACAAAACCATCAGTTCCAGACAATACAATGTCTGTAATTAAAACATCAACAGGGGTACTTTCAATTTTGGATATTGCCTCTTTTCCATCTTTACTTGTTCCCACAATTTCAAATTTATTATTGGTTTTAAAATGTTCAATAATATCTGTCGTTGTTTCATCTGAGTTATCTGCTATAAAAATTTTTATTTTTTCGTTTTCGCTCATAATTCCTCCAAAAATCTTTTTTTTGTTACAAAGTGATAGTATCATAATAGCTTTAAAATCCAATATGAAAAATTTTTTGTATTTTGCCATAATTTTGTAAAAGAGAAAACATTTTGACGAAAAATGAAAAATGTGTTTTCAAAAGTAAACAAATATTAATAAATTGTGTCATAAACTTAACAATATTTTTATTATTTATCAAAATTAGATTACATAATAAAAAAAGCACCAAAAACATTTTAGTGCTTTTTAAATTAAAAATAACTTTATTTTTTTACAACTTCAAAATAAGCTTGTGGATGGTCACAGACAGGGCAAACAGAAGGAGCTTGTTTTCCAATGTGAATATGTCCACAATTTCTACAACGCCAAACAACAACCTCTTCTTTGCTAAATGCTGTATTGTTTTTCACCTGTTCAGCCAAAGCTAAGTACCTTTCTTCGTGTATTTTTTCAATTTGTGCAACACCTCTAAATTGTTGTGCAATTCTTGTAAAGCCTTCTCTTTCAGCTTCATTTGCCATTCTTTCATACATTTCTGTCCATTCACCGTGTTCGCCTGCTGCAGCATCTAACAAATTTGAAAGAGTGTCCTTTATGCTTCCACCTTGAAGATATTTAAACCATATTTTTGCGTGTTCTTTTTCGTTGTTTGCTGTTTCTTCAAAAATACTAGCAATCTCTTCAAAGCCATCTTTTTTTGCTTTGGAGGCATAATAAGTATACTTATTTCTTGCTTGACTTTCTCCTGCAAAAGCTTCCATCAAGTTTTTTTCTGTGTTACTTCCTTTTAGTTCCATAAAAATCTCCTTTTTTGAATTAAATATATTTTATAATAAAACAAAAAATTTAGCAACTTTTTTTAATTGACTAAATTTATAACTTTTGTTAAAATTTTATTATGGAAAACAAAGAAGTACTAAGTGAGAGTGAAGACATAAAATCTTTTGATGTTTTTAACGCACTTAATTTAATAAATGAAGATTTAGGTAAAGCCTATAAGGAAAAGGGGTATAATCCTTTAGGAGACGAGTTTTTGCTGGATAGTGAGTATGTACAAAATTTACTTGACAAGGCAAAAAAAAGAAAGAGTTTAGATGTTGAGCCGTTTTTAGAAAATGGTAATAAAACAGTTTCAACATACTTTAAACAAGCATTAGAAAATGCTGAAGCTTTAAAGTTGGATATTTTAACGGAGCTAGAAAATGCAGACGATGTAATGAAAGATAAACTTTCTGAAATAGTTTTTTATCTAAACAACAGAATTGAGCTTTTAACACAAGCAATAGAAAAGTTCAAATTCCCAGAAGCAAACAGCTTAAAGCTATATGAGGATGTTTACAATATAGATAGCATCTATGGAGAAATTTTAAAGGAAAGTTTTTTTAAAAACTTTAATAAAACTGTTGCTATTGAGAATTTCCTAAGTACTTGCAGGTTAAGGATTAAATTTGAACAGTTCAAGCAGGAACAAATTAAGGAACAAGAAAAAATTGCTCGTCAGAAAGTTGACGAGGTCGGCAAAAAGATTGACAATGAACTTAAAGAAAATCTTAAAGCTGTAAAGGGGAATGAGCCATTACAAGAAAGGAAAACACAAGCAAAGAAATATTCTTCAAGACAGGTAAAATCAGAAACTTCAGAACTCAATAAGTAAGTATAAAAAATAAATGTAATAAAAAAAGCGAACAATTTATGTTCGCTTTAAATTATTTTTTATTATTGTTTTTGTCCACAGTTAGAACAGAATTTGGCATCGCTTTCAAGTTTTGAACCACAGCTAGAGCAGAATTTTTCTTGTGTAATTGCATTCCCACAATTTGAACAGAATTTTGCAGTGCTTTCATTTTTCTGACCACAATTTTGACATACAACTTTTCCAGCATTATCACCCTTATTAGAAGATGATTTGCCTTTTGCAATTCCTTCAGAAATGGATTCTGAAATTTCCTTTACAACATTGTTAGTTGTTGGTGCTAAGTATTCTGCCGTATCTTTAATGACCGGAGCAACTGATGATGCTGTATAAGAACTAATTTCTCTTGCGTGTGCAAAAAAGGTTGTGTAAATGCCAACGGCAATGAGAACAAAACCAATAAATATTACAAAACTGCCAGCTGCAAGCATTGCCATTTTTGAACCTGCTGTTGAAATTGAAGAACTATTAAAATTTGAAAACCCAATAATAAATAAAACAATTCCAGCAATTAAAACAGGTATACCAATAGCTAAGCAAATTTTAGAAGACTTTTTTAATTTTCTTTTTATCTTTTGGTGATTTTCCTCATTTACATATTTACCATTCATAAATTTCTCCGTCATTAAAATTTTATAATAACCAAATTTTTTGTCAATTATTTCTTATATAAGGGTCAAGTGTGGAATGTTATTTTTCTTTATTATTTTTATTATGTTTTTCAATTTTAGGTAATTTGATTTCTTTAAACATAGGCGTTATCCATTTTTCAACAGAAGGGAAAACAAATTGTAATGGTATGGAGTAAGCTACAATTATTCCCAAAACC
Source organism: uncultured Clostridia bacterium (assembly GCA_944349805.1). GTDB lineage: Bacteria > Bacillota > Clostridia > Christensenellales > UBA1242 > Caccopulliclostridium. Next base: position 17,455 of record CALVNP010000037.1, read on the forward strand.
AAAAATACAGTTCCTGTAAACGCCTGCAATTCAAAAAATTCAGGCATTAAAATTGTTACAAGTGTTATAAGTACACCACTAATTGAAACGCAAAATATTCTTAAAGCATTGTAAGGATGACATAATTTAAGCAAGTTAATGTATCCCGTTACGGTTAAAACTAAAATACATAGAGTTTGTTGTTCTGTTACACTTATTAAGGAAAATTTTCCTAAGAATAAAACGACTGCAACATTCAAAAGCATTAAAAGTCCACTAGGAACAGCCTTTTTTAACACTTCTGGTATGAAGTCTCCTTTAATTTGCTCATCATTAGGTTGAAGTGCAAGTAAAAATGAAGGTAGGCCAATAACAAAAAATTCTAAAAGTAAAAGATGTTTAGGTGTGAAAGGATAGGAGTTTGGTGTAAATGTGACAAGAGCGATGAAAAGCATTATGGTTGATAATATTATGGTAAAAAATGTTTTCATTAAGAACAAAGTTGAAGATTTTTGTACATTGTTTATAACCTGTCTGCCTTCCTTAACAACTGAAGGTAATGAAGAAAATTTGCTATCCATTAAAACTAAATTAGATAAGTTTCTTGCAACATCGCTTCCATCTGCCATAGCAATAGAGCAATCAGCTTCTTTTAAAGCAAGGGTATCATTAACACCATCACCTGTCATTGCAACAACATAACCCAAATTTTTTAGTTCTTTAACCAAAATATGTTTTTGTTCTGGCGTAACTCTGCCAAATACTGTGTATTGGTCGGCAACAGTCCTTACTTGTTGTGGGCTTAAATTTTCCAAACTTATACACTTTTCTGCATTTTCAACACCAACTCTTTTTGCAATTGTACTTACGGTGTTTGGATTATCTCCAGAAATGATTTTAATTTTTACACCATTATTTTTAAACCAATTTATAGTGTCTATTGCATCATCTCTTATGTGGTCGACTAGTGTTATTATACCAACAGGGGTAGATGTTGATGTGATTTTATCTAAATCATCTTCATCAATAGGTTCACTGCTTTTAGCAATAATTAAAACTCTTTCGCCAAGTTTTGCCCTTTCTTCAATTAGTTCTTTTATGTTTAAAGGAATGTTTTTGCAACAAAATTCAGGAGCTCCCAAAAGATATGTAAAGTTTGAAAACCTTGTTGCAGAAAACTTTCTCTGAGATGAAAATTCTAAAACCTTTTCTATATTCAAAACTTGTTCTGTTCCAAATCTTGAAAGCAATGCATTAAAGGTTGAATTTGAACTTTTTTGGGCAGATAAAATTTTAGCCATTAGGTTTTCAAAATTACAATCCTTATCAAAGCATTCATAATGGACAACATTCATTGTTCCGTCTGTAATTGTACCCGTTTTGTCTAAACACAACATATTTGTTCTTGCCAGCATTTCAATGCTGTAAATATCCTTTACAAGTGTGTGTTTGGTTGCAAGCTTGATAACACCAACGGTTAAAGCTATCGTTACAAGCAAAAACATACCAGCAGGAACCATTCCTGTCAAAGCCCCACAAGTTTTAGTAACGGCAAGTTTAAGCCAATTTGGGTCTCCTCTAAAACTTAGATAGTTGTTTAGGAACATCAGCCCACCAATTGGTATGATAATAATTCCTATGTACTTAATAATTTTTTGCAAATCTCTGAACAGATTTGAATTTGGTTTTTTAAATTTTTTAGCTTCTTTAGCGATTGTTTGAATGTAACTATCTGAAATCAATTTGTCTATTCTTGCGAAAACTGTTCCTGAGAAAATGAAGCTTCCTGCAAGTATGCTATCGCCCTCTTTTTTTCTTATAGCATTACTTTCTCCCGTAAGTAAGCTTTCATTGACCTCTGCTTCGCCTGAAACAATTATGCAGTCAGCTGGAATTTGATTTCCAACAGAAAGTTCAATTATGTCATCTAAAACTAGTTTATTTGATTGTATTTGCAATGTTTTACCATTTCTTATAGTTTTAATTTTTGGGGAAGAGACAAGAGAAAGTTTTTCAACAGTGTACTTTGCCTTTATTTCTTGAATTATTGCAATTAGCGTGTTTAGAATTACCACAATTATAAATACAAGGTCAGAATAAGCTTCTACCAAAACTAATGCAATAAAAATTATTGCCCAAATCAAATTGAAAAAGGTAAAAATATTTTCAAAAAGAATTCTTAAAACACTTTTTGAACTTTTGTTTTTTGCAACATTAAAAAGCTTTCTTTTTTTTCTTTCTTCAAGCTCGATATCATTTAATCCAATATTACTTTCTGGACACACTCTATTCAAAGGTGTAATTTCTTTTTTTCTAAACATATTCATATTATATCATATAGAGAAGATAATTAAAATGTTTTTTTAACAACTTTTAGTAAAAATTAGCAAAAATAGTCTTTACAACATAATACTTTTAATGTACAATGAATAGTGAAGGAGAACTATGAAACTTAATATAATCAAATACTATATAGTTTTAGTTGTGTTGGTTGTAATGATTTCTTGTGTTGTTTGTTTTGGTACGAATGTTAAGTCGGAAATTCAAACGGACAAGGAACAGTTTTATAGTGTTTTATTAACCAAAAATAACTAACTTTATGTCTAAATACAGTTTTTTCTGGATAAAAGTTTTATTCAGCTTTCTATATTTGACATAAAAAGGGTTTAAAATAATGGTTTTTCATAGATTAAAATATTATTCTGTTGTTGCAATATTGATTATTGCAATTGTTTTAGGTGTGGTTTTTGGAGGTAGTGTTTTAAGTTCTAATACGAATTTAAAACCTGAAATACCAGAAATTTCCACTCCACCTAATATTGATGAAAGTTTACCAAATGAAGATGGAAGCGAAGTGGTGATTGAAGAAATGCCTGTGTTTAGAGATGCATACAAACTTTGGCAATACTCTTATAATATTTTTAAAAATGGTAAAGGTTACTATGGAATAATGAGTGGACAAGCAGACTCTCAAATTGGGACTCAAAAATTGTATACGGTGTTAAAAAGGAATGGTCCTGTTAAAAACTATTCTGACAATTTGGAAATTTCATATAGATTAGGGGATAGTTCTTTTTTAAGTAGTGAGTGTTTAGTTACATATACAGATAAAGCTGGAACACAATATAGGTCTAGGACCAAAAATTATGTTTTTGCAGAAAGTTATGTAATTGAAAATGAAATTAATCCATCTAAGTATACAGATAGGTTCTCAATCGGAGAACGAGATGTTCACGACTTTTTGTTAGAAATTACGAGCGAAACAACTGACCTTGTTTATTTCGATAGGACTAAAAAAGATTATTACGAGTTTAAAGTAAATGTGCATCAAGATGCAGTTCCTGCAAATTACTATAATCCCGTTTTATCTAGTGAATATGTAGATTCAATTCCACAAAGTAGTATATATATTTCAATAACATTTAAAATAAGCAAGACAAATGGTCATCTTTTAAGCTACACTCTTGATGAGTCTTTTGAAGTGGTTCCATCAGGAATATTAGGAATTGTTGGGAATCAAAAGGCAACAAATCATTTGACATATACATTCTATGAAATGGACAAGGAGCAAAACATTGAAAATCCGTTTGCATAAAAAGGAGATATTATGATTATAGACAACGAACAAGAAAAATTAAAGACATTGGAAAATGAATATACATTCCTCAGGGGGTGCCTTTGACGAGCAAGGGCTAAAAGATGTTTTAAAAGATTGTGAAAAACAAAAACAGCAAGATGGCTTTTATGAAAACTTAAAACTTGTAAAAGAAGTTGGAAAAAAACAAAAGCGTGCAGAAAGTAAATTAAATTTAATAAAGACCTATGATAATAAGTTTAAAGACTTAAATGCACTTTTAGAAATGCTATCTGTTTGCGAAGATGCAGAATTATATAATGAACTTGTAAAAGATTTAAAAGTTTTAGAGGAAGAATTAGAAAATTTAAAGCTGGAAACACTTTTAAACGGAAAGTATGACAGTTTAAATGCAATTTTGACATTACACGCAGGTGCTGGGGGAACGGAAGCACAGGATTGGGTTCAAATGCTTTATAGAATGTATAAGATGTATGCTGAAAAAATGGATTATAAGTGTACACTTTTGGACATTTTAGATGGTGATGAAGCAGGAATAAAGAGTGTAACATTTTTGGTTGAAGGTGAAAATGCTTATGGCTACTTAAAATCGGAAAAAGGGGTCCATAGACTTGTTAGAATTTCCCCATTTGATGCAAATGCAAGAAGGCACACAAGTTTTGCTAGTTTGGAAGTAATGCCAGAACTTGATGAAACACCAGACATAGTTATAAGGCCAGAAGATTTAAAGGTGGACACATATAGAAGTAGTGGTGCAGGTGGTCAACATGTAAACAAAACGGAAAGTGCAATAAGAATAACACATATTCCAACAGGGATTGTTGTTTCTTGTCAAACGGAGCGTTCTCAAATACAGAACAGAGAAACAGCTATGAAAATGCTATATGGTAAGCTTGCCGAAAAACAGGAACAAGAAGAACTTGAAAAATTGAATTCCATAAGAGGTGCAATAAAAAAAATAGAATGGGGAAGTCAAATTCGTTCATATGTTTTTCATCCATATAATCTTGTTAAGGATCACAGAACAGATTATGAAACATCAAATATTCAAGCTGTAATGGACGGCGACATACAACCATTCATTACAGAATATTTAAAAAAGATAAATTCTTGATATTAAAAAACAAAAAAGTGCAGTTTGCACTTTTTTTATGTGTATAGTAATTAGATTTACAAATATAATAATAATATGGAAGTAAAAATAGTAGATACACATAACGATTATTTAACAAAGGGAGTAAATGAAAATTATTTAGAAGAAAGAGAACAATTTTTATCTGTCCTTTGTTCTCCTGTTTGGACAACAGAAATAGCTAATCCTATTGAAAAAATAAAAAAATCTAAGGAGTTTTTATGTAGTAAAAATTTATCTACAACTTTAAAACTATGTATAGAAGACTGTTGGTTTATAAATGAAAACAACTTAGACGAAATTTTAAAATTAAAACCATTTTATGCAGGATTAACTTGGAATAAAACTAATTCTTTGGCTGGTGGTTGTTTTGATATAGGTGGAATAACTCAATTTGGTGAGTTTGTAATCAGGGAGTTTGAAAATAAAGGAATTATAGTAGACACAGCTCATCAAAACAGACAAACTTTTTTTGAATTTGCAAAAATCACAACAAAACCTTTATTCAATTCTCATAGTGCAGTAGATTTTTTATGTCCAACATCAAGGAACTTGAATGACCAACAACTTAAAGCATTTAAAGACACAAATGGGTTTATTGGAATTTACTTTGTTGCCGAATTTTTGTCCAAAAGTAATGCAACAAGCCAAACTGTTGCAGAGCACATAGACTATATCGTAAATAAATGTGGAATAGATTGTGTGGGTTTTGGTACAGATTTTAATGGGACGGATATTCTTCCAACAGATGTAAAAGATTATTGTGATATAGTGAACATTCTTTCTTGTTTAAAAA